>JANQEJ010000054.1 GCA_028278425.1 Planctomycetota bacterium | reverse complement strand
GTTGAGCTGCGGGCCCGGCTCCGCGGGCGGTTCGTCGGGCGCGAAGAGCTCCTCGCAGCGCAGCCACTCGTCCGCGAGCTCCGCGCGCAACCCGGAGGGGATCACGTGGGGCACGCCGCCGCTCACGGGGTTCGCCCGGAGCGTATCCAAGTCGACGCCCGCGCGCGCGGACGCGCGCTCGAGCAGCTCGTGATCGCGCTGGTCGACGTGCAGGTAGGACACGCGCTCGAAGCTGACCTCGTCCGCCGCGACCGCCGGCGGCTCGAACGGCCGCAGGAACACGAGGTCGGGATCGCACAACACGACGTAGTCCGCGTCGCTCTCAACGCTCTGCAACGTGCCGGCGGTGTTGCGCGGCGCGTAGTCGAGGCCGCCGTCGAAGCGGTAGTTGCGCGCCCGCTGCACGCGGCCGCCCTTCTCGGCGATGCGCCGGAAGCCCGCGACCAGCGGCTCGTCGCCGCCGTGGGCGACGACGATCGGGACGCAGCCGTTCTTCTCGACGCACGAGAAGTGGAAGAGCATGGCCTGCCACGCCATGTAGTGGTTGTTCTCCGCGGAGACGACGAAGTCGAAGCGCGGCACCGTCACTTCTTCTCGTCGAAGCGGCGCAGGTGAAGCCGCGGCTGGTCCACGCCGAGCACGTAGTCCTTCTGCCAGCCCCGCTGTACCGCCTCCTCGTCCATCCGCGCGAGGGACTCGTTGAACTCCAGCCGGCTCTCGCGCCACTTCTCGAACTCCGCGTGCAGCTTCTTGTTGTCGCGCAGCGGGGACCGCCTCGGCCGGAGCTCCTCGGCGAGGTGCCGCGGCATCGGGACGAGCATGCAGATCGGCTCGCCCTTCTCGAAGCGGATCGGGTGGTTCGGCCGCGTCACCTGCCAGTTCATCGTGAAGGTCGCGGGCGACCAGTCCGACTCGACGATCCCCTCGAGCGGCTGCACGCCGTCCTTCGGCGCGTTGCTCGGACCCTTCACCCAGAGGTTGACGTCCTTCGGCGTGCGGAAGAGGTACGGGATCGTGAACGTGATGATCCCGGTCCCGAAGTGGCTGAGCACGATCGGCCGGCGGAAGCCGCGCGGGAACCAGAACCGCAGGTCCTGCGTGCGCGGCCCGCCGTTCCAGCGCGCGGTGAAACGCACCGGGCACGGGATCAGCCAACCGGCCTGGTTGGCGAGCACCATCGGAAGGCAGCGGTAGGCGAAGCGATTGTGCGTCGCCTCCATCCAGTCGCGCTCGAGCGGCGCGGGCTCGATCGGCATGCCCGTCGTGTCGTCGCCGGTCTCGTAGGCGTGGAGCGTCTTGCGCGCCGTCACTCGTCCACCTCGAGCGAACCGTGGTCGGGATTCTCGTCGCGGAACCTGCGCCAGCGTTGAAGCCATTCCTCCGACGTCAAGTTGACGATGCCGCCACCCTCGTGGACGCGCTGGCCCGCGAGCAGCTCGCCCAGGAGGTGCATGCTGACGACGTCGCCCCGGTCCGGCGACGCGCCGGCGACGTTCGCCATGTCGATCACGTACACCGCCCGCATGTTGCCCGCCGCCACCGCGTGGCGGCCGTCCGAAGTCACCTCCACCTGATAGACCTGGCCCGGGAGAGTCACGGGAGGGACGACGGGCTTGCCGGTCTGCCATTCCCAGAAGCGAACGGTCCCGTCGCGACAGCCGGTGAGCAGAACGCGTTCGTCGAGCGACAAAGCGACGCCCAGCACCTCGTCGTCGTGCTGGAAGGCGAAAGCCGCCAGCTCGCCGGTCTCGAGGTTCCACAGCCGCGCCATCCGGTCGCGGCATGCCGTCAGGAGCCGCGTCCCGTCGCGGTTGAAGGCGGCCGTGAAGACCCAGTTGGGGTGTTCCAGCGGCGCGAGCGCCGGTTCCCCGGCCCCCACGTCCCAGACGCGCGCGGTGCTGTCCCCGGAAACGCTGACGGCGCGCGTACCGTCGGCGGTGAAACGCACGTCGTGGACGTACGCGTCCGGCTCGTGCTCAAAGGCGAAGCGCTGCTCGCCGCCGTCGTCCCAGAAACGCGCGTCCGCTCCAATCCACGCCGCGAAACCGGCTCCGTCCGGCGAGAACCGCACCCAGTCGCGCACGACGTACACGGGGTCGGCCCGCCCGTTGAGCCGCAGCTCGCGCGTGACGGAGCCGGTCGCGGCGTCGATCATCAGGACCTCTCCGCCGGCGCAGACGACGACGGCGAGCGTTCCATCGGGGTGGAACGCCGCCCCCATGGGTTCCGACGGCGTCGCGAGCCCGCCGAAGCGACGCTCTCCGCTCTCCAGATCCCAGAACTCCACGAGCCCGGGTTCCGAGGCGAGCCGGTCCCGGGCAATGCCGCGGTAGGTCCGTGACAGCGACGATCCCGTGAGCACCGTGCGACCGTCGGGCGCGATGCGCCGCACGTTCTGGGCGCGACCCACCGGAAGCTGCTTCCCCACCGTGTCGCCGGTCGCCACCTCGAGCACGCGAGCCGAGCCGCCGTCGCGCGCCTGGGTCCAGCCGCTCGGAATCATCCACTTGCCGTCCGCCGTGACCTCGACGTAGTTGTCGGGCGACTCGACGGCGATGCGCCGGATCGGCGCGATCTCGCCGCGGAGACCCCAGATCCGGACCAAGCCGTCGCCTTGGCCGGTCGCGAGCCGGCTCCCGTCCGGTGACGGCACGGCCGCCATCACTTCGGATTGGTGGAGGATCGCGCCGGTGAGCGGTTCCCCGGCCGGCGCCGACCAGCGGCGCACGTGCGAGTCGGCGCCAGCGGTCAGCAACGTGTCCTCGCCCAGGAACGCGGCGGCGTAAACGAAGTTGCCGTGCGGCATCGCCTCACCCACCGCCACGCCCTGCTCGGCGTCCCAGAGACGCGCGAACTTGAAGCCGCCGAGCACGAAGCGGCTGCCGTCGGGGGAAACGGAGATCGAGTTGATCCAGCTCTCGGCCGTGATCCAGAGGACCTCCTCGCCGGTTTCGGCGTCCCACCAGCCGACGTAGCGCCCGCCGGCATAGGTGAGGAGCCCGCTGTCGCCGTCGACGAACACCGGCCGGATCGGGTTCTCGTCGTCGCCGGCGTCGGCGTTGCCGCTGTAGCCGGTGGCGGGCACGTCGAAGAGCAGCTCCGGCGTCGGACCCAGGAGGTCGAAGACCCGTGCCCGCCCGTCGGTGCAGGCGGTCGCGAGGCGATCGCCGCCCGCGCTGAACGTCAACCGCGCCACCGGTTGCGGGTGCTCCAGCGCGTGGGGCTCGAAGTCCGAGCTCACGTCGCACAGGACGGTGTGATCTCCGCCGACCGCGAGAAACGCGTCGCCGGCGCAGAACTCGAGCGCGGAGACGGGTCCGTCGTGCACGAGAGAGTGAACCGGCTCGCCCGACGGGAATTCGACGACGTCCACGCGGCCGCCGCCGGCGAGCGCGAGGCGCCCGCCGTCGGAGGTCCAGGCGGCCGCGTCGAAGGCCGTGTCGCCGGGGATCGTCCAACCCTCCTCCCCCTCCAGGTCCCAGACCGCGGGCCCCCGCTCGGTGTTGACGAGCAGGTGGGCGCCGCCGGGATGGAAGCGGATGTCGCGCACCGCTCCCTCGTGCGCGAACGCCCTCAGCGGTAGCGCGAGCGAGCGCGACCAGTTCCGGAAGCGCAGGCGGTTCAGCCGTTCGCGCTCGGCGTCGTTGGGAGCCTTGACGGCCGCGGTCGCGAACCAGAGCGCCGCTTGCGCCGGGTTCTCCTCGGCGACGACGAGGCCGGAGTTCGTGAACATGTCGGCGAGATTCGCCTCCGCTCTGAACCGCGACGCCCGCTCCTCGTCCGCCAGGTTGCTGTAGTTCACCGCCGAGACGGTCGCCACGATCGCCCCCGTCAGCACCAGCACGCAAACGAGCGCGATCAGGCTCGCCACCGTCCGGTTGCGCAGGCACCAGCGCCAGACGCGCTCGAGCTCGCTGATCGGCCGCGCCTGGAGCGGCTCGCCCGCGAGCCAGCGCCGAAGGTCGTCGCCGAAGGCGTTCATGTCCGTGTAGCGCCGTTCGGGCAGCTTCTCCATCGCCTTGAGGCAGCAGGCCTCGAGGTCGGCCGGGACGTCGCCGCTCAGCTTGCTCGGCCGCGCCGGCTCGAACTCCTCGCTGGCGACGTTCATGATGATCGACGTCACCGGCCCGTCGTAGGGGCGCTTGCCCGTCAGGAGCTCGTAGAGCATCGCGCCGAGGCTGTACTGATCGCTGTGCGGCCCCGTGCCCTGGATGTCGCCGCGCGCCTGCTCGGGCGGCATGTAGGCCGGCGTTCCGATCACGCAGCCGTCGATCGTCATGCCGGAGTCCTCCTCCTGCCGCTTGGCCATCCCGAAGTCCATCAACTGCGGGCGCCCGGAGGCGTTGAGCATCACGTTCTCGGGCTTGATGTCCCGGTGGATCACGCCTTCGTGATGGGCGTAGGAGAGCGCGTCGGCGAGCTGGCGCACCCAGTCGACGGCGGTCTCGATCGACGGGCGCTCGCGCTCGAGCAGGTCGGAGAGCGGCTCGCCCTCGACGAACTCGGTGGCGATGTAATAGGTGCTCCCGGCCTCGCCGCTCTCGAACACGCCGACGATGCTCGGATGGCGCAGCCGCGCGGCCGCCTTCGCCTCACGCAGGAAGCGCCGCAGCATCTCGCCGTCCTCCGGCGCGAAGCGCGGCACCTTCAGCGCGACCTCGCGCGCCAGCACCGGATCAAAGGCGCGGTACACCGTTCCGAACGCGCCCTGACCGAGGTTGGACTCTATGACGAAGCGTCCGATTCGATCCATCGGCCGGGCGCGGCTACCCCTACCGCGCCCGGCCTCATCGTAGGTGAAGCTAGCCGCCGAGCAAGAGCTTCAACCCGGGCGTGAACGAGAAGCTCGCCGTGGCCCCCGGATCGAACACGACCCCCTGCACGAAGAGCTCCGTTCCGCAGAAGGTGGACGTGGGCGGAATGGTGTAGGGAATCGACACGCCGGCCGCCGGAAGCGTCGCGATCGGAACGATGACCTCCGCGGAGTTCAAGAGCGTGCCGCCGTACGCCGTCGGGATCGCCACCTCGGTGAAGCCGACGATGGCGACGCCGAAGCTGTCCAGGCCGAGCGAGTTGCCGACGTCGATCGTGATCGACGTGTCGAGCACGGGCGGCGCGCTCGCCGCGATCGACGGTACGCCGAGCGTGCCGGGCCAGCCCGACCCGTAGGTCGTCGCGCTCGCCGGACAGGACGAGGTCGGATCGATCCGCAGGACGAAGCCGTCGTCGGTGTTGTCCTGGACCTCGTCGAAGGCTCCCGCGGTGACCGGGAAGCTCTCCGACTGCGCGATCCCGGCGACGATCGCGTCGCCGTCGGGCCGGAGCTCCACGTCGTAGGCGCGATCGTGCTTGTCGCCGCCGAAGAGCGTCGCGTACTCGATCTCCGTCAGCGAGGCGTTGAGGCGCGCCATGAAGGCGTCCTGGACCGTGCCGCCGAAGCCGGGCGTCGTCTGGAAGGCCCCGACCGTCGCCGGGAAGGCGTTCGGGAAGGTGCGTCCGGCGATCGAGATGGAGTCGTCCGCGCCGACGTCCACGCCGTAGATCTCCTCGGTTCCGATGCCGCCGAACTGCGTCGACGCCACGAGCGTCGTTCCCGTCGAGTTGACGATGGACACGACGCCGTCCCAGTTGTCGACGGTCTCCTTCACCACGCCGGCCGTCGTCGGGTAGTCGCTGCTCCGCGTGTAGCCGACCGCGCAGATGTCGCCCGTCGAGAGCACCTCGACGTCGTTGAACTGCTCGACCATGTTCGTGCCGCCGACGAACGTCGCCCAGGCCGGCGCCGCCGGGCTCGGTCCGGACACCTTGGCGATGAAGCACTCGACGCCGTCCTTCACCGTGTCGTAGGCGCCGCCGGTGACGGGGAACGCCGTCGACCCGGTCTTGCCGACCGCGATCGGGTCGCCGCCGGAGTCCACCGCGAGGCCGTACACGAAGTCGGTTCCCTCGCCGACGAGGAAGTGGTTGTAGCCGAAGCTCCCGCCGGAGCCGAGGCTCACCACGAACGCCCCGTCGATGTAGGGGAACGGGTTCAGCGTCTGCGCCGTCGTGTCGTTGAACGGGAAGTAGAACGAGTTGGTGTTCCCCCCGACGTACACGGTCCCGCTCGGCGCGATCGCGATCGCGTGCACCGTCTCGGAGCGGTCGCCGCCCAGCCAGGTGGACCACAAGAGCGCCGAGCCGTCCGACGAGAGCTTCGTCACGAAGGCCTGCTGGCCGCCGACGAGCGTCGCCGTGAGCGAGCCCGCGCTGACGGGGAAGTCGGTGGACAGCGTGTTGCCCCCCACCACCGGGTTTCCGGCCGCGTCCACGTCGATCGCGAAGGCGCGGTCGACCGAGCCGCCGCCGAGGTACGTCGACCAGAGGTGCGTCCCGTCCTCGTCGAACTTGGTCACGAAGACGTCGATGCCCGGGTTGTCGAACTCGTCGTAGGCGCCGAGCGTCGTCGGCCAGTCCGTGGAGTCGGTCGACCCCGTCGCGTACACCGAGCCGTCGGTGTGCACCGCGATCGCCTCCACCGCTTCGTTGATGTTGCCCCCGAGGAACGTCGACCACTCCAGACCCGGGTCGAGCACCGTGGGCAGCTCCGCATCGAGGCCGACGAGCTGAAAGGAGTACGCCAGGTCGCCGACCGGCACGAACCGGCCCTCGACCGGGATCTCCTCGCCGTCGGCGGCCACCTGCCACGCCACCGGCGCGCTCTGGCGCAGCTCGCCGAGGTGCGTCGTGAGGATCAGGCCGCCGTCGGCGTCGAGCGTCACGGCGGCGGCGCCTTCGCAGCTCACGCTGAACCGCGAGACGTCCGCGCCGGGGTCGAGCAGGAGGTCGTACTCCAGCACGCCGCCGGCGTCGCGCAGGCGCAGGTCGATGCCGGGGTACAGGTCGCGGTAGAACGCGTCGGCGTAGGCCGCGGCCCCCGCGTGGCTCTCGGCGCCGCCGACAAAGTGGAAGCGCGACGCAAGGCGCTCGCCGCCTTCGACGCGCACGTCCTCGTTCGCGTCCGCGAAGGCGAGGCGCAGAAGGGCGCCGCCCTCCGAGCCGGCGCTCACGTGCAGGGCGACGGCGTCCTTCTCCAGGCGCGCCGCGAGACCCGGGCGGCGGGTCTCGAAGAGTTGCTCCTCCGGCCACTGGCCGACGTTCTCGACGAAGGAGGGCGGGACGTCCTGGGCGGCCACGGGAAGGGACAACAGGACAAACGGGAGGATCCTCGGGATGTTCATGGTCTCCGAATGGGGTTGCGGGGGGCCTGGAGCTCGCTTCTCGATCCGGGTGTCCCGCTCCAGCGGCGGGCGAGCGCCGGATGTGACCGCAACCTCTAAGATCCCCGCATGGAGCCCTTCCCGAGCCCGCCCGACGAGCAGGCGACGCTGACGATCCTCGGGCGCATCCGCGCCGGGGAAGACGAGGCCTGGGAGGATCTCTACCGCCGCTATCACGACCAGCTCCTCCTCACCATCCGCGCGAGCCTCGGGCGCAAGCTGCGCGGCCACCTCCAGAGCGAGGACGTGTTCCAGAGCGTGGCGCTCGAGGCGCTGCACGCCCTCGAGGGCTTCGAGTACCGCGGGCCCGGCAGCCTGCGGCACTTCCTGAACCGCCTGGCCGTGAACAAGATCCGCGACCGCGCGGACTTCTTCGGCGCGGCCAAGCGCGCCGGCGACACGCCGCTCACCGACACGGTGATGAAGGCGGTGTCGGCGGACGAGCCGGCGTACTTCGACGGCGAGCGCTACGAGCGGCTCGAGCGCTGCCTCGAGCGGCTGCCGGAGGAGATGCGCGAGATCCTGCTCCTGCGCAAGGTCGACGGGCTGCCGAGCAAGGAGGTCGCGACGCTGCTCGGCAAGAGCGACGAAGCGGTCCGCAAGGTCTACTCGCGCGCGCTGGCGAAGCTCACGGTGATGATGGGCGAGGACTGACTCAGTCGCGCAGCCGGATCGTCACGCCCTTCTCCGGCTCGCCGCGCACCGTGACCTTCCGCGTCCGGGTGCGGCCGTCCGAGGCGGTTGCGGTGAGCTCGTACCGGCCGGGCAGGAAGGGTCCGACGGTGTAGCTCGCGAAGTCGTTGGGATCCGTGCCCCGGAAGGCGCGCGCGAGGTCCAGCGCGTGACGGCGGATGCGCCCCTCCGCGTCGCGCATCTCCGACGGCTTGACGCGCTTCCGCCGGAGCGGCTTCCGCGAGCGGTGCCCGATCCCCCGAGTCTTCGGTGCCGGCGGTCTCCGCGATCGGTGGCACCGCTTCGGTCGTCGTTCCCGGCGCCGCCGGTCGGCTCCCGTCGCGGCCGGCGGCGAACCAGACCAGGGCGACCGCGGCGGCCGCGAGGACCAGCGCCGCCGCGAGCCGTCTGCCGTCCATGGCACCTCCTACCGCTCGTCCTCTTCGCCCTTCACGGCTTCGAGCAGGAACCTCCCCACCGCCTCGCGCCACTCCGCGCGCCGCAAGAACCCGCCGTCGTTGTGGCCGCCCTCGGTCGCGAGGAACTGCTTCGGCTCGTTCGCGAGCTGGAAGAGCTTCTCGCCGAAGTCATAGGAGACGATCTCGTCGTCGGGGCTGTGGATCACGAGCACGGGCACCCGAAGCTCCGCGATCTTCGCGGCGTTGTCGTACACGATGCGCGACATCAGCCTGACCGGCAGCCACGGGTAGATGCGCTGGCCGACGTCGGGGATCGACGTGAACGCGCTCTCGAGCATCACCGCGCCGACCTCGCGCCGGCGGGCGAGCTCGAGAGCGACTCCGCCGCCGAGGGATTCGCCGTAGGAGACGACGCGGTGCGGCGCGACGCCGGCGTTCGCAACCACCCAGTCGTAGGCCGCTTCGGCGTCGCGGTAGGTTCCCTCCTCGCTCGGGCTGCCCTCGCTCCGGCCGTAGCCGCGGTAGTCGTAGAGCAGGACGGAGAAGCCGGCGTCGAGGAAAGCTTGCGCATGCGGGACGCGGTTCGCGACGTTGCCGGCGTTGCCGTGGCTCATCACCACGGCGCCGTGCGACTCCTCGGCCGGAAAGAACCAGGCGTGGATCGCGACGCCGTCGGACGTTTCGAGCATCAGGTCCCGATACGCGAAGCCCTCCCGGTCCGGCGCCCACGACGGCGGCGGACCGGGGAAGTAGACGAGCTTCGGCTGGAACACGCATGCCATGACGCAGATCAGGACGTACGCCGAAGCGAGGATGACGAGGAAAGCCAGCACGGGTCGCTTCACGAGCCTTCAGGTTAGGATGGCTTCGCCGTCCATGCACCTCACCGCCTTACTAACCGCGTTTCTGGTCTCGAACGCGCCGCAGTCGCTCGACGGCTCGCAGGAGGGCGGCCTGGACCGCGCGACGGAGCGCGTGATCGCGCGCAGCGTCGAGGCGCTGCTCGCGAAGGAGGAACGGGGCGACTCGGGAGAATGGCCGTACGAGAGCGCCTACCGCGTGCAGGGCGAGATCCCGATCGGCTACCGCGTCGGCGGCACGGGCTGGGTTCTGTGCGCGCTCGCGCGGGCGCCGGGCCTGCGCGCCGACGCGAAGCGCCAGGCCGCGATCGCGCGGGGACTGCGCTTTCTCTGCGCGAGCCTCGACCACGAGTACATGGCCGCCGAGATTCCGCCCGGCTTCGACATGCGCCTGTGGGGCTACCTCGCCGCCCTGCGCGGGCTGCTGGACACGCGGCGGCTCGGCGCCGTGCCGGCCGAGCTCGAGGCGGAGGTCGACCGGGCGGTCACCGTCTATCTCGAACGCGTCTTCGCGCTCGAGATCCCGCGCACCGGCGGTTGGTCCTACCACCGCCCCGGCGGCGAGCGGCTGCCGGCGCCCGCCTATTCGTACGTGACGGCGCTCGCGCTCCTGGATCTCTTCGAGGCCAAGCGCCAGGGCTTCGCGATCGACGAGGAAGCGGTGGAACGCGCCCTCGACGTCGTGCACGCGCAGCGCCAGCCGAGCGGCGCCTTCGTCTACAAGGGCGTGGTTCCGGCCACGGACGACCCGCCCAGCATCCCCGGCTCCGTGGGACGCATGGTGTGCTGCGAGACGACCCTCTTCCTCGCGGGGCGTTCGTCGCTCGTCCACGTGCGCGGCGCGCTGGACGCGTTCCTCGCGCACCATCACTGGCTCGACGAGCGGCGCGGGCGCTCCGGGCTGCACAAGCCGCCGCACGCGATCGCGCCGCATTACTTCTACTTCGCGCACCAGTTCGCCGCCGAGGCGATCGAGCTCCTGCCGGAGGCCGATCGCGCGGAGTACCGCGCGCGCCTGGCCGCGCTGCTCGCCGCCGCGCGCGGCGAAGACGGCCTGTGGAACGACCGCGTGTTCCCCCGGTCGGCCAGCTACGGAACCGCCGTCGCGATCCTCGCGTACCTGCGCCCCACCGGGCCGCCGCTCGCGGTCTGGAACGGAAGCGACTAGGCCGCCTTGCGGTGCTTTTCCTTGACGACGTAGTCCGCGACGTGCGTCGCGCACCAGGCGTTCGGCTTGACCTGCACCCGGAAGCCGTGGCCCACGACCATGCCGGCGAGCGCCTGCACGTACTTCGACGAGCGGTGGCGCTCGTCCTCGTTCGCGTCCACGTGGACGATGATGTCCTGCGCGACGGTCTGCGCGAGGTGGAGCGCGCTCTCGATGCTGAGCTCGCACTCGCGGAAGAGCTTCTGCGCGAGCGACTTCATGCGCGACACCCGGTCGCGCCGGTAGAACACGCGCCCTCCGCGACCCGGGTCGAGGATGGCGATCACCGTGACGAAGTCGGTGTGGAAGCCGCGGTGCTTCGCGTCGGTGCCTATGTGCACCGTCCGGTCTTGGTCGCCGATCAAGTCGCGAACCTCGGCGACGATGTCTTGGACCCTGCGACCGGAGAGCGATTTCCACATGGTGAAGAGTTTTCTTCCTCGGACAGAAGCTAGCAAAGCTTAAGCAACGCCGATAGGCGGCGGGGTGAAGCCAAGAGGAAGTTTGCGCGCGACGTTTGCGCCGAAACGCGCGACCGACCGACGAACCAACCCACGGAGACGCCCTTGAAGCCGAATCGCCTGCTCCTTCCTTGCATTCTTTTCGCACTTCCGCTCGCCTGCAGCGTTCCCCCGCCCGACGTCGTCGATTCCACGCCGGCGCCCGTCGTCGCCGAGTTTCCCACGCTGGAGAAGGTCGGCGACTCCGAGGTGCGGCTGTCGAACCGCTCGGCGACGACCTGGGCTTTCCACGGCTACGGGCCCGCCTCTCCGATCTACCGGACGCAGGCGCTCGTCGACGGCGAGTGGACGCGCTTCAGCGTCGGCTGGTGCGGCACGGGGCTCGAGCAGCAGGAGCTCGCGCCCGGCGAATCGTTGACGTTCTCGTTCTTCCGGCCCGAGGACGACGACCGCGAGATGCGCGTCGTGATGAGCGTCGTCGAGGTCGGCACGGAGCGCCGGGTGGAGCTCTCGAGCGACGGCGAAGTCGTCGGCCAGCTCCGCTGACCGTTCAGAACGTTCCGAGCGTGAGATCCAGCGCGTTGGTCAGCCGGATCTCCGTCGGGCTGGCCGACGCCCCCTGCGAGCAGGCGGACGCGCCGACCAACGGGCACTGGAACGGGAGCGGTAGCGAGAAGGAGGCGCCCGGCGTCGCGGTGACGAAGATCGGACTCCCGGCGACGTCGCAGAGCAGCGTGCCGAAGGCGAGCGGGACGTTCACCGCCGCGCCGGAGACGACGAGCACGTCGAGCGTCGCCCCCGGAACGAAGCCCGTGTGGTCGATGATCGGATCCCAAGTGGTGCCGAGGACCGGAGGCCCGCTGACGCCCGGGAGCAGCGCGGCCGGGTTGGGCGGCGATCCGAGCCGCACGACTTCCGCGGCCGGGGCAACCGTCGGGCAGGCGGTGTTCTCGAACCAGCCGATCGTCGAGTCGAAGTAGGAGCTCGACAGGAGATCCTCGTCCCCGTCGCCGTCGAGGTCCGCGGCGACGGCCGACGTCGGGCCGTCGAACTGCGTCGAGACGACGTTCTCCGGTCCGAAGGCTCCCAAGCCGTCGGTGTTCTCGAACCAGCCGACGGTGTCGCCGACGAAGGCCGTGAAGAGCAGGTCGAGGTCGCCGTCGCCCCCGAGATCCGTGGCGACGATCGAGTCCGGGAAGTCGACGGCCGTCGTCACGACCTGCTGCGCGCCGAACGTCCCGAGCCCGTCGGTGTTCTCGTGCCAGGCGATCGTGTCGTCCGACTGGGAGGACGCCATCACATCGGCGTCTCCGTCCCCGTCGAGGTCCGCGGCCAGCGCGTCGGTCGGGCCGAAGAGCGCCGTGGTGATGACCTTCTCCGTCGTGAAGGACGCCGCGCTGCCGGCGTTCTCGTACCACACGACCTCGCCGTCGGTCAGGAGCGCCGCGAGGACGTCCTGCTCGCCGTCGCCGCTCAGGTCGGCGGCGGACACCATGCTCGCTCCGGCCAGGTCGGTCGTGACGATCTGTTGCGGGCCGAAGCTCCCGAAGCCGTCCACGTTCTCGTACCACTCGATCTGCGGCGAGGCAGCGAAGGCCACCAACACGGTCGCCCCGCTGAGAACGTCGAGATCGCCGTCACCGTCCAGATCCGCGGATACGGCGGTCCGGTTGAAGGCCGCCTGGGTGCTGATCGCCTGAGACGCTCCGAAGCTCGCGAGGCCGTCGGTGTTCTCGTACCAGTCGAGCCCTCCCGAGACGGCGAGCACGTCCGGGTCTCCGTCGCCGTCGACGTCCGCCGCCGCGGCCGAGAACACTCCGTACGACGGGATCGAAATGGCGGTGTTCCCGAACGGGCCTCCGGTGTTCAACCGGTTCTCGTACCACGCGATCTTCCCGTCGCCGATCGACGCCGACAGGGGATCGAGGTCGCCGTCCCCGTCGAAGTCGGCCGCGTCGACCGCCTCGGGGAGGGCGGCCACCACGTTCGTCCCGGGTCCGAAGATCCCCAGGCCGTTCAGGTTCTCGTGCGTCGCGATACCGTCGTCCTGCGCCGTCGCGACGACGTCGCGGTCGCCGTCCGCGTCCAGATCGACCGCGACGACCGAGTTGGCGCGGACGAAGCCCGTGGCGATGGGGATCCCCGTGCTGAAGATGCTCGGGCCGTCGATGTTCCGGTACCAGGACACCGTGTGGTCGTTGCGCGCCGCGGACAGGACGTCTCGATCCCCGTCGCCGTCCACGTCGGCGGCGAACACCGAAGCCGCGGAGTCCGCCTGGCCGTCGATCACGAGCTTGGGTCCGAAGGCGCCGAGCCCGTCGGTGTTCTCGTACCAGGCGACCGTATCGTCGGCCCACGACGCGGTGAGCGCGTCTTGGTCGCCATCGCCGTCCAGATCGGCGGCGCGGACGTGGAAGCCGGCGAGGACGTCCGCGATGAGCTGCGGTTCTCCGAAGGCGCCGAGGCCGTCGGCGTTCTCGAACCACACGACCGCGTTGGAGCCGGTCGCCAGGAGGTCCTGGTCCCCATCGCCGTCGACGTCGGCCGCGAACAGCGAAGAGAAGGTGTTGGCGTTCGTGATCGTCCGCGCGGCGCCGAACGTGCCGAGGCCGTCGGTGTTCTCGAACCACAGGATCTCGTCGCCCAGGTCCGAGGCCGAGACGACGTCGAGGTCTCCGTCGCCGTCGAGGTCCGCCGCGATCGAGTCGGACGGCCAGAAGGTCCCCACCGCGACGAACCGCTTCGGTCCGAAGGAGCCGAGCCCGTCGGTGTTCTCGTACCAAACCACCTCGTGCCAGTTGTAGTTCGTCGAGAGCACGTCGAGGTCGCCGTCCCCATCCAGGTCCGCGGCGGACGCCGACGTCGGCAGGTTGACGTCGGTCGTGATGATCTTCTGCGCGCCGAGCGAACCCAACCCGTCGAGGTTCTCGTACCAGACCACGCGCTGGTTCCCGCTCATCGGACAGAGCACGTCGGCGTCCCCGTCGCCGTCCAGATCGGGCGCGCTGACGTTCGCGGGTCCGTTGACCTGTCCGCCGACGATGGTCTGGCCCGGCCCGAAGGTCTGCGCGTCCGCGCGCGCGGCGGCGAGGACGGCGGCCAGGAGCGGAAGGACGAGACGGGTCGATGCGGCTCGCGTCATGGCTCTTTCCTCTAGCTACGTAGTAGTCTAGGGTGGACGCCACCAGCCGGGGCGACCCAGCGTCACCCGAGTTCGGGATTCGGCCGCGGCATCTGCGCGTCCACCTTGTCGCGCCAGGCGCTGGGCGCTGGAGTCTCAGACCCCGGCTTCCGTCGGCAAGCACCGCATGGTGGAGCTCACCAGCGAGGGAAGGACCGCCGGCGAGCTCCGCTGGTAGCTAGCGAGCCCTCCGCTCGAGCATTCGGCAGCGCTGTTCCAGACGGATCGCCTTGCGACGCTGCTCTTCGAGCTCCTCTCGCAGCCTGTCGCGTCGGTCGCGCTCGATGCGGGTGCGCCGCAGAAGATCGTCGAGCAGCTCGAGGTACTTCTCGGGGCAGAGGGGCCATTGACGTAGTTTCCTGCGAAGGCTGCGCGCGATCTCGTCAGAGCCGCGGCCCACCCTAGAGCGGTTGGAGGGCTTGGGGAAGATAAGGTTGAGCATCGGGGTTCCTCCGACGGCAGAGGTTCGCGGGAGCGGGAACATCTCTCTTGTGGAGCGGCACACCCGATCGTCTGGACATCTCGCAGGAATCTGTCGAACCCCGGTCGCGGACCAATAGTCGATCGCCCACCGCACCCGTGCGGAGGGCCGCTACGGCCTTCCCGCGCGCTTTCGGAGCCGGAGCGCTCCCGAATTCCGGAATCCTCCGTTAGGCTCGCAAGATCGGATCCGAGGGACGTGTGGCGGACCGAGGTCTCGTTTGGCATCCTTCCGCGCCTTGTCCGGACCCGAAGTTTTCTCAGAGAGAGAGAGAAAGATTGCCCATGCCCGGTGAAAACGGACGCCAAAGAGAATGGGACAAGGGTGAGCCGGTGGCAGACCCCGCCCAACCTCGCCAGCAAGATCGCCGTGACGCTCCGCAAGGTCCGATCGATGCCGTTCCTTCCGTCAGGGACGTTCCACCGGGACGCGGCCCCGTACCCATCAGCGACATCCCCCTGAGTGTCTGGCTCGAGCGGGTCAAGCAAGCCCGCAGGAGCGCTGACAGCTCCAAGAGTTTCGCGATCGCCGCGGAAGAGCTCCTCTACGAAGCTTACGAGCATCTGGAAGAACACGAACGGGACGAGCTGGCGGACGCCGTTCGCAACTCGATGCGGGTCCTCCTGGCCGCCAAGGCGCAGAAGGCGTAGGCGGCGGCCGGGTTTGTCCCTCTCGTTCGGGGGGGATCGCACACGCCGCACGCGTTCCCGCCCAAGTCGAGCTGTCAGGGAGAGAGTCCACTTTGAATCAGAGTTCCATCGACACCCGAGGCCTACCTGGGAAGGTGGTCAGGCGCGCACGGGCCTACCACCCATGTGCCACCGCGCTGCTCGAGGAGCAGGAGGCCCTGCAGGTCCTCGACCGGACCTACGAGATGCTCAAGATCGGCATCGAGCGCGTGCCCCTCTACGACGACGAGGCCGTCGCGAAGCACGTGCACACGGTCATGGATAGGGTGATCCGCGAGCTGTCCTGACCCCGGGGCCCCCCGCGGTTCTTCCGTAGGCGCGGCCCTTTTTCTCCGGATTCGCCCGGACTGCGATGGGGCTTCCTCAACCCGTGCTGCAGGCGGGGGAGGTCCCCGCCGACCTCAACCTCATGCATATCCGGAGGATCCCGATGAAACGCATGCTGTTCCTCGTGGGCGCGGCTCTGCTACTCCAAGCGCAGTCGCTGTCCTACGCTTGGCCCTGGAGCGGCCCGACGGCCCCCGAGGCCGAATCCGCCTGCATCCACTACGACGAGCCACAGGCCCACCCCCCCGCGGAAGACTGCACGATCCCCTGCACCGGGACTCTTCCGATCCAGGAAGCCGCCTGGGATCCGACGCGCACGGGGGATCACTCCACGTCCATCGAGTCGAGCCCGGACGGCTTCGCCTGGCGCCCGCTCCAGTTCTTCCCGTGCCTCCCCGGGGGGCATCCCTTCGCGGACCCGAACCAGGCTCCCTGCGGCGACGCGAACTCCTCCCCCTTCGGGATCGGTTCTCCTTCGACCAACCCCGACGAGTGGACCTGGCCCCCCCCGTCGCGTCGGCACGGAACCGGCGGCACCCTGGCTTGGATTCCGCCGTTCTGGACGAGCAGCGCCGGCAACCCCACATTCCCGCCTCCGTTCTGCTGGCCGCAACTTCCGTGGTCCCCCCCTGGCGAGACGACCGGCGCGGACGAATGCCCTCCCGGTCCCGGATATCCGCGGTATCCGCGCGACGGCGCTTCGCCCGACACCATCGCCTGGCAGCCGGGGTCCTCCCCGGCCGCCGGTCCCGGCACCCCCGGGACCGATCCGGAGCGCTCCGGCCCGCTCTGGCCTGACTCCTCGCCTCTCCCTCCGAACCCCGGCCCGTGCCCTCCGGCGGCCGCTTGATCCTCCACGGGATACAGCCATGCAAGATGTCAACTTCGTCCTCCTCTCGGGGTCCACGACTCCGGTCGAATCCACGCCGGTCATCGACGGCATGGTCCTCGAGCCGGTCGTCCCCCACCCTCTCGGTGACGGATCCGTCACCACGCGCGACCTTCCCGTCGTCTCGGATCTCGTCCGTCGGCTCGCCGACCGCAAAGCGGTCGACGTGAACGAACCGGATGCCGATGACGTCGTCAAGCGCCCGGTTCGCCCGGTCTGCGGAGTCGTTCCGCCGTCCGCGGTCGGTCTTGCGCAGTCTCTGTCCGCCGTCTGGGGCGACGTCAACGAGCGCAACGTCGACGGATACGTCGTCGTCAGCCCGGTGGACGTCCCCGTCGAAGTCGCGGACGAAGTCGCCCGCCGGCTTCTCGCCGAGAGAGTCGTGGACGAAGTCGAGCGCGACGTTGTCGTTCCCCCGACGGTCGTCTACACGCTCGTCAATCCCCACAATCCGGAAGAGGTCTTCGGCCTTGGTGTTCCCGTTTCGTCTCTCGTTCCCGGGTCCTCGATCCTCGAGGGCACACCCGGCACTCGTTGATCGAGGACCCCGAAGTGGCGACCATGTCCGGAGCGTCTGCCGTGCGGTCGATCGAGCCGTGGCCGAAGCGGACACCTGGCTCCAGGCCCTCGAGAACGTCGAGAACGTGCTGTTCGAGGCGTACACGGGAGACCACGACCGCGACGATCCCGTCGCCGATTACACGAGAGCAACGTTGCGCCTCGCGCGCCGCCGGAGGTTCGGGCAATTCAAGCCACGGCCCTCGGCGCGTCGCGGGTAGCGATTCGTTGCCCACCTGACTCTTACGGGTCGCCTCCACCTCGCGGAGGCGACCCGTTTCGCTTCCATCGCCCTTCCCGGAGCCCCCGCGCAATCCCGCACCTCGATAGACTGGACGGAAAGGTGGCCACCATGTCCTGCCCCGTGCCCCTGGCCGAGTTGGTGAACCATATCAAGCCTCGGCTCTACGCCAGCCTGACGATCGTCAGCATCCACGCCCCGGACGGCGAGGCCGGGCTGATCCGCGCGCAAGTGACGGAAAGGGTCATGGAGCGACTTCGGCACCGGCCGGACTTTCGGTCCCGAGTCCTCGACGCCGACTGGTTCAAACGCTGGTGTCGCCGAGTCGGCAGCATGTACGTTCGCGCGTACTACCGCAACGGGGGACAGCAATGCGAACCATGTGAGTGGTATGGCGAGCTCGAGGACATCGTGCGTACGATGAACTTCAAGGTCTACTACGGCTTCGGCCCCAAAGACCTTGTCCAAGAGGTCGCCGTCGTGATCCTCACCCTCCAGTCCAAGCATCCGGAGCTGAAGGGGAAGCCGCTCAACGGGGACTGGATCCGCCGATATGGTCGGAGCATCGCGTCCTTCATCAGGGGGGGGCTCTACCGCCGTCACGGGGGAACGCGCGAGGAGAAGGAGGACCTTGAGAACGACCCCGACGTCGTCTACCCCGCGCGTCCTGTGGACGCGGCCCGCCTGCGCGAGCTAACCGACCGGGTGGCGGCGGTCGCCGGCGATCTCGACCCGGCGGCCCGCGAGATCATCCGCCTGCGTCACCAGGGGTGGACCTGGGAGCGGATCAAGGATCGGTTGGGCCTGTCCCGCTCGACGGCCTTCGCGAAGCGCAAGGAGGCGATCCAGCGGGTGTGCGAGGCCATGGACGTCGAGCCCAGCGAGGTGGGCGTCACGCCGGCGCGAAGCTGAGCCGTGCAAGGCGGGGCGACCGGGCGCCTCGCCCCCTCCCCTCGCCGCGTCAGGAATCAGGATTCGGTCGCGGCATCCGCGCGTCCACCGCGTCGCGCCACGCGGCGAGCCGCGCGCGCAGGCGCGCCGCCGTCGCGGGACGCCGAAGGCTCAGGTCGCGGGTCTCTCCGAGATCGCTCGCCAGGTCGTAGAGCTCGACGCGGGAGTCCTCGTAGAACTCGATCAGCTTCAGGTCGCCCTCGCGGATCGCGCCGCAGGGGCTGCCGCCCTGGTTGCCGTAGTGCGGGTAGTGCCAGAAGAGCTCCTCGCGCTCGAGCTCCGCCTCGCCGCGCAGGAGCGGCGTCAGGTCGACGCCGTCCACGTGCTGCTCGGGACGCGGCGGGAGCCCCGCCATGCCGAGGATCGTCGGGTAGAAGTCGGTCGCCGTCACCGGAACGTCGCACTCACCGCCCGGCTCCGCGACGCCGGGCCAGCGCACGAGCAGCGGCTCGCGGATGCCGCCCTCGTACATCCATCCCTTGCCGGCGCGGAGCGGCACGTTCGACGTCGGCGAGCCCTCCGAGGTCGAGAGGCCGCCGTTGTCGGAGGTGAAGATCACGATCGTGTCTTCGGCCAGGCCGAGCTCGTCGAGCTTGTCGAGCAGGCGGCCGACGCTGTCGTCGAGCGACTGCACCATCCCGGCGTAGACCGCGTGATCCTGGACCTGGCGCGCCTCGCGCTCGCCTTCGGGGACGAAACGCGGACCGTCGTGAGGCGGCAGCGCCGCCGCCTTCGCCTCGTACTTCGCCTTCAGCTCGGGCTTGGTGACGAGCGGCGTGTGCACGAGGTAGTAGGAGAAGTAGAGCAGGAACGGCTCGTCCGCGTGCTCCTCGAGGAAGCGCAGGCTCTCCTCGGTCAACCGCTCGGGCAGATACTCGCCCTCGGGCCCGTCGGCGAGCTTCGGGTTCTTGTAGGGCGCCAACCAGCTCGGCGGATGTCCGCGCCAGAAGCCGCCGGCGTTGCCGTCGAAGCCCTGCGCCTCGGGCGCGAACTCGTCGCCCCTGCCGAGGTGCCACTTGCCCGCGAAGAAGGTGGCGTAGCCCGCCTCCCCCAGCGCTTCCGCGATGGTGAGCTCCTCGAGCGGCAGGTATTGGATGTACTCGGCCGGCAGGAGCTTCTTCTTCCGCCGCCCGCCGAAGTAGTCCGTCGTGTTCATCCGCGCCGGGTACTTGCCGGCCATGATGCTCGCCCGCGTGGGCGAGCAGACCGGCGCGGTCGCGTAGGCCTGCGTGAAGCGCATCCCGCTCGCCGCGAGGCGGTCGAGGTTCGGCGTCTCGTAGAAGCTGCTGCCGTAGCAGCCGAGGTCCTTCCAACCCAGGTCGTCGGCGAGGAGGAAGACCACGTTGGGCCGCCGCGCCGGCGCCGCCTGCCGCGGTCCGCCGTCGGCGGCGCACCCCGTCGTGAACGCAAGGGCGAGGACGAGCGCAACTCTCATGCTTCGACACTCCTTTTCTCGGGCAAGCCGAAGTGCCGGCGCTCCTCCGCTTCGAGGTCGCGGGTCGTGCGCCGGCGGCTGAAGTCGAGGAGCTCCCGTCCGCTCCGGTCCAGCCAGATTCGGGCCGTCCCGTCCTCGGAGGTGGTGACGATCCGCACGCCGTCGGGGTGAAACACGGCGTTCTGGACGGGAGCCTGGTGACCGCGCAGCACGTGAACCAGGGCGCCGCTGGAGCTGTCCCAGAGACGCGCCATTCGGTCGTCCGAAGTCGTGATCAGGCGCTTCCCGTCGGGCGAGAAGGAAACGCTCGTCACCCGTGCCTCGTGCTCGCTCAGCACGAAGAGATTCGCTCCGTCCGGGCAGCTCCGGATCCACGCGGTGCCGTCGTCCGATCCGGTGGCGATCATCGTTCCCTCCGGATGGAAGCACGCGCACGTCATCGCCCTCCCCCGCTCGTGGATTCGGCTCAGCCTGTCACCCGTTCGCGCGTCCCAGACGCAGAACACGCCGCCCTGGCAGGCCGTCAAGAGCCACCGGCCGTCGGGATCGACCGTCGTGACCACGACGGGCTTCTTGTGGCCGCGGAGCTCGGCGACTCCTTCACCGGAAGAGGCGTCCCAGATGTGCACCTTGCCGTCGCGACCGGCGGTCACGACCGATCCGTTCCTCACGAAGTCGCCCTGGGTCAGCGGACTCCGGTGACCCTCGAACACGCTCACGAGCTCGCCGGACACGTCCCAGACGCGCGCCGTCTCGTCCTCGGAGGACGTCACCACGTGATCCCCCCGGGAATTGAAGCGAGCGCTGACGACGCGGTCCCGGTGGCCCTGGAAGACGGCTTCGGCGACGCCCTTCCTCGGTTCCCACAGCCGCGCGGTCCCGTCGGCGGAAGCCGTCACCAGTCGAGCGCCGCCGGCGCTGAACGCGACGTCGAGCACGGAGTGGTCGTGCTGCAGGACCGCGAGCGGGGCGCCCGTCTTCGTTTCCCAGACGCGCGCCGTTCCGTCGTGGGAACCCGTGGCCACCAGCCCGCCGTCCGGACTGAACCGCGCGCGGTCGATCCAGTCCGTGTGCGACCGGAGCACGTGCAGCTCGTCGTGGCTCCGAACGTCCCACAGGCGCGCGGACGCGTCCTGGGAGGCGCTGACGAGCGTCCGTTCGTCGCCGAACGCGACCGTCAGGACCGGCCCCCCGTGACCGCGAAAGACCTCGAGCGGGGCTCCGTTGCGGGCGTCCCAAATGCGAACGGTCCGGTCGACGCCGCCCGTGGCCATCCGCTCCTGGATGTGGTCGAAGGCCGCGGTCAGAACCCAGCCCTTGTGTCCGTGGAGGACCTCGATGAGCTGCTTGGTCCGCGCGTCCCACAGCCTGGCGGTGCCGTCCCGCGAGGTCGTCACGATGCGCTTGCCGTCGGGACTGAAGGACGCGTGCAGGACCACGTCGCCGTGCCCGGCGAGCACGCTACCCTCGTGGACCTCGTCGTCGCTCCTCTGCTTCATCGCGGCGTCGAGGTCCCACACCCGGGCGGTCCGGTCGCCGGACGCGGTGACGAACTCCTTTCCGGACGGGCTGAACGTCGCCCTGGCGACGGGCGGCTCGTGACCGACGAACCGGCGCAACTCCGTTCCGATGTCCGCGTCCCAGAGACGCACCGTCCCGTCATGAGAGGCGGTGAGCACGTACCGTCCCGAGGAGTCGAACGCGGCGCAGCGCACCAATCCGCGGTGTCCCCGGAGCACCGCGACGGGGTCGCCGGTGGCCGCGTCCCACACGCGTGCCTCCTTGTCGTTCGAAGCCGTCGCCACGCGCGTTCCGTCCGAGCTGAACCAGGCGCCGACGACGCGCTCGCGATGACCCTCGAGAACCGTCACGCGTTTGCCGGTTTCCGCCGACCAGACGAAGGCCATCGCGTCCTGGGAAGACGTGACCACGCGCTTGCCGGAGGGATCGAAGGCGACGTCCAGCACCGGGGCTCCGTGCCCGCGGAGCTCCTGAACCCTCTCCCCCGTACCCGCGTCCCAGAGACAAGCCGTTCGATCCTCGGAGGCGGTGGCGACCAGCTTCCGGTCGGGGCTGAGCACCGCGCGAGCGACGGGGCCGCCGTGCCTGCAACAGCGGCGTTCGCGCAGGCCGAAGAGAGCGGTGTGGAGCGCCAGCTCCGCAAAGGGCGTCCACGCGTACTCCTCGAGCGCCGCCACTGCGAGCAGAACGCTCCGCTCGGGCTCCAGGTCGTTGGCGCTGAGCACACGCTGTCCGAGCAACTCGGACTCGCGCCGCAGCGCGCGGGCTTCGAGGTCTTCGGACGCGCGAAGGAACTCGGCGGCGAGATCTTCCCCGGCTCCATCCTTGCTCGGCTGCAGCTTCTTCGCCTGTCGGACGCGCTCGCCGCGCCACAGGTAGTCCGCGTCTCGCCGCGCCGCCTTCCACTCCTCCGAGGCCCGAACGACGTCGCGGCGAAGGCGCATGCTCTCGCTCGCGCCCTGGAGCTGGGCGGTGAGCAGGGGCCAGTTGTGAAAGAGAGCCTCGTGCGTAACGGAGATGATCGACCGGCCGTCCTCCGAGGTGGAAGACGTCAGGAGGCGCGCGCCGACGAGCTCCTCGAGCGGCTCGCGGGCCAGCTCGGGCAATTGATCCAGCGGCATCGGGCGGCGCGTGAAGTGTCCCTGCTCGTTGACGTCCGCCAACTCGGTCAGCGCACCGAGGAGGTCTTCGCGCGCCGGTCCCGGCATGCGCTCGTAGACCGCCTGGGCCGTCATCCGCAAAGCCCCGGCGACGCCGCCGAGCTCGTCCAGCATCGCGCGCGTGATGACACGGGTCTCGGGGTCCATCCGGCTCCAGAGCAGGCTCAGCGTGTAGGCGAGAAGCGGAAGCGCGTCGCTGTGCTGCGTCTCGTCCAGGATGCGCTCCACGAGTCCCTGCTCGTACTCGAACCCGCCGCGCTCGGCCGGCTCCTGGATCGCCAACCGCATCGAGTCCCGGGACATCGGCCCGATGACCTGGGTGCCCTCGCGGAGCAGCGAGCTGAGCGGATCGAACTGAAGACAAGCCGTGATGAAGTCCGAGCGCAGGGCGGCGAGGACGATCAGGGGATGATCCGGGTCGTCCAGCGCTTCCCGGAGGCGGCGCAGGAAAAGGTCCGCTTCGTCGCGCGGGGTCAGCCGCTCGATCTCTTCGAACTGATCGATCGTCAGCGCCACGCTCGCGCCCTCGGACAGGCGGATGTTGAGGATCTCCTTCAGGACGCCCTCGGGCTCGCGCAGGCGATCCTCGATCTCCTGGACGAGTCCCAGGCTGGAGTCCGCCTCGCGCAGGGACGTCGCCAGGCTTCGAAACGGCGCCCGCCTCGGCGCGATCGGCTGCAGGTAGCACCACCGCTCCGAGCCGGCGATCGCACCGGCCCGCAGCCGGGGGATGACGCCCGCGCGGAGAAGCGACGACTTGCCGCACCCGGAAGCGCCGACCAGCGCGAGAAACCTCCGGCGACGGACGGTGGGCCGGAGGGTCTCGATCGTCTGGTGCACCTCGGACTCGCGTCCGAAGAAGACGGCCGAGTGTTCCTCGTCCAGCGCCATGAGCCCGGGAAACGGCGGCTTGTCGGGCTCCCAGCTCCCGCCCTCCGGAGTCGGCCCGAGCGCGGTCAACGCGTCGCGGAGCTTCTCGTACGCCGCCTCCAGATCGCTGTGGAAGGGGATGTGCTGGGTGTCCCCGAGGAACTCGGGGAGGTCGCACGGCCGAACGATCAGGGGGATGACCGGGATCCCGCCGAAGCGCGCGAGGATGATCTCGGCGAAGACCCACGCGGAATCCATCGACGAGGGCGTCGCGCACAGGAGAAACGCCGCGCTCTTGCGCAGCGCGCCGTAGATCTCTTCCTCCCAACGCGCTCCGCCCGGTATCCCGTGGAAGTCGAGGAAGGTGTCGTGGCCCCAATCCCGGAGCTTCTCGTCCAACGCGTGAACGAACGCGTTGTCCTCCTTCGAGTGGCTTAGAAAGAGTCCTTTCCTCTTCGGCATGGCGCGAGCGCGGCGGCAGGCCGAGTGAGTCTAAGCACCCCTCGATCTCCGGGGCAAACCGTGTGTGTGCTTCGCTCGCGTCGGCGGGTACCTTCTCCGCCGTGCACGTCGTCGAGCCGCCGCGCCGCCCCGCGTCGATCCTGCGCCGCCTCGGCCCCGGCCTGATCGTCGCCGGGTCGATCGTCGGATCGGGCGAGCTGATCGCGACGACGAAGGTCGGCGCGGAGGCGGGCTTCGCGCTCCTCTGGCTGATCGTCGTCGGTTGCGTGATCAAGGTGTTCACGCAGGTCGAGCTCGGCCGCGCGGCGGTGACCCGGGGCAAGACCGCCCTCGGCGCTCTCGACAGCCTCCCCGGACCGCGCGCGCGCGCCGGGTGGGCGGTGTGGCTGTGGCTCGTGATGACGCTGCTCACGCTGGCGCAGCAGGGCGGCATCGTCGGCGGCGTCGGGCAGGCGCTGGCGATCGCGCAGCCGTTGACGGAGGAGGGCGCGGCCTACAACGAGGCGCAGGACGCGGCCGTGCGGGCGCAGGTGGAGCGCGCGCTGCGCGGAGAAGGCAACGCCGCCGTCGAAGCGCTCGAGCTCGAGGAGCCGAAGGACGCGTACCTCTGGGCGGCGATCGTCGCGCTGCCGACCGCGCTCGTTCTCGTCGTCGGCCGCTACGGCCTCATCCAGTTCCTCGCCACCGCGCTCGTGGCGGCGTTCACCGCGGTGACGATCGCGACGCTGGCGATGCTGCAGCTCGAGCCCGACTGGGCGATTCGCGGCGGGGAGATCGTCGACGGCCTGAGCTTCCGCCTGCCCGATTCCGGCGTCGGCACCGCGCTCGCCGCCTTCGGCATCATCGGCGTCGGCGCGGCGGAGCTCGTGATGTACCCGTACTGGTGTCTCGAGAAGGGCTACGCGCGCTGGACCGGCCCGCGCGAGGCGGGCGACGCCTGGCGCGAACGCGCGCGCGGGTGGATGCGCGTCCTGCGCTGGGACGCGTGGCTTTCCGCCTGCGTCTACACCTTCGCCACCGTCGCCTTCTTCCTCCTCGGCGCCGCGGTGCTCGGCCGCGTCGGTTTGAACCCGTCGGGCGGCAGCATGATCCGCACGCTCGCGGAGATGTACGCGCCGGTCTTCGGCGAGTGGGCCTCGGAGGTGTTCCTCTTCGGGGCCTTCGCGGTGCTGTACTCGACCTTCTTCGTGGCCAGCGCCGGCCTCGCGCGCGTGGCCGCCGACGCGGTGCGAGTGTTCGGCGTGCGGGCGGGCAGCGACGAGGCCTGGACGCGCTTCTTCTGCGCCGTCTTCCCGCTGACGAGCCTGACCGTCTTCTGCTTCGTGCAGGCCCCGGTGAAGCTCGTTCTCGCGAGCGGCGTCGCGCAGGCGCTGATGCTGCCGGTGCTCGGCTTCACCGCGCTCTGGTTCCGCTACCGCCGCACGGAACCGGCGCTTCGGCCGGGGAAGCTCTGGGACGCGGTGCTCTGGCTCTCGTGCGCCGGGTTCCTCGTGGCCGGGGGCTGGGCCCTGCTGGGGCCGTAACTCCGGCGAAGAGCGCGCGACGGCGGTTTCCTTCTCATCCGCCGAAACATCGGCCAGAATCGGTCCGGCGGCCACGCCCATGTCCACTTCCCGGCAGCGTGCGAAGGAGGTGTTTCTCTCGGCCCGCGATCTTCCCGAGGCCGAGCGCGACGGGTTCGTGAGCGCGGCCTGCGCCGGTGACGCCGAGCTGGAGGCCTGCGTCCGAAGGCTCCTCGCCGCGGACGTGCAGGACGCTTCGTCGGGCCATTCGGTCGTGCGCTTCTTCGAAGAGGTGGTCGGCGGGGACATTCAGGTCGCGCTTCGCGCGCCCGGAAAGTCGGTGCTCCCCTCCCACGCCGGCGTAGACGAGGAGCTCGCGCCGCGGCGTGGACCCTACCGGGTTCTGGGGGAGCTCGCGCGCGGCGGGATGGGCGTGGTGCTCAAGTCGCGCGACCAGGACCTCGGGCGCGAGGTCGCGATGAAGGTGCTGCACGGGGACGCCTTCGTACAGCCGGAAACGGTCCAGCGCTTCATCGAGGAGGCACAGATCGGCGGTCAGCTCCAACACCCCGGCATCGTGCCGGTCTACGAACTCGGGAGAACGGACGACGAGCAGCCCTACTTCACGATGCGGCTGATCGAGGGCCGGACCTTCGCGTCGCTGCTGGAGGAGCGCGAGCACCCGAGGGCGGATCGCGCCCGGATCCTCGACGTCTTCGCCGACGTCTGCCAGGCGATGGCCTACGCGCACTCGCGCGGGGTGATCCATCGCGACCTGAAGCCGGCCAACGTGATGGTCGGAGCCTTCGGCGAGGTCCAGGTCGTCGACTGGGGCCTCGCGAAGGTGCTCGAGGCAAGCGAAGCGAAGCCCGGCGTCGCTCCACCCGAGACCACGCCTCCGGCGGTCGAGACCCTCCGCAGCGACGGCACCGGATCGCACTCGATCGCGGGCGCGGTGATGGGCACGGTCGCCTACATGCCGCCCGAGCAAGCGCGCGGCGAGATCGATCGGCTGGACGAGCGCGCCGACGTGTTCGCCCTGGGAGCGATCCTGTGCGAGATCCTGACCGGACGGCCACCGTACGCCGAGGAGCTGGAGCTCGCGCTCCTGCAGGCGGCGCAGGGCGAGCTCGACGAAGCTCACGGGCGGCTTCAGGAGACCGAAGCGGACGACGCACTGGTCGCGCTCGCGGGCGATTGCCTGCAACCGGAACGGGACGACCGCCCCCCGACGGCGGGCGTCGTCGCCGAACGGATGCGGGCCTACCAGGAATCCGTCGAGGAGCGCGCCCTCGCGGCGCGCATCGAGGCGGCCGAGGCGCGCGTGCACGCCAGCGAGGAGCGCAGGGCCCGCCGCTTGACCCTCGGGCTCGCGGCGAGCGTCTGCGTGACCATCGTCGCCGTCGGCGGCGGGTGGCTCTGGACCGAAGCCCAGAGCGCGGAGCGCGAGCGTGAATCGGCGGCCCGCGTCGCCGCCGCGCTCGAGGACGCGGCGCGCGAGGAGGCGTTGGAGCGCTGGCCCGAGGCGGTGGCCGCGGCCGAGCGGGCCGTCGCGCTCGCGGGCGACGAGGACGCCTCCGTCAAGGTGCGCGAGCGCGCGACCACCGCGCTGGCCTCGATCGAGGCGCGCGCCCGGTCCGCGATCCACGCGGCGGACGTCGCGCGCGAGAACGAAGCACTCCTCGCGGCGCTGCTCGACATGCGCACGCCACCGGGACACGGCGTGTATCCCACGGACTGGGTCACCGTGGACCTCGCGTACGGGGAGCTCTTCTACGAGCTCGGCCTCGATCCCGACGAGGGCGATGTCGAGGACGCCGTCGACGTCCTCGTCGAGCGCGGCCTTGGACCGGACTTCGCCGAAGGGCTGGACGCCTGGGCGCTCGTGCGCGTCAAGGCGGAGGACGGCGAGGGCGCGAAACGCCTGCAGGCCCTCGCCAACGCGCTCGATCCCAACCCGGTGCGTCGCAGGCTGCGGACCGCGATCGCGTCCGGCGAGTCTTCGGAGCTCGAGCGCTTTCGGAACGAGGAGGACCTCGCGGCGCTTTCGCACGCCAGTCTCCTGCTCCTCGGCGCCGGACTCTGGCAGAAGAGCGAGCTCGCGGAGGCCGTTGTCCGGCGCACGGTCGAGCTCGAGCCGGACGACTTCGTCTCGCGCTTGCTCCTCGCGCGCGTCCTGAACCGGCTCGACCGGCACGCGGAGGCGGCGCGTCACTTCACCGCCGCGGTAGCTCTGCGCCCGGACAACGTCGTCGCCTGGCACGAGCGGGGAGTCAACCTGGAGGAGCTCGGCGACCACGCCGCCGCGGCGGAGCTCTATCGTCGTGTGACGGAGCGCTGGCCCGACGAGGGACACCTGCTCGGCCACCTCGGGCTGGCCCTCTTCTTCCAGGGTCGTTTCGAAGAGAGCCACGGGGTGTTCCTCCGGGCGGTCGAGGCCGCGCCCGAGGATCCGCAGGCCGTGGGCAACCTCGGCGTCGTGCAGGTGCGCGTCGGCGATCTCGCGGGCGCGAGGCAGTCCTTGGAACGGGCGATCGAGCTGGACCCGGGCAACGCCCGCCACTGGAACAACCTCGGCAGCGCGGCGGTAGCCGCGGGGGACCCCGACGCGGCCCTTCGGCACTTCCGCCGCGCGGCCCAGGTCCAGCCCAACGCGAAGTACCTCGCCGGAGTCGCCTGGCACACGGCGACCCTCGACGGGTTCGAGCAGCGCGACCTGACGGGTGCCGTAACCCTCGCCGAGCGGAGCACCCGCCTCGCCCCGGACGACGCGGATCACTGGAACACGCTCGGCGTCGTCCTCTACCGGCACGGCGAGCCGCTGGCCGCGATCGAGGCGCTGGAGCGCGCGCACGCCCTGCGCGCCGCGCCCGACGCGATCGACTGCCTCTTCCTCGCGATGGCGCACGCGAAGCTGGAGGACGGCGCCGAAGCCCGGAAGTGGTACGACGTCGCGGTTCGACGGATCGGCGAGCTGGAGAGTCCTCACGAGCTGCTTCCCTCGTTCCACGCCGAGGCGCAGCGGCTCCTGGGCATCGAAGAGGAGGAGAGCGACTGAGTCGCGGCTCCGCCGGAGTACCTCGCCCGGATGTCGACGGAGGACGCGCGCGATTGCCGCGTCCTCTTGGCGCGGATCCGCGGGCTCGAGGCGATGCTCGTCGACCTCGTTGCGGAGTAGCCCGGCGCCGCGCCGCATCGACGCGGCAGCGTCGTACCGTCCCGCCGATGGCATCAGGTCGTTGACAAAGCTCGTCCCATCGGACATCTCTCGAAGGTGAACGCAACGATCCATCTCTGAGAGGAGCCGATGATCAAGCTGAGTTTCTGCATGAGACGGCTGGCGCATCTCAGCCGGGAAGAGTTTCAAGCGTACTGGCGCGAGAAGCACCCCTTGGCCGTACCGCCGGATGCGATACCGACGCTGGGCGTCAAGCGCTACGTTCAGGTTCACACGCTCGACACGGATGCGCGCGAGCTGGTCGTCGGCCCCCGCACGGGTCTGGAAGAGCCTCTCGACGGCATCGCGGAGCTTTGGGTCGAGAGCATCGAGGCGCTCGAGCGCGACTGGTCGACCGACGAAGCCAAGGAGATCCTTCGAGTCTTCTTCGAGGACGAAAAGAACTTCATCGATTGGTCCCGGTCCACGATTCTGGTGTCCGAGGAGATCGTCGTCTTTCCGCAGACAGGGGAGCCATCATGAAGACGGTCGCAAAGGTCATGGCGGAGCTGAAGAGGAAGGGAGACCCCCGGCGGATCCAGACGTTTTCGAAGCACGGCGCCCCGGAGAACTTGTTCGGCGTCAGCGTCGCCGACATGAAGGTCATCGCCAAGAGCATCAAGGGTGAGCACGAGCTCGCGTGCGAGCTCTACGAGACCGGGAACGGCGATGCCATGTACCTGGCGGGGATGGTCGCCGATGGCTCCCGGATGACCAAGAGGCAGCTGGGCGAAGCAGGCGAGCTGGTCGATGATCTCGGAATACACCGTCCCCGGCGTTGCGACCGAGAGCAAGCACGCCCGGGACCTCCCCGTGAAGTGGATCCGATCGAAGAACGAGTCGGTTGCCTCCTCCGGTTGGAGCACCTACGCGGGGATCGTCGCCGTGACGCCGGACGAAGAGCTGGACCTGGCGGAGATCAAAGCGCTGCTCAAGGAGATCGAGAAGGGCATCGGCTCCGCCCCCAACCGCGTGCGCTACACGATGAACGGCTTCGTGATCGCCGTGGGATCCCACGCGCTGCCGCTGAGCAAGGAAGCCAAGGCAACGGCCAAGAAGCTCGGGAAGGTCGAGGTGGACGTGCACGGGACGTCGTGCAAGGTCCCGCTTGCGACGGAGTACATCGAGAAGGTCGAGAAGGCGGGAAGGGCCGGCAAGAAGCGGAAGACGGTCAAGTGTTGATCGGGTCGGAAGGAGGCCTCAAGTGTCGAAGCTCACGATCGTTGCCGACGTCCATGCGCATCCCGACAAGGTCGAGCTCGTCCAGGCGGAGCTGGAGAAGCTGATCCCGATCACACGGGCCGAAGAAGGCTGTCTTCAGTACGACCTTCATCAGGACCACGAGAATCCCGCCCACTTCCTCTTCTACGAGAACTGGGAGTCGCGCGAGCTCTGGCAGGCTCACATGAACGCTGCCCATCTCGCGGCCTTCCTCGAAGCCACCGAAGGAGCGGTGGGCGACCTCACCGTCTACGAGATGAGCCAAATCGGCTGATCTCCCCGTTTGCGGAACTGGGGAATTCCGTGGCACGGAGCGGTGTCGACCTCGTCCGCCAACGCCTGTTTCTCCGACCCCAAGTGTCACCTACCGCCGATCGCGCTGGTCCTCCGCGCGATGCCGGAAATCTCGCGCTTCTTCGGAATCGTAGTGCGGATGTATCACCACGACCACGCGCCACCGCACTTCCACGCTCGTTACGGCGAGTTCGTGGTCGCAGTACAACTCGACACCTGGACCATACACGGCCGGTTCCCTCCAAGGGCGCGTCGGCTGGTCTTGGAATGGGCGGAGCTCCATCGGAACGAGCTGTTGGAAGACTGGGAGCTGGCGCGTTCCGAACGCCCCCTGAGACCGATCCCGCCGTTGGAGTGAAGTGCTATGATCCGAAACATGAAACTGGTTCACGTTGTCGAGGCCGAATACCGGGGTGGTCACCGTGTCTGGCTGCGCTTTGACGATGGAGTCGCCGGAGAAATCGACCTCTCCGGCAAGCTCGACGGCGAGGTCTTCCAACCGTTGCGCGATCCCGACTATTTCGCTCGGTTCGTCGTGGACGACACACTCACCTGGCCGAATGGTGCGGACTTCGCGCCTGAATTCCTTTACGAGCGCGTGGCCGGCGCGGCGAGGTAGTCGTCAGCGCATCGCGATCGGCCGCAGCGCGAACCCAGCCGTCGTCCCCGCGATCTTGTTGGTCGTCGCGACGTAGCAGAACTCCCACACCTCGTCGCGGGCGAGCTCCTCGAGGTAGTGGTACTCGAGCAGGTGCACGCCCTGCTCGATCAGGAGGTACTCGTGCACGGGGACGAACGAGGTCGAGCCCTCCGGAGCGGGCGCGACCTCGACGCCGCTCGTGTCGGAGCCGATGGCGAGCGCGCCCTTCTCCTCGATCAGCCAGCGGGCGGTGGCGAGGTTGATGCCCGCGCCGTCGTGGGCGGCGATGGTCTCGTGGTCGGCGCCGACCTCTCCCCAGTGGCGGAGCGTGCCGGTGCGGAAGAGCACGACGTCCCCCACCCGGATGTCGACGCCCTGGCGAGCTAGAGCGGCCTCGGTGTCCGCCACCGTGATCGCATAGCCGCTCGCGAGCGCGTCCAATTCCTTCAGGCCCGCCACGTCGACCAGGACCGCGCGGTTCACGATCGGCGGGATCCCCGCCGCCGAGCACGCCCGCACGCCGAAGTCGCCGCCGAACGCGGCCTCGGTGTGGCCGTTGTACCAGTGCGCGTCCTCACCCCGGACCGCGTGGCCGAGCCCGTCGATCTGCGTGGCGACGTTGTCGTTCGTGAAGATCGCGCAACTGTGCCAGGCCAGCGCGGCGGCGTTCACCTCGGGCAGCGTGAACTCCATGTCCCCCATCCGCCGGATGCCGTCGGGGGAGCGGAAGGTCATCACCTCGCCGGGGCTGTGGCCGGGCCAGATGTAGCTCTCGCGCGAGTACGTGACCCCGAGGTCGTACACGCGGCCTTCCTCGACGAGCTCGAGCGCGGCCAGGCGCGTCGCGTTCGTTATCGCGTTGAGCGCGCCGATCTCGTCGCCCTCGCCCCAGATCCAGCCCCAGCCGCGGCCGCGGACCCAGCCGGGCTCTTCCCCCTCTTGCGCGTGCCAGCCGAACGAAGCGCAGGCGGCGGCGACGAGCGCCGCGCCGGCCCAAAGGGACTTCTTCTTCATCGCGATCTCCTCCGTGGCGCGCATCGTATACGCTCGGGACGGTGGAAGAACGGCTGCGCTTCCTGCGCGAGGCGGGCGCCGGTTCCAGGGCCCACTCGCACGTCACGCTGCTCGAGCACCTGCTCGGCGTTCGCGCGCTGCTCGAGGAATGGGGCGCGCGGCCGGCGCTCTGCGACGGCGGCCTCTTCCACTCGGTTTACGGCACGGAGTTCTTCCCCGCGCAGTCCGTCTCGGACGACGACCGCGACGCCGTGCGCGCCGTGATCGGCGACGACGCCGAGGAGATCGCGTGGCTCTGGTGCACGATCCGCCGCCGCTCGCTCGTCGACAACCTCGGCCGCGACGGAGGCTTCGAAGTCGCCGACCGCCGCACCGACGAGCGCGTCCCGCTGACGGCGGAGCGCCTCGCCGACCTCGCGAGTCTCTGGTGCGCGGACACTTGCGAGCAGCTCCCGCGGCTCCCCGACGAGGGTACGCGCTTCCAGCTCGAGCTCCGGCGGCTCAGCGTCCTCGCGCTGCCGGGCGCGCGCGCCGCGGTGGAATCGCGTTCTCGCGAAAACGCCGTAGTTGCGGGCTTTCGCCGCCGGCCTGAAGGCGCGCCTCGATCCGGCCGATAGCGGGGGTTCCCCTCGACGCACCGGGGTTGTGCTACGATCGGCCGCTCGCGTCGAGGTCGCGCAACTCCGCGGGACCCCCTCTCGAAGGACGACTACCCATGGCGCCCCGAAGCTCCTGGAAAGGCTTCCTCAAGCTCAGCCTCGTCTCGGTTCCGGTCCGCGCCTTCACGGCGAACAACACGAGCGAGGAGATCCGGCTCAACCAGCTCCACTCCGAGTGCAACAGCCGGGTGAAGTACAAGAAGGTGTGCCCCGAGCACGGCGAACTCTCCAACGACCAGATCGTCAGCGGCTACGAGTACACCAAGGACAACTACGTCGTCATCGATCCGGAGGAGCTCCAGAAGATCCGCAAGGAGTCGGACAAGGCGGTCAGCATCGAAGGCTTCATCAAGCCCGAGGACGTCGACCCGATGTACTTCGCGGGGCGGACGTACTACCTGCTCCCCGACGGCGTCGCCGGCAATCGGCCGTATGCGCTCCTGCACAAGGGGATGATCGACGCCGGCGTGGTCGGGCTCGCGAAGGTCGTGATGTCCGGGCGCGTGCAGCTCGTGATGCTGCGTCCGATCGGCAAGATGCTCGGGATGTCGATCCTCACCTACGCCAAGAAGGTGAAGGAGGTCGGGCCGTTCCAGGAGGAGCTCGAGGACCAGGACGTCTCGAAGGAAGAGGACAAGCTGACGCGCACCCTGATCGACGCGTCGCTGATCGAGGACTTCGACCTCAACGCCTACACGGACAACTACACCGACGAGCTGACGAAGCTCATCCAGATGAAGATCGACGGCGAGGAGGTCGTCTCCGCCCCGGATCCGGAGGAGCCGAAGATCATCAACCTGATGGACGCCCTGAAGAAGAGCGTCGCCGAGGCGCAGTCCGCCTCGGGCAAGAAGATGGCCTCGTCGAAGTCGTCCGCCGAGGACAAGAAGGCGAAGAAGAAGAAGACGGGCTAGCCTGAGCGCTTGAGCGCCGCCCTCCCCGACTTCGTCCCGCCGATGCTCGCGCGCATCGGCAAGCCCTTCGACTCCGACGAGCACTTCTTCGAGGTCAAGTGGGACGGCATCCGCGCCCTGACGTTCGCCGAGGGCGGCGGCTATCGCCTCCTCAGCCGGAACCGGCACGACCTCTTGCCGCGCTATCCCGAGCTCGGCTTCCTGGCCGACCTTCCCGCCGGGACGCTGCTCGACGGCGAGATCGTCGTGCTCCGCGACGGCCGGCCGAGCTTCCACGCCGTCCTGACGCGCGAGCAGGCGCGCGACGCCAGGCGCATCCAGCGCCTCTCCCAGGAGCGGCCGGTGACCTACGTCGTCTTCGACGTCGTCTACACCGGCGGCGCGGAGGTGACCGCCCGGCCGTTCGTCGAGCGCCGCGAGATCTTGCGCGAGATCGTCGAAGCGACGGGCGAGCCCGCGCTCGTCTTCTCGGACGGCGTCGCCGGCGAGGGGCTCACCTTCTTCGAGCATCTGCGCGAGATGAAGTTCGAGGGCATGATCGCCAAGCGCCTCTCGAGCCCCTACCGCCCCGGCCAGCGCACCGACGACTGGACCAAGATCAAGCAGAAGCAGATCCTGCACTGCCTGATCCTGGGCTACCTGGCGGAGGGCCGGGACCTGCGCAGCCTGATCATCGCCACCGAGGACGACGGCGAGCTGCGCAGCGTCGGCCGGGTCGGCAGCGGGCTGACCGACGCGATGCGCGCGAAGCTCTACGAGCTGTGCCGCGAGCGCGAGCGCGACACCCCGCTCGTCGAGTGTCCGGAGAAAGGGGTCTGGATCGAGCCCGGCCTCTATTGCAAAGTGAGCTTCCTTGAGCGCACCGAGACCGGCAACCTGAGAGCGCCGGTCTTCCTCGAGCTCATCGTCGACTAGTCCCATGCCCCAGACGGAGGAAAACACCGGTCTGCGCGGGAAGGAGGTCGCGATCACCGGCCGCCTGGCCTCGATGAATCGCGACGAGGCGCGCGCGCGCATCGACGAAGCCGGCGGCTCGTACGTGCGCACGCCGGGCGAGGCGACCGAGCTCCTGGTCGTCGGCCAGTGGGGTCCGCCGATCGGCGAGGACGGCCGCTTGACGCGGAGCATGCGCGCCGCGGAGGAGGTGAAGCGCCGCGGTGGGAAGATCCGCGTGATCGACGAAGCGGACTTCCTGGCGCGCCTCGGGCTCACCGAGCGGCTGGACGACCTCCACCGCGAGTACACGACGTCGCAGCTCGCGCGGATCCTCCGCATCGAGCCGGCGCTCGTGCGGCACTGGGTCCGGCGCGGCCTGATCCGACCGCGGCGGGAGGTGGGCTACCTGTACTACTTCGATTTCCAGCAGGTGGCGACCGCGCGGACGCTCAGCCGGCTGACGCGCGAGGGCGTCTCCCCCGGCGTGATCCGCCGCAGTCTCGAGACGCTGCGCGGCTGGATGAACGTCGACCCGGCGTTCTCCCTGCTCGAGACGATGGATCGGTTCGGGAATCTCCTCGTGCGCACCGAGGACGGTCACCTGGCGGAACCGAATGGCCAGTTGCGCATGGAGTTCGACGACGGCGGCGACGTTCCGGCGACCGCTCCGGTGGGAGCACCGCAGGAGCGCACCGTCGAGCAGTGGTTCGAGCTCGGCGTGCACGCGGAGCGCGAGGGGCTGCTCCCCGTCGCGGTCGGGCACTACCAGCGCGCGCTCGCGCTCAACGACGCGCACCCGGAGGTGCACTTCAACCTGGGAAACGCGCTCTACGGAATGGGCCAGGTGAAGGAGTCGCTCGCGAGCTACCGCGCCGCCGTCCACGCGGCGCCGACCTTCGTCGAGGCCTGGAACAACATGGGCATCCTGCTGGACGAGATGGGCGACGAGGAGAACGCGATCGTCGCGTATCGCCGCGCGCTCTCGATCGCGCCGGACTACGCCGACGCGCACTACAACCTGGCGGAGTCCTTCGTGAAGTGCGGGAAGGTGGACGAGGCGCGCGAGCACTGGCGCGCGTACCTGCGCGCCGATCCGCTGAGCCCGTTCGCGCGCGTCGTGCGCGAGCGGCTGGCGCGGCTCTAGCTCGGTCAGTCGAGGAGCTGGTTGAAGAGCACGCTGACGCGCGAGCTCCCCGGCGCGGCGACGTCGAGCAGGCCGTCGCCGTTCAGGTCGCCGACCGCGATCGACTGCGGGTGGTTCGGGCTGCTCGCCTGGCGGGTGAAGACCTCGTCGGGGCCGAAGGTGCCGTCGCCGTTGCCGCGGAGCACGTAGAGGAGCCCCGCGTTGTAGGCGCCATAGACCAGGTCGACCGTGCCGTCGTCGTCGACGTCGGCGATCTCGACGGCGTGGACGCTTCCCGAGATGCTGACCGGGATCGCCGGAGTGAACGTCCCGTCGCCCACGCCCAGGAAGACCTCGGCGGTGACGACGAGGTCCTCGACGCCGTCTTCGTTCACGTCGCCGACGGCGACGGTGCTCCCGTTGGCGACCGGGTAGATGGCGGGCGCCGCGAAGGCCCCGCCGCCGAGGCCGAGGAACACGTAGGTCTCGCCCGAGACCCGGGTCACCACCACGAAGTCGGCGATCCCGTCCGCGTTGAAGTCCCCGCGTTCGACGTCGTTCGGGCGGGCGAACTCCGCCGTGGGAAAGGCCTGCAGCGTCCCGAAGGTACCGTCGCCGAGCCCGGGCAGGATCGACACGTCGCCGCCGAGCTCGTCCGCGATCAGGAGGTCGAGGACGTCGTCGCCGTCCATGTCGGCGATCGCGAGCGCGGCCGGCATGTTGCCGGCGGGATACGTGGGCGGCACCGCGAACGTCCCGTCGCCGGCTCCCAGGAACACGGCGACCTGGTCGAAGGTCGGGAGCACCGCCGCCATGTCGGAAACGCCGTCGCCGTTCAGGTCCGCGGTCTCCAGGTCCACCGTTGCGTTGGCCCTGGTGTGCCCCGCGGCGTCTTCGAACACGCCGACGCCCAGACCGCGGAGGGTGTACACGTCGAACGAGTCGCGGGCCGGCGCAAGCGCGGTGAAGGTCCCGTCGCCGGAGCCCAGGAAGACCGAGAGGTCGTCCGAGAGCTCGTTGGTGACGACGATGTCGAGCGCGTGGTCGCCGTCGAGGTCCTCCAGCCCCAGACCGGCGGGAGCGGTGCCGGCGGGCAGGCTCACGGCGTCGGCGAAGACCCCGCCCCCCAGCCCGCGGAAGAGCGAAACACCCCCTCCGGTGTCGGCGGTGGCGAGGTCGAGCGCGCCGTCGTCGTCGAGGTCGCCGACGGCGAGGGCGCGCGGCTCCACACCGGCGGTGGGGTAGCTCGCCGGCGGCCCGAAGGTCCCGTCGCCGGCGTTGAGCATCACGGTCACGTCGTCGCCCCGTTGGTTGGCCGTGGCGAAGTCCAGGTTCCCGTCGCCGTCCAGGTCCTCCGTGACGAGGTAGAACGGACGGTCTCCGGCGGGAACGGAGACCGAGACCTCGAAGGTGCCGTCGCCCCGTCCGAAGAGCACCGACACGTCGTCGTCGAAGCTGCTGCAGGAGGCGACGTCGATCGTGCCGTCCCGGTCGAAGTCCCCCGTGACGATGCGCCGCGGGTCCGAGCCGACGAGGTAAGCCGGCGACGGGAAGAGCGGCCCGTCGGTCTTTCCCGCGCGCACGCGCAGGGCCTGGGTCAGCGCGGCGCCCCCCGTCGCTCCGCCGTCGAACACGGCCGCCTGCAGGATCAGCACCAGGCCGCAGGCGGACGGATGCACGTCGGGGATGTCGAAGAGAGGCGGCGACGTTCCGTCCGCATCCAACGCAAAGAGCTCGAGGTAGAACGGCGTCGCCAGATACGAGGTCGCCACGAAGGGCGCGAGGAACACCTGCGTCTCGATCGTGCTGGCGAGCAGGATGCCCGCCGCCTGCGGCAGGCCGCGCGCCACCTCGACGTGATAGGGAGTGCCGATCTCCGGCGCGCCGGCGTTGCGCAGCTCGGGCACGCCGTTCGTCCCGGCGGAGCCCATCCCGAAGGACTCGACGCCGGCTTCGACGCCGCACTGGGCGAAGGAGTGCGCGGCGAGCCATGTCGTCGCGAACAGGCCGGTGAGTACGAGGTAGCGCATGCCGGAGACTCCTATTCGAAGACTTGGTTGAAGAGCACCGTAACGCGAGATCCGGGCGTCGCCACGTCGAGGAGGCCGTCGCCGTTCAAGTCGCCCACGCCGAAGAACTCCGGGTTGCCCACGCCGCTCTTGTCGCGCGCGAAGAGCTCGAAGTCGTCGAACGTCCCGTCGCCGAAGCCGCGGAGGAGGTACAGCAGGTCGTCGCTGTAGCCGCCGCCGAGGAGATCCAGGTTCCCGTCGTCGTCGAGGTCGGCGACGGCGACCGATCCGAAGGAACCGTAGGTGAAGAAGGAGGTGAACGGCGCGAAGGTGCCGTCGCCCACGCCGAGCAGGACTCCGGGGCGGAGCGGGAAGCCGCCGGCGACCGCGAGGTCGGAGACGCCGTCGCCGTTCACGTCGCCGATCGCGACGCCGCGGCCGGAGGCGCTGACCGAGCCCATCAGCGTGTACGCCGTCGGCGCCGCGAAGGCTCCTCCTCCGAGGCCCGCGAAGACGGAGAGCTCGCCCACGAGCGTCGCGACGACGAAGTCGGCGACGCCGTCGGCATTCAGATCGCCTGCGGTCGCCTGAACCGGTCTCGTCCCGAGGCCGAGGGAGAACGTCTGGGGCGCTCCGAAGGTCCCGTCGCCGTTGCCGGTCAGGATCGTTGCGCTGCCCGACGCGTCGTTGGCCGTCAGGAGATCGAGCATTCCATCGGCGTCGAGGTCGACGATCTCGACCGACTGGGGGTCGGCGCCCGTCGCGAACGCGCTCGGCGGTGCAACCGTTCCGTCCCCCTGCCCGGAGAACACCAGCGCGACGTTCGCGCCCGGCTGCGTGGCGGCGAGGTCGAGCACGCCGTCCCCGTCCAGGTCCCCCGCGTCGAGGCCGAGCTGACCGGTCGTGGGAGGGAAGAGCAACGGATCGGCGAAGAGCCCCTGGCCGAGACCGAGCCACACGCTTCCGCGGCCTACGATCAAGTCGGAGGCGGCGAAGTCCGCGATCCCGTCGCCGTTGAAGTCTTCGATGACCGTGGCCTGCGCGAATCCGACGTCGAAGGCCGCCGGAACGCGAAACGTCCCGCCGCCGTCGCCGAGCCGCACGCCGACGTGGACCTGGTTGCCGTTCGCCACGGCGAGGTCGACGTTGCCGTCGGCGTCGAAGTCGTCGAGCGCGACGTACTGCGGTTGAGCTCCGGACGGGATGCTCGCCGGATTCTTGAAGGTGCCGTCGCCGAAGCCGAGGAAGACGAGCACCTCCTCGGGACTCTTGTTCGTCGAGACGAGGTCCAGGTTGCCATCGACGTCCACGTCGTGCGCCGCGAGCGAGAAGAGGTCATTGCCGGCCGCGTACGTGTCCGCCGCTCCAAACGTGCCGTCACCCGCGCCGAGCCGCACCGTCACGACGCCGGTGGAGAAGAAGTTGATGCCGCTCCCCACCGCTAGGTCGACGACCAGGTCGCCGTCGAAGTCGGCGAGCACGACCGACTTCGGATCCGCCGCGACCGGGAGGACCGCGACCGGTGCGAAGGTGCCGTCGCCGACGCCGAGGAAGACCGACACGTCGTCCGAGTCCTTGTTCGCCACGGCGAGGTCGAGCACGCCGTCGCCGTCGAGGTGCTCGAGCGCCACGCTCGAGGGAGTCTGGCCGGCCGGCAGGTCCGCCGCCGCTCCCAAGGTTCCATCCCCGACACCGAGGAAGACCGACACGCTCCCGAAGGTAAGGAAGCCTTCATTGGCCGAGACGACGTCGAGCGCGCCGTCGCCGTTCAGGTCCCCCACCGCGAGGGCGACGGGCTCCTGCGTCGTCGTGAAATAGCTCGTCGGCGCGCCGAACGTCCCATCGCCACTGCCGAGCAGCACGCCGACGGCGTCGAAGAACTTGTTGGCCGTCGCCAAGTCGTCGCGGCCGTCGCCGTTGAGGTCCGCGGCCACCACGAAGCTCGCCCCCGTGCCCGCGGCGTAGGACACCGCCGGGTCGAACGTCCCGTCCCCGCGTCCGAGAAGCACCGCGACCTCGGAGTCGTTGGGGCTGGCCGACGCCACGTCCACCAGGCCGTCGCGGTTGAAGTCGCCCGTGATGACGCACTTCGGATCCCCGCCGACGACGTAGGTCGACGCGGGATAGAGCGGCCCGTCGGTCACCCCCGCGCGGATGCGCAAGGCCTGCGTCAGCGCCGCCCCGCCCGTCGCGCCTCCGTCGAAGACCGCCGCCTGCGCGATGAGCACGATCCCGCAGGCCGACGGGTGGACGACCGCGAGGTCAAAGAGCGGCGGCGAGTGGCCTTCGCCGTCGAGCGTGAAGAGCTCGAGGTAGAAGGGCGCCGCCAGGTACGACGTGGCGACGAACGGCGCGAGGAACACCTGCGTCTCGATCGTGCTCGCGAGAAGAATGCCAGGCGCCAGCGGCAGACCGAGCGCGACCTCCAGGTGGTACGGCGTCCCCAGCTCCGGCGCGCCCGCGTTGCGCAGCTCGGGCACGCCGAGCGTGCCCGCCGAGCCCGTGCCGAACGATTCGACGCTGGCGCCGACTCCACACTGCGCGGAGGTGGGCACGGCGAATGCGCAGAAGGTCCCGAGCGAAGCTGCGAGAGCGATGGGGCGCATACAGTCCTCCTGAAGCGGCCGCGGTCAGAAACCGACGATAACCGCCTCCGCGCAGACCGCAATCGCCCGCGCCCTCCCTAATCGTCGCGCACCCGCGCGGCCTCCTCGGGCTTCCCCCAGGCGTCGTAGAAGGCCGCGAACATCTTGCGCGCGTAGTCCACCCGTGGATGGTCCGGTTCGAAGAGCCGCAGGTGCATCTCGAGACTCTCGCGGAAGAGCGGCTCGGCCTCCTCGTTCCGGCCGGCGGTCTGGAGGAGCGTGGCGAGAAGCTGGAGCGAGCCCGACACCAGCGGGTTGTCGCGGTCGGGGCTCCCCTCGTAAGCGGCGAGGATCGCGCGGAAGCCCTCCTCGGCGTCGTCGAGACCGCCGCGCTGGAGCTGGGTTTGCGCCAGGAGCAGAAGCGCCTGCAGCGTGTACGGATGCTCCTCGCCGTTCGCCAGCTTGCGGAGGCGCACCGCTTCGCTCAGGTGCTCCTCGGCGGTCGCGAGGTCGCCGCGGTGGAAGGCCGCGGTGCCGATCGTCTGCAGGCTGGTCGACGAGCCGCCGAAGTCCTCGCCGAGCCGGTCCCGGTAGATCGAGAGCGCCTCGCGCGCGAGCTCCTCGGCTTCGTCGAGCTGCCGGCGCCGCAGGAGGATCCCGGCCAGGAGGTCGATCTCGTTCGCCGTCGTGGGGTTCCGGCTCCCGAGCCGCTCTCGGAGGATCTCGACCGCTTCGCGCATGAGCTCCTCGGCCGACTCCAGGTCGCCCGTCGACTGCCGCACGAGGCCGAGACCGCTCTTCATCTGTGCCAGCTCGACCGAGGCCTCGTCCTCGGTCTCTTCGAGCAGCGCGATCGCAGCGTGATGGCGCTCCTCCGACTCGTCGTAGCGCGCGCGGACATAGAGCGATTGCGCGATCATGTGCTCGGCAATCGCGACCTGCCGGCGGTGCTCGGGCCGGTCCCCGGCGAGCGCGAACAGACGCTCGGCGTACTCCTCCATCGCGTCGTACTCGCCCGCGGCGAACGACACGTCGACCAGCGACGAGAGCGGATCGAGAACCTCGTCGTCGTCCGGTCCGAAGGTCGCTTCGCTCAGCTCGAGCGCGCGCTCGAGGTTCTCGGTCGCCGCCGCGAGGTCGCCCAGGCCGTGGTACGCGCGCCCGAGGCTGGTGCGCACCTGCGCCTCGACGACGGCCTCGTCGCCGAGCTCGACGCCGGCGCGGCGGGCCGCCTCCTCGAGCACGTCGCGCACACTCGGATCCTCGTCGTCGGTGTTCGCGGGGTCGGCCTGCTCGATCACCGAACGCAGGAAATCGGCGGCCGCGCGCGCCTGGCGCGCGTCGGTCTGCGCCTCCTCCAACGCGTCGCCCATCGCGGTCTCCGCCTTCCGCGCCCGCACCGCCTGCCGCCACGTCGTCGCGACGCCGATCGCGAGCGCCGCGATGACGGCGGCGACACCGCCGACGAGCACGCGGTTCCGGCGCGCGAACTTCTTGAGCTGGTAGATGCCGCTCGGCGGCCGCGCCGCGATCGGCTCGTGGTGCAGGTGCCGCGCCACGTCGTCCGCGAGGGCCGCGGCGGAGTCGTAGCGGCGCTCGCGGTCCTTGGCCAGCGCCTTGGCCGCGATCGTCTCCAGGTCGCCGCGCAGGTCGCTGGAAAGCGTGCCGAGCGGCGGTGGCTCGTTCCCGGTGATCGCGAGCACGGCTTCGGTGATCGAGAGCCCGCTGACGTCGAGCGGCAGGCGGCCCGACAGAAGCTCGTACAGCAACACGCCGAGCGCGTAGACGTCCGAGCGAATGTCGACCGCCTCGGGGTCGCCGCCGACCTGCTCGGGGCTCATGTAGGGCAGCGTGCCGACGAGCTGGCCGGCGAGCGTCCCCATCGTGGCCGCGCCCTCGCCGCTCACGCGCGCGACGCCGAAGTCGAGGACCTTCGGCCGCCCGTCGTCGCCGACGAGGATGTTCGCGGGCTTCAGGTCGCGGTGAACGACGCCCTTCTGGTGCGCGTGCTGGACCGCCTCGCAGATGGCGAGGAAGAGCTCGAGCCGCTCCGCGCGGTCGGGGTTCCGCTCCGCCAGGTAACCGGCGAGCGTCACGCCGCGGACGAGCTCCATCGCGAACCACGGCTGCGGACCGCGGCCGGTGTCCCAGGTCCCGGCCTCGTGCACCTTGGCGATGCCGGGATGGTCGAGCCGCCCGAGGATCTCGGCCTCGTACTCGAAGCGGCGCAGCATCGGCTTCGACGCCGCGCCCGGGCGCAGCACCTTCAGCGCCACCCGGCGGCGCGGGTTCTCCTGCTCGGCCTCATAGACGATGCCCATCCCGCCCTCGCCGATGCGGCCGGTGATGCGGTAGCGCGCGAGCACCGGCTCGTCTCCGCCGGGCAGCCCCTCCAGCTCCTCGAGCGCGTGCTCGCCGGCGACACGGCGCAGGTCCCGCAAGAGCTCGAGCTCGTCCGTCGGTTCCTTGACCACGCTACCAGTCGTCCTCGATCAGGGGCATCAGCTCGCCGACGCGTTGCAGCACGCGCCGCTTCGCGCCGAAGACCGCGTTGGCGGTCATGCCCAGCTCCTGCGCGACCTGTTCCGCCGGCCGCTCCTGCAGCGCGAAGAGCTCGAAGGCGCGGAAGGTCTCCGGCATGACCTCGGCGCGCACCAGCTTGAGGCACTCCCAGAGCACGGCGTCGCGCCACTCGCGCTCCCAGACCTCGTGGAGCTCGTCCTCGCCGGCGAGGCCCGCGAGCGCTTCCTCCGCCTCGACGGCGCCGGCGCGCTCCTCGCGCGCGCGGTGCGAGCGCTTCCAGTCGCGGATCTGGTTCGTCGCGATCCCGAAGAGCCACGACGAGAGGCGCCCCTTCGCGCGGTCGTACTTGCCGTCGCGGTAGGCGCTCGAGAAGGCGAGCAGCGCGGCCTGCGCGGCGTCCTCGGCCTCTCCCTCGGGCACGCCGAGCTTGCGCGCGTAACGGACGATCAGCGGGCGGTAACGCTCGACGTAGTGCTGCCAGACCGTCCGGTTCGTCGGGTCCCGCAGCCCTTCGAGGAGCGTCGTGTTCGTGACCACGCCGGGTTGTTCGACCATGGTCGAGCTCAGAGCCCAGTGTAGCCGAGACCGGGGTGGGCTCGACCGCCAGGCAGAGGTTGGCAGCGCGGCAAGCATCTCGGCCTTGGATTGGGAAGCCGGAGGCCGGATCTGCCGGGAAACTCCAGAAAACGAGGCAGGCGGTCGAGCACGCGCGGGCGCTCGAAAAAGCCGGAGATCCGCGGCAGATCGCCTTCGCCGCCCGCGAAGCCCGGGTGACCCCATTCAGGAGAACCGCCATGCTTCGCTCCCTCACCGTCCTCGGGCTCGCGCTCACCTCGTTCGTTCCGACCGCGCGAGGCGACGTCGTCACCTGTCCGCCCTCCATCGCCGGCGGGACCGTGTGCTTGACCGGCGACGTGTCCGACGTCGCGGGCGGCGGGCCCCTGGTCTCGGGCCAGGTCTACTACATCGGCGGCGGCATCACGGTCCCGATCGGAGAGACGCTCACCGTCGAGGACGGCGCCATCATCAAGGCCGCGTCCAACGGCTGCATCGACGTGAACGGGACGCTCGCCTGCGGCGCGGCGATCTTCACGTCGCTGACGGACGACTCGGTGGGCGGCGACACGAACGGCGACGGCCCGACCCTGGGGAGTCCCGGCGACTGGCTGGGCATCGTGATGAGCGCGAGCGCGAGCGCGAGCCTCGTGCAGAACGCGGAGATCCGCTTCGCGGGCATCGGGCTGCGGCTGATCAACTCCGACCCGATCTGCATCGGGCTGGACGTCAACAACTGCTCGGGCGCCGCGATGGACCTCGGCAGCAACTCGCTGCCGGTGATCACGAACAGCTCGTTCACGGACAACGAGTTCGCCATTCAGGGCGCGCCGATCGAGGCGCTGGCCGGCTTCGCGAACAACGGCGCGTCGGGCAACACGCTCGGCGACTACATCAACATCACGAACGGCACGGTGAGCTCGAACCTGACGATCGGCCCGGCGAGCTCGCTCGGCTCGGAACCGTTCGGCTGCTGCTCGACGATCGTCCTTCCCGCGGGCGTCACGCTCACGATGCAGCCGGGAACCGTCATCAAGTTCGGCCCCGGCCCGCAGTCGCCGTATCCCGGCTGCGGCGCGACCGGGCTTGAGATCGACGGAACGCTCGACGCCGACGGGGTGACGTTCACCTCGCTCTTCGACGACACGGTCGGCGGCGACACGAACCGGGACGGAAGCCTCACGGTCCCCGCGCCGGGAGACTGGGGGCTCGCGGAGTTCCTGAACGACTCGGACGCGACGGTGGTGAAGAACACCCTGATCCGCTACGGCGGCGATCCCGTGATCGGCCTGAGCGGGCCGACGATCCTGCTGAGCTTCACCGACCTCACCCTGGACAACGTCGTCGTCGAGCACGGCCTCGACACCGCGCTGCGGCTCAACCAGAACTCGTTCCCGACGGTCACGGGGTGCACGTTCCGCACGCACGAGCTCCCGGTCGACCGCGTGCTCGTCAACGCCGTCGCGGGCTTCACGAACAACTCCGCGTCGATGAACACGAAGGGCGACTACATGGAGCTCCTGTCGACCGGCGCGCAGACCCTGAGCAGCGGGATCACCGACGTGCTGCTGGAGAACTCCCTGAACCAGGACGGGCTCTTCGTGATCGCCAACGACATCACCGTCGGGACCGGCGCGACGCTCAACTTCGGCCAGGACGTCGTCGCCAAGTGGACGTTCCCCGCCAACCACCTGATCGTCGCCAACGGCACGTTCACGGCCACGGGCACGACCTTCACCTCGCTTCCCGACGACGAGATCCTCGGCGACTCGAACAAGGACGGCGGGGCGACCCAACCGGCCCCGGGCGACTGGGTCGGGATCCGGTTCGGAGCGTCTCAAAGCAGCGGAATCCTAGACGGAGCGGTGCTCCGCTACGCCGGCCAGAAGGAGTTCGTCCTAGGCGCGGTCGAGACGTCCGGCACGGCCGATCCGCTGATCACGGGGACGACCATCGAGCGCTCGGAGACGGCGGCGCTCGACCTGACCAATTCGGGCCTTCCCACGGTCAGCAACTGTCTGTTCGACGAGAACGACTTCGCGGTGACGCGCGTTCCGATCGCCGCGGTGCCGGGTTTCAGCAACAACACCGCCACGAACAACACGGACGGTGACTACCTCAGGATCACGAACGGTCTCGTGCCCCCGCCCGCGGGTCCGTCGCCCGACGCCGGCCTGGAGATCGGTCCGGCGAACGCGCTTCTCCCGAATCAGGTGTTCGTCGTCGCCGCCAACCTCGACGTTCCCGCCGGAGCGCGGCTCTCGATGCTCGGCGGCACGATCATCAAGTGGGACGGCCTGCGCGAGCTCGACGTCGACGGGACGGTCCAGATGGGGAGCGGAATCGGCAGCACCGTCGTCCTGACGTCGTGCAACGACGATTCGATCGGCGGCGACACGAAGAAGGACGGCTTCACCGAGGGCGCGCCGGGCGACTGGATCAACGTCGCGATCGACGACGACGTGGCGAGCATCCTCCAGGACGTGCTCGTTCGTTTCGCGGGAGCGTTCAACTCGCCCTCGATCGACCTGGTCACCTCGGCCGCGCAGCTCACCGACGTGCGCATCGAGGACGGCGCCGCGGCCGGGCTCGACCTGTCGGGCAGCTCCGCTCCGCTCGTCACCGACTGCACGATCGACCGCTGCACCATCGCCGTCGTCAACGTCCCGATCAACTCGCTCCCGGGCTTCTCGGGCAACACGGCGAGCGGGAACTCCGTCGGAGACTACCAGCGCGTCACCAACGGGAGCGTGAGCGGCGACCTCCACGTCCAGACCAGCCAGTCGATGAACGGCGGACCGATCGTCTTCGCGGACAACGTCGACGTGTTCCAGGGGAACTCGCTGACGCTGGACGGCGGCGTGGTGTTCAAGTTCGAGGGTCTGAACGAGATCTTCGTCGACGGCACGCTGACGACGCTCGGGTCCAGCTCCGTGACGACGATCCTGACGTCGCTCGTCGACGACATCGCCGGCGACACCAACAAGGACGGCGCCGCGACGACGCCGGCGCCGGGGAGCTGGGTCGGGATCGAGCTGGACAACGACTCGGACGCTTCGGTCCTCTCCGGCGTGCGCATGCGCTACGCGGGGACGGCGAGCTTCGCCGCGATCCGCGTCTTCCAGTCCGACCCGATCATCGTCGACTGCACGATCGAGTTCTCGGCGGACGAGGGACTGAACCTGTCCAACAACTCGTTCCCCGAGGTGCGCCGGACAGCGATCCAGAACGGCCTCGGCATCGCCGTCGAGAGCGTTCCGCTCGCCGCGATCCCGAACTTCACCGACGTGACGGGCTTCGGCAACGACGGGGGCGACTTCCTCCGCGTCAACTCCTCGACGCTCAGCAGCGACGTCGTCATCAGCCGCTTCAACGCGGTCAACGGGAACGGCGTGTTCGTGATCAACAACTCGATCTCGCTCTTCGCCCCCAGGACGCTGACGCTGCGCCAGGGGACGATCTTCAAGTTTCAGGGCCCCAACCGGACGCTGAACGTCAGCAGCGGCGACCTGATCGTCGAGGGGACGGGCTTGCAGCCCGTCGTCTTGACGTCGCGGCACGACGACGCGATCGGCGGGGACACGTTCAAGGACGGCGCGGCCACCGTGCCGATGCCGGCCGACTGGGACAAGTTCCAGGTGGGCGCGCTCGGTTCCGCGACGGTCGAGCACCTGCACGTCCGCTACGCCGGCCTCAACACGGCCGCCGTGCTCCTCCAGAGCGACACGGTGACGGCGCGCTCCATCCGCACGGACTTCTCCGCCTCCGACGGCTTCCAGATCACCCGCCTGGGGAGCGACGCCGTCAACTTCGTCGCCTTCCAGAGCGCCGCGCGCGGGATGGACGTCACCGGCGGGACGTTCGACGTCGTTCACGCGACGATCGCCGACTCGGGCGGCGCGGGGATCCGTCGCTCCGGCGCGCACGCGGGCACGCTGTGGAGCTCGATCTCCTTCGGGAACGCCGGCGCCGCCGTGACGGGCTACGTCGCCGGCGAGGTCTTCGCCAGCAACGTCGGACCGACCTTCGCCGGCGTGGACGGCAACATCGACGCCGACCCGCTCTTCGTCGACCAGGCGAGCGGCAACCTCGCGCTCGGCGCCGGCTCCCCCTGCGTCGAGACCGCCGACTTCGCGACGGCCCTCGGCGTCGTCAAGGACCACCGCGAGGCGTCGCGCATCCTCGACGACGGCTTCGACGGCACGCTGGAGGCCGACATGGGCGCTTACGAGCGCGCGGGGTACGAGCTCACCTTCGGCGGCGAGCCCCGCATCGGCACCGTGATGAGCTTCACGGCATCGGGAGCGGAGCCGGGTCTCGCGGTCTACGCCCTCGGGCTGCTCGGCGGCGAGACGCTCTTCCCGCCCTACGGCTTCACGCTCTTCGGCGCGCCGGGGACGCAGATCGTCCTCGGCGTGGCGCCGACGGGACAGCCGATCTTCGTCCCGATGCCGGCGTCGCCGCTCTTCGTCGACATCCTCTTCGGGATTCAGGCGCTCGGCGTGCCGAACGCCTTCCCCACCTTCGGCCACCTCACGAACCTGTACCGGGGGCGCCTCTTCGTGTGAGCCAGACGCCGCCGGTCAGGAACAGGAGCGTCAGCAGCACGCCCGGCCAGACCGGTCCGTCCAGCCGCTGCGCCAGGTCGACCCAGGCGAGGTGGCGGAAGCCCCGCTCGCGCTCGAAGTTCGTCTCGAGCGGAACGTCCTTCTCCGTGAAGAAGATCTCGCGCGACGAGAAGACGTCGCCGCGCCCGGCGGCCCGGTGGAAGAAGATGCGCCAGTGCGCCCACGGAGCCGCGAAACCGAAGTCCCACTGGATGTTCTGGAAGAGGCTGGCGTCGCGCAGGTAGTCGTCCTCGATCTCGACGTCGTCGCCCCACTCGACGCGCGCCGCGACGACGGCGAGATCCTGGTGCGTCATGTGGTCGACCAGCGCCGCGGGCACGTTGACGGTCAGCCCGAAGACCAGCAGGGCGGCCGCCGCGATGCGTCCGAGCCGGTGGACGCCCACGTGCTGTAGAGCGACGGCGACCGCGACCCAGAGGAACGGCAGCGCCGGCAGGATGTACCGGGGACCGTAGGTCCACGCGCCGTGCCACGTCTCGAGCAGCGAGGTCGGTACGAACGCCGCGGCGAGAACGCCGGCGAGCAGCAGGGCGTAGAAGCGCTCTCCGCTGCGGTGCACGAGCCAGACGCCGAGCGGCGCGAGCAGCACGCCGGGCGCGAGCCAGAGGAGCCCCTTGCCCGGTGCGAAGAGCAAGCCGGCGAGCCCGAGATGGAACGGGTACGAGAAGAACGACCCGCCCTCGAGCGGCGCCCCGTAACCGGTCTCGCGCACGCTCCCGAAGCGCGCGTAGTTCGCCCACAGGAAGAGCGCGAGGCAGATGGCCAGCGGGACTCCCTTCCAGAGCGCGTCGACGATCGGCCGCGCGCGGCCGTGCAGCGGGCCGCGGCCGCGCCAGCCCGAATACGCCGAGCCGACGAACAGGACGAGCACCGCCGGCGCGCACGCGACGCGGGTCAAGAACGCGCCTCCCAGCGCGAGGCCGAACAGCACGAGCTCCGCCGGCACGGGACGCAGGCCCGACGCGTAACGCGCGCGCTCGCGAAGCAACAACCCGAAGGCGGCGAAGAGGAAGAACGTCGCCTGCACGTCCGAGAGCGTCGACCGCGCCTGCGCCCAGGCGTAGGTCGTCAGCCCGTACGAGATGCCGGCGATCCAGGCGGTCCGGTTCGAGACGCCGAAGCCGAGCGCGATCCGCGTCAGGATCAGCGCGGTCAGCGCCGACAGGAGCGGGTTGCGCCACCCGACGAACAGGTGCGCGAAGTACTCGCTGCGCGGGAAGCCGTAGTGCGTCGTCGCCGCGTGGCGCTCCTCGATCTCGGGCGCGAGCTCCCCCACGACCCTGCCCGCCCAGTAGAAGGGCAATGCCAGCGCCGCCTGCCCGATGCCGAACCAGGAGTAGAAACGCCCGTCGGTCCCCTGCCGCACCGGCGAGGCCTGATGGAAGGCGACCATCGCGTCCGACTCCGGCGTGCCGCCGAGAGCGAAGGTGCCGCGCCGGGCGAGCGCGCTCGTCGTCTGGAACTCGCACTCCGCGTCGCTGTTGTCGGGCAAGCCGCTCATCGTCGCGGTGAACACCGCGAGCAGGATGAGGAAGACCGAGAGCGAAACGCGGCTGCGTCGTGCGATCAGAACGTGCCCACCGTCAGGTCGAGTGCGTTGGTCAGCAAAACGGCGAATCCGTCGGTGGAGAGTCCCTGGGAGCAGAGCGAGACGCCGACCAGGTTGCACTGGTTCGGGAAGGGGATCGCGAACGGCGTCCCCGCCGCAACGGTAAACAAGATCGGGTTGAAGGAGAAGAAGTCGCAGAGGATCGTGCCGGCCGGCGGAAACGGCAGGTTCAGCGGCGCGAGCGCGAGCCCCACGGTGTCGAAGACCGCCGTAGGGAAGAACGTGGTGTGGTCGATGACTGGATCCCACGTCTCGCAGATCACCGGCCCGGTGGTCACGCCGGGTAGGAACGCCGAGGGGTTGGCCGGCGCGCCGACGCGCACGACCTCGGCGGACGCTCCCGAGGCCGAGCACAGGACGTTCTCGAACCACGAGATCTCGTCGTCGTTGAAGCTCGCGGCGAGCACGTCCACGTCGAGGTCGCCGTCCACGTCCGCCGCGAAGACGAGCTGCACGAAGTCGGCCGTCGTCGAGATCACCTGCTGCGGCCCGAAGGTGCCGAGCCCGTCGGTGTTCTCGTACCACGCCACCGTGTCGTCGTTGCCCGACGCCGAGATCGCGTCCATGTCCCCGTCGCCGTCGACGTCGGCGGCGATCGCGTTCTCGGTGCCGAGGGGAACCGTCGAGATCAGGCTCTGGAACGTGAAGTTGCCCGACCCGTCGTTCGAGAACCAGCCGATGCCGTTGTTGAACCAGCCGGCGAGCAGGTCCTTGTCCAGGTCGCCGTCGAAGTCGACGGCGAAGACCGTCTGCGCGATGTCGAGCACGGCGGTGATGACCTGCTGCGGCCCGAAGGTGCCCGCGCCGTCGGTGTTCTCGTACCAGGCGATCTTGTCGTCCAGGGCGGAGGCCGAGAGAATGTCCAGGTCGAGGTCGCCGTCCAGGTCGGCGATCGACATCGTCTGGAAGAAGTCCGCGATGGTCGTGATGACCTGCTCGGAACCGAAGCTCCCGAGCCCGTTCGTGTTCTCGTACCAGGCGAGCTTGTCGTCGTTGAACGAGCCGGCGACCACGTCGAGGTCCAGGTCCCCGTCCAGGTCCGCCGCCTGGACCGAGAAGGCCCCGTCCGCCGAGGTCGAGATCACCTGCTTCGGCCCGAAGGTGCCCAGGCCGTCGGTGTTCTCGTACCAGGCGATCGTGTCGTCCCCCGAGGAGGCCGAGAGCACGTCCAGGTCGAGATCGCCGTCCAGATCGGCCGCCCAGACCGACGTCGCGTTGTCGGCGAAGGCGATGAGCTGCTGCGGCCCGTAGGTTCCGAGCCCGTCGGTGTTCTCGTACCAGGCGATCTTGTCGTCGAAGCCCGACGCGGACAGCACGTCGAGGTCGAGGTCGCCGTCCAGGTCCGCGGCGTGCACGGAGAAGGCGCCGTCGGCGAGGTTCGTGATGACCTGTTCCGGACCGAAGTCGTCGGCGGCGGCGACGGCGCTGGCGCACAGCAGCGCAACGCCTGCTTGGGGGAGCTTCATGGGGTTCCTCGTGCCGGTGAACGCGCGAAGGAGAGGCCGCCGCAATCGTACTACGATCCCGGCGGTCAGGTCCCCCGGCGCCAGAAGAAGCACTTCGAGTCGACCTGCTGGAGCTCGTCCTCGATCCCGCTCTCCGCGCGGAACTCGTCCACGGCGCGCCGGCAGTAGGTCCACTGGTCCTCGCCGTAGTCGTCGACGATCACGAAGCCGCCGGGCGAGAGCTTCGGGTAGAGGTTCACGAGCGCCGTGCGCGTCGATTCGTAGTAGTCGCCGTCGAGCCGCAGCACCGCGAGCTTCTCGACCGGGGCCTCGGGCAGCGTGTCCTCGAACCACCCCTCGAGGAACTCCACCTGGTCGTCGAGCAGCCCGTAGGTCTCGAAGTTGCGCCGCACCTCGTCGAGCGACACCGCGAAGTGGCGGTACTGCTCCACCATCGTCTTGCTCTTGTGCGCGGTCGCCTCGAGCGGGTACTTCTCCGCGTCCGGCTCGGGGAGTCCCTGGAACGAGTCCGCCACCCACACGCGCCGGTCGGTCACGCCGCGGACCTTCAGGATCCCGCGCATGAAGATCGTCGCGCCGCCGCGCCACGAGCCGGTCTCCATCAGGTCGCCCGGCACGCCGTCGTCCAGCGCCCGCGTCACGCAGTCCTGGATGTTGTCGAGCCGCGCCATCGGGAGCATCGTGTGCGCGCGCCCGTGGATGTAGTGGCGCAGGAAGCCGCCGATGAACCGCGCCACGTCGGGATCCTCGTGGTCGGGGGCCTCGCCGTAGAGCGTGTCGGTCAGGGCTCGCTTTAGGAGTTGAAGGTAGAGTTCCTCCGGCATGGAGGGAGAATAAGCTCCCGCCCCCACATGGAGCTCCTATCCCTCGGCTTCCTTCTGCTCTCTCTGGGGAGCGCGATCTGGCTGCTCGCGACGCGCGGGTGGCTGCGGATGGCGGGCTTCACCGCGGGGTGCGTGTGGTACGCCTACGGGCATCTCCAGCTTTCGGGGTTGATCTCGACGCTCGCCTTCTGCGCCGCCGGATACGGCTGCGCGGTCGCGGCGCGGCGCGGCCGGGCGGCCCTGACGGCCGCGGTCGCGCTCCTGACGGTCGCCTTCGTCTACATGCGCGGCTACTCGTTCGTGCCGAGCGACTGGCGCGCCGAGCTCCTCGCGACCGCGGGCCTGAGCTTCCTCTTCTTCAAGATCCTGCACGTCGTGATCGACTCCGGCGGCGGGACGCTGGGCAAGCTGAGCCCCTGGGCTTACCTGAACTACTGCCTGAACTTCACGACGTTCCTGCTCGGCCCGATCCAGCGCTACCAGGACTTCCAGCGGCAGTGGTCCGGCGAGGAGCAGGCGATCGAGCCGGGCTTCGAAGCGCACGTCGACGCGGTGAACCGCATCCTGCGCGGGCTGGTCAAGAAGTTCGTCGTGGCGGAGTACCTCGCGGGCATCGTGGTCTCCCCCGGCGCGGAGCTCGACGGGCTCAGCACCGGGACGATCCTGCTCAGCACCTACGGCTTCTACTTCCTGCTCTACTTCGACTTCTCCGGCTACTGCGACGTCGTGATCGGCGTCGGGCAGTTGATCGGCGTCCGCCCGCCGGAGAACTTCCGCCTCCCGTTCCTGTCGGCGAACGTGGCGGACTTCTGGCTGCGCGTGCACCGCTCGCTGACGCTCTGGCTGACCGACTACGTGTTCAACCCGACCTTCGCGGGTCTCCTGCGGCGGCGCGTCGGGACGCAGAAGGCGATGGCGCTCGCGCTCCTTGTCACGATGGCGGTCTCCGGGCTCTGGCACGGGACGACGGTCAACTACCTCCTGTTCGGGCTGACCCACGGGCTCTACCTCGTCGTATTCCGCGCGTTCGAGCACCTCGCGACGCAGCGGTTCGGCCGCGACCGCTTCCGGAAGCTGCGGGCGAAGACCTGGTGGAAGGTCCTCGGCGTCGTCCTCACGTTCAACTTCACCGCGTGGGCGTTCCTGTTCTGGCACCCCATCGGTTCGCTGGCGGAGAGGTTCCTATGAGGATCGCGCTCAAGCTCGCTTGGATGGCTTTCCTGATGCTCGTCCTGGTGCTCTTATGGAAGAGCGAAATGGACTTCATCTACCGTGCGTTCTGAGCGGCTGAGAACTGCGTGGGAGGCGCTCCACCCGCCGCGCCTGCTCGCGTGTCCTGGGCGCGTTGCCCTCCGCGACACCCCGAGCCGGACTTGATGGGTTTGCGATGAACACAGTCGTCCTGCTCCTTCTTGCCTTCGCGTTCGTCCTGGTCTTCGCGGCGTGCCTGATGCTCGTTGCGATGCCGTTCGTTCTGCCGATCAGCAACCGGCCGTCGGGACGCCACCCCCTTTCCTGCTCGAAGGAGCCACCGGACCAAGAACGTCTGGACGAACGCGAATCGAACATCAAGAGACTCGCCTTCTTCGCCGAAGGCGACTATTTCCCGCTGCGCGAGAAGCGGATCAAATTCCTCCTCACTGCGACCGCGGACCACATCGTCTTCTTGGACGCGAACGGCGCGATCGAGTGGTCTCAAGCCAAGGAGGTCGAGCCGGCGTCGGACCATGGGAGCATCATCGCCGAGCTCCTGCTCCTGCAGGAGCTGTCGTACGCATTGCTCTCCCGTCGCGGGCTGCACTTTCGTTACGTGCTGGCGTCCGGATTGACACAGAGCCTCGAGGGAGACTCGGAGGGCGCATGGAAGACGCTTCGAGCCGCGCGAGCACGGCTCGCCGAGGTCGCGAGGTTCCTCTATCTCAGCGGCGCCGTGCTCACCGCGCTGATCTTCGGCACCCTCGGACTCCTGCTCTGGGCCGCAAGCTTCATCGACCCCGTCCTGCGCGACGACGGAGGCTTCCAGGTGCTCCTGGCCGGCTGTGTCGCCGTGACCGGAGCGCTCGCCTCCGTCTTCCTCAAGAAGGATCACACGGTGCTGTCCTCCTTGACTTACCTATACCTCGTCGACGGCGCGAGCCGGATTCTGCTCGGTTTCGTGAGCGGAGTGATCGCCGCCCTGGCCTTGAAGGCCGACATCATGGGCGGGTTCCTGGCCGTCGAGGGGGAGGTGAGCCTCGCGCGCATCATCGGCGTGTGCGCGCTCGCCGGGGCGATCGAGCGCTTCGTCCCGCAGCTCGTGGCCCGTCGGCTCGAAGAGGCCAGGCCTTCGGACGAGTGAACGCCCGGCTAGGATGTGAGGTTCTCCCGGTGCTCTCGTGGGGGAGAAGAATGGACTTCATTTCTCGTGCGTTCTGACCGCCTGAAGCACGTGCTCGCCGCGGCGGGCTGCGCGCTCGTCGCGTGGGCCGGCTCGGTGTTCGCCCTCGAGAGCGTGTGCCGCTGGGCGGAGTCGCACTCCAACGTCTACCTCTGGTGGTGGGAGGAGTGGCTCCAGCTCTTCACGCCGGCGAACTACGTCGACCGCGGCGAGGGGCGCGTCTTCCTGTGCGGCGCCTCGGAGATGCGCGAGGGCTTCCTCGTCGACGAGCTCGACGCGCGCCTGCCGGACGCCGAGCCCTACCAGGAGGCCTTCAGCTACGCGACGCTGCAGAGCGTTCGCCTGCGGCTCGAATTCATCGAGGCGGTCCACGGCGCCACCGCGATGCCGGACGCGGTCGTGCTCGGCTTCACGCCGCGTTTGATGCTGAACCACCCGCCGGTCGCGGACGTGCCGGCGGTCCAGGCGATCGCGGACTACAGCGCGAACGTCGCGGTCGACACCGACGCCTCGCCTCCCGTGTTCGTCGAGAAGGGTCTCGTCGAGGGCCTCGTCGCCCGGTTCCGCCTGCTGACGCGCCAGTCGGGACGCTACCGCGCCGGCGCGCTCGCCGGGTTGCTCTACCTCACCAGCGCGAAGCATCGCGAGAGCCTCGGCGTCGACTCGCGCCTGCGCCCTCCGAAGTGGCACAAGCTCAAGGAGCTCGACAAGACGCGCTACCCGGCGGTGGCGGCGGAGATGAAGCGGACGTGGAGGCGCAAGCTCCCCGTGAAGGACCTGCGCCACGATCTCCGGGCGATCCAGGACCTGTGCGACCGCCACGGGATCCTGCTCGTCGGCGTCGACATGCCGGAGGCGTCGTGGATGCGGTCGGCTTATCCGGAGGAGTTCCGCCGGCAATACCGCGAGGAGGTGCGCGCCGCGCTCGGCGACACGCCCTGGCTCGACCTCAGCGAGCTCCTGACCGACTACGATTTCTTCGATTGGGCGCACCCGAAGCGCGTCGGCGCGCTGAAGATCACCGAGAAGGTGGCGGACTTCCTGGAGACACACCGTTGAGCTGGGCCGAGCTGCGCGCGGAGCTTTCCCGCTGCGAGGACTACCGCACGCTGCGCGCGCTCTGCCAGCGCGCGCGCGCTCTGCCCGAGCCGGAGGGCGGCGTACCGGTCCGGTTCGCGCTCCTCGGCGACGCGTCGACCGACCTGCTGGTGGAACCGCTGGCGTTCGCGCTCCGCGCGGCCGGTTTGCGGCCGGAGGTGCACGCGGCTCCGTACGGCCGCGTCGTGCCCGAGATGCTCGACCCGGCGAGCGGCACGAGCGCGTTCGAGCCCGACGTCGCGCTCGCGCTCCTCGTGCCCGGCAAGCTTCCCGGCCGGCCGGACGCGCAGGTGGACGCGGCCGGCGCCGACGCGCTCGCGAAAGAGGTCTGCGAAGCGATCTTCGCGCCGTGCAAGGAGCTCCACGAGCGCTGCGGCACCGAGGTCGTGCTCAACACGCTGCCGCCGCTCCCCCACCGGCCGTGGGGCAACCTCGGCGCGCGGCTTCCGGAGGACGACGGCAACTTCGTGCGGCGCGTCAACGTCGCGCTCGGCGACACGGCGCCGCCTTACGTCCACCTTCACGACGTCGCGGCGCTCGCGGAGCGGCGCGGGCTCGACCGGTGGCACGATCCACGCCTCTGGTACCAGGCGAAGCAGGCGATCGCGCCCAACTGCGTGCCCGAGTACGTGCGCGACGCCGCCGCCTTCGTCGCGGCGCTGCTCGGCCGGACGCGCAAGTGCCTCGTGGTCGACCTCGACGACACGCTCTGGGGCGGCATCGTCGGCGAGGTCGGCGTCGAGGGCCTCGAGCTCGGCGAGGGCACGGCGCGCGGCGAGGCCTTCAAGGACCTCCAGCTCTATCTGAAGCGGCTCGCGGCGCGCGGGATCCTGCTCGCGGTGTGCAGCAAGAACGAGGAGGCCGCCGCGCTCGCGCCCCTCGCCGAGCACCCGGAGACGGTGCTGCGGCGCGAGGACTTCGTCGCCTTTCACGCCAACTGGCAACCGAAGTCCGACAACCTGCGCGCGATCGCCGCGGAGCTCGACCTCGGGCTCGACGCCTTCGTCTTCCTCGACGACAACCCCGCCGAGCGCGAGGAGGTGCGTCTCGCTCTTCCCGCCGTCGCGGTCCCGGAGCCGACCGACGACCCCGCGAGCTTCATCGAGGCGCTCGAGCGCGGCCGCTTCTTCGAGGCCGCGCGCGTCACCGCGGAGGACCGCCGGCGCGGCGAGATGTACCGCGGCCGCGTCGAGGCGCAGAAGCTCGAGGCGAGCTGCACCGACCTCGGCGAGTACCTGCGCTCGCTCGCGATGGAGGCCGTGGTCCGCCCGTTCGAGCCGGTGTCCTTCGAGCGCGTGACACAGCTCATCAACAAGACGAACCAGCTCAACCTGACCACGACGCGCGTCACCCAGGCCGAGATCGAGCGCATGGCCGCCGACCCCGAGCGCGTCACGCTCAGCGCGCGCCTCGCCGACCGCTTCGGCGACCACGGCCTCGTCGCCGCCTGCTTCGGTCGCGCCGAAGGCGACGCGCTCGACATCGAGGGCTGGGTGATGAGCTGCCGCGTCCTCGGCCGCGGCCTCAGCCGCGCGATCTTGAACGAGCTGGCGCGCGCCGCCGCCGACCGCGGGCTCGCGGAAATCCGCGGAACCTTCGCGCCCTCGGGCCGCAACGAGCCGGCGCGCGAGCACTATGCGAAGCTGGGCTTCGCGCAGGCGGCCGAGTCCAACGGCGCGACCACGTGGAGCCTCGCGCTCGAGAGCTTCGAACCCCTGGACCACGCCATCCGCGTGGACACGCCATGAACGCGGGCGACACGATCTTCCAACGCCTCGGCCGGTTCCTCGCCGACTACTTCGGGCTCGACGGGCTCGTCCTCGAACCGGAAATGACCGCCGACGACGTCGAGGGCTGGGACTCGGTGAGCAACATCGCCCTGATGATCGCGCTCGAGGAGGAGTTCGGTATTCGCTTCAACACCGGCGAGATGGCCTCGATCGAGAACGTCGGCCAGCTCGCGGAACGCATCGCGGCGGCCCAGGAACGCGGCTGACGGGTTAGAATCGCCTCTCGAGCTCTCTTCAAGGGGCCAACAAGGAGGTGCGACCATGAAGTGCAGTCTCTCCTGGGGGTTCGCTCCGGCGTACCTCTTCCTTTCGGTCACCGTTGCGGCGCAGGTGCCCGTCGACCACGGGGTGCGGTTCTCCTTCGGATCGCCCGACGGAGTCGAGCTGATCGACGTGCCGGGCGGCGGAGCGGCGACGATCGTCGGGCCGCTCGCGTCGCTCTACGACGAGAACAACGCGGGCACGCTCGATCCCGTCACGGGCGAGCTCTGGCTCGGGGGAATCAACGCCGCCGCCGGACGCCTCAGCCGGCACACGCTCTCCGGTACGACGCCGACGAACCCGACGCTCGTCGCGACCGTGAGCGGCCTGTCCCTGAAGTCGATCGACTTCGACTGGAACGGCGACATCTTCACCTGCGACACCGGGAGCATCTACCAGGTCAACCGGGCGACGGGGGCGGTCACCGTCTGGGACACCGACACCTACAACGGTTCGTTCAACGCGCTCTGCGTCGACATGCGGCGCAACTTCATGTACGTCGGCACCTTCGACGGCGACGGCTCGGGATCGGTGATCCTCGAGTACGACCTTTCGCTCGGCCCGGGGCCGGGGGCGATCGTGCTCGACGTGGTCGCCGCCGGGCTCGACGGGCGCGTCTCCGGCATCGACGACAACGCGGGCGGGATCGTGTACTTCACGACGTGGGACACCACCGACCCGCTTCACAGCCTCATCGTGCCCGCGAGCCAGGTCGCGCCGGTCAACGGCGCGCCCCAGATCGCGCTCAACGACGTGTGGTTCGACCGCAAGAGCGGGCTCCTGCACGTGATCGGCGCCGGCGTGATCGACGACTACTACACGGTCGATCCGCTGACCGGCGCGCAGGTGCAGGTCACGACCGGCGCCGACGTCGGCGCGCCGAGCAACGTGGCTGTGAACGACTTCCTCGACCGAACCGAGGTGTTCCCGCAGCGCCCGTCGGCTTCCGCGGCGTTCAACTTCGAGGCCGCCGCCCACGGACAGGCGGGCGACTTCGCCGGCATCGCCATCGTCGCGATCAACGGCGTGCCCGTCGGGCCGACGATCCTCGGCGTCACCCAGTGCGACAGCGGCGGCTTCGCCGTCTTCCAAGGCGTCGTCGCCGCGGGCAGCGCGGTCGCCGGCGACAAGTTCACGCTCCAGAGTGCCCGGTTCGACGTGGGCTCGGGTCAGGTCGTGCTCGGCAACCCCGTCGACATGGAGTTCGTGCCATAGCCCGAGAGCCTCCGATTCCGACAAACGTCGGCTGACAGAGCCAGGCCGCCTCCAGATGGTGAGGCTCGATTCCGCATAAGGCATCCAAGAGCGTTCATAGCCGTGAAGAGCGGGAAGCTTCCTCTCATTTTTGGGCTCGTTGTCGTCGTGCTGGGAGCCTCATCTGCAATCCTGGTCCAAAGCGGCAGTTGGCCACTCTCGAGCGGGGGAGGCAGCGTTTCCTCCGGGGCGAGGCTCTTCGACGGACTAGGCCCTGACACCGACCCCGTCGCCGTCATCGACGCCTTCCACAAGGGTGAGCCGCTGCCCGCAGGAGTTTCCTATGTAGAGAGCCTCGGTGCGATCAGCGCATCGATGCCGGGAGTCGTCGACCCCGGCACAGGGGAGCAGCTTCTCGTCGTCCGCCTGACCGAGGAGACCGAGGATCTCGTGGAAGCGCGCATCTATGTCGATGGGCAAACCGTTTTTACAGCGACACGTGCCGGAGGCTCCATCGTCGACCGCGCCCAGCAGGGCTATTCCGTCGCGACAATGACGATTTGGATTCCCCAGAGCGTGGCCTTCGATATTGAGCTTCACTGGGATGAGGAATCCGGGCTCACGCAGGTGAGTTCCGTCAGCATCCCTAACGACTAGTTGGCAAGTACCATGTTGAAGAACACGATCAAGTGGTGCCTTCTTGGCGTTTGCCTGTGCCCAAGTCCGTTACGGCGGTCCAATATGAGGGGACGGAGAAGAAGGACACGACTGACGTCACCGGCGGCGGTACGATCGATCTTCACGAGGACACCGAGTATGTTTCCGTGGTTGTCGAGACGCACGACGGGCAATTGATCGAGTTCACTCAGGAGGTCTGAGCCGGACAGGAGCTGCTACGGGATGACCGTGAAGTCCACGGCGTCGCTGACGCCGAGGAACGACAGGTCGATCGGATCCACCACGACGTAGGCGTGGTGCACCGTCGTTCGGCGAGCTCGCCGCGACGCGCGGACCGCCGGCCGGCGCGTCGACGAAGAGCGGATCCTGGTCCAGGTTGTTCAGCCCGAAGTAGCCGCCCTCGACGATGCAATGCTCGACGGTGACGTCGAAGGGAAAGCCCAAGATCTCCGACGAGTTTGCCCAGAGGATGCAGTGGTCGCCGAGTCGCTCTTCGAGATCCACCTGTTCGCCCTCGATCTCCTGCAGCACCCAGGGCGAGGCGAATGCCTCGGGGGTGGCTACAAGAACGAGGAACTGCGCCTCGCCAAGCCCCTGCTCCAACGCGGCAACCCAGCTTTGTCCCGGACGAATGGACGTGCGGTCGAGAAAAACGCTGCCCGTTCCAAAGACGCGCTCGAGGTTGCGATAGAGCACCTCGACCCAGTCGGCGTAGCGGGATGAGTAGCTAAGAAATGCGCGGTATTTGTAGGCCATGGGGAAGCGCCGAGCGGCCGAAGGCAAGGGTCCGGAGAGTATACCCTCGCAGCAGAGCCTCACTCCCCCCGCCCCATCAGCTCCCCCAGCTTCTCGATCGCCGGCATCAGGTCCTGCCTGTCCGTCAACGCCGCGCGGAACAAGTCACCCTTCTCTTCGAGCCGCGGCGGCTCGGCCAAAATCGTGAAGTTCGCGATCGCGAGGTTCGAGTCGAGCTCGTCCCACTCGAGCGGCGCCGAGACCGTCGCTCCGCGCACCGGCCGCACCGAGTACGGCGGCACCAGCGTCTGCCCCCGCCGGTTCTGAAGGAAGTCGATGTACACCTTCCCCTCGCGGCTGCCGACGTGCCGCTCGACCGTGGCGATGTCCTTCAGGTCGCGGGCGACGACGCGGGCGACCATTTCGCAGAACATGCGGGCGTGGTCGTAGGTGTACGTGTCCTCGAGCAACGGGACGTACACGTGTAGGCCGGTCGAACCCGACGTCTTGAGCAAAGGCCGCAGGCCGATGCCGGTCAGGAGCTTGCCCACCTCGCGCGCGATGCGCACCACGTCGGCGAAGGGCGCGCCCTTCGGATCGAGGTCGATCACGGCGAAGTCGGGGAACTCCAGATGCCCGCGGCGCGAGTGCCAGGGGTGAATGTCGATGCTGCCGAGATTGACGAGGTAGAGCAGCGAATCGCGGTCGTTCAGGATCGGGAACCGGATCGGGTCGCCGTCGCGGGAGGAGCTCGGGACGTTCTCGATCTCGAACCAGTCGGGGAACTGCTCCTTGGTGTCCTTTTGATAGAACGACTTGCCCTCGATGCCGTCGGGGAATCGGTTCATGTGGACCGGGCGGTCCTTCAGGTACGGGAGGAGCACGTCCGCGACCTGCTCGTAGTACGCGATCAGGTCGCCCTTCGTATAGCCCTCCGCGGGCCAGTAGACCTTCTCGAGGTTGGAGAGCTTCACGCGCGAGCGCGCGCGCTTCTTGGTCGACTTCTTCAGGCCTTCCGAGACCGCGCCGGTCGCGGCGGCGGACTCGGCCCCCACCGGGATGCGACGCCACGCCTCCGAGGGACCGGACGCGTGCGGCGCGTTCGCGCGCTTCGCGATCACCGCCGGAAGCCCCGCGGCGGACACCGCCTCGACCAGGCTCTCGCCGTTGGCGGGCACGTGGTCGACGAAGAGAAGGCGCGACGCTTCGGGCACGACCGAACGCAGCGCGCCCTTGCGGTCGACGAGCGGCAGGCCGCGCAGATCGAAGTCGTCGAAGTAGAGGAGGTCGAAGGCGTAAAAGCACACTTCGTCCTCGGTCTCGCCGGCGAGACGGCGCTCGAGTCGTTCGGCCGACGGCCGCTCGTTCTCGTCCGCGCACACGAGAACTCCGTCGAGCAGTGCGTTCGTCGCGCCCAGACGCCCCAGGTCACCGGCGAGCTCCGGCAGCTCCGCCTCGACGCCGCGCAGCTTCACCGCGTCGCCCCGCTTCTCGGCGAAGCAGCGCTTCCCCTCGAACTCCATCTCGAAGAGCCACGCGGGATCGCTGAACGGCGCGGACTCCCCCGCCGGCCGCATCGGCTCGACCTTGTCCGGCATCTCGCGCTCCTCCGCGGCGGCGAGGTCGATGCCGACGGCGCTGTCGCCCGAACCGGCGTAGCGGTCGCGCGACTTGAAGAGCAGCCACGTGTCCTCGCCCTGCTTCGTCTTGACGAGGTGCCACTCGCCGCGCAGCCGGCGTCCGCGCAGGATCACCTTGAGCTCGCCGTCGAGCACCGCCTGCGGACCCGAGTCGGCCTTGACCACCTCGTAGCGGCCGCGGTCCCAGATCGTCATCGTGCCGGCGCCGTACTGGCCCTTCGGGATCACGCCGTCGAAGTGCTCGTACTCGAGCGGGTGGTCCTCCGTCCGCACCGCGAGGTGCTTGTCGTCGGGGTCGTAGGAGAAGCCCTTCGGCACCGCCCAGGAGCGCAGAACGCCCTCCATCTCGAGCCGCAGGTCGTAGTGCAAGCGCCGCGCGTCGTGGCGGTGGACGACGAACACCGGCTCCGGCTCGCGCGCGGCGTCGCGTTCGGGCTTCGGTTCGGGCGTGCGCCCGAAGTCGCGCTTGCGTTCGTAGTCGTCGAGCGACTTGCCGTCGGCCATGACCGCGAGCGTAACGAAATGCTGGGCGTGTTGCGGAACCGCAAAGAGTGGCGGCGGTTCCGGTCGGCATGAGCAGGTTCCACGTCTCCCTCTTCCTCGCCCTCGTGTTCGTCGCGGCCGGGAGAGCCCTGGCACAGCTCCCCGCCACTCCCGTTCCCCCCGAGAACCCGATCACGCCGGAGAAGCGCGTGCTCGGGAAGATGTTGTTCTGGGACGAGCAGCTCTCGTCCGACAACACCGTCGCGTGCGGAACGTGCCACATTCCAGGCGCGGGCGGCGCGGACCCGCGGACGGGGCCGGGCGTCCTTCATCCCGGCCCGGACGGCTCGGTCGGAACGCCGGACGACGTCGCGGGGTCGCCGGGCGTCATCCGGCAGGACAACGGCGGGCTGTACCAACCCGATCCGCTCTTCGGGCTCGGCGTCCAGAACACGCCGCGGCACACGCCGACGAACATCGCGAGCGCGTACTTCGACGAGCTCTTCTGGGATGGGAGCGCGAGCGGGACGTTCGTGAATCCCGACACCGGGCAGGTGTCGATCGCCGACGGCGGTGCGCTCGAGACGCAGTCACTCATGCCGCTCGTCTCCGACGTCGAGATGGCGCGGGAGGGTCTGACCTTGAGCGACGTGGCCACGAAGCTTGAGTCCGTTCAGCCGCTCGCGCTCGCGAGCAACCTGACGCTCGACATCAACGCCGCGCTCGCGGTCGACCCGACCTATCCCGAGCTCTTCGAGAACGCCTTCGGTGACCCGGCGGTCACCGCCGAGCGCATCGCCTTCGCGCTCGCAACGTACCAGCGCACGCTGACACCGAACCAGACGCCGTGGGACGCCTTCGTCGCGGGGAATCCCTCCGCGCTCACGCCGAACCAGATCCAGGGCCTCGCCGCCTTCAACGGCGCGCAGCGCTGCAACCAGTGCCACACCGCGCCCCTCTTCTCCGACGGCGAGTTCCGCAACATCGGCGTGCGCCCCTGGCAGGAGGACCCGGGACGCTTCGACGTCACCGGCAACTTCGCCGACCGCGGCAAGTTCAAGGTGCCGACGCTGCGCAACGTCGGGCTGCGCACCGGCTTCTTCCACAACGGCGAGACCGATCTCGCCGGCGTCGAGGACGCGGTGGCGTTCTACAACGGCGGCGGCGGGCCGTTCCCCGTCAACAAGGATCCGATCCTCGTCAACCCCGTGCCCATCGTCGTCCCGCCGCCGGTGGTGAACGACATCGCCGACTTCCTCGTCAACGGGCTCACCGATCCGCGCGTTCTCGCCGAGGCGCCGCCCTTCGACCGGCCGCGGCTGCACAGCGAGTCCGTGCTGCCCAACCCCGCGCAGTTCGGCTTCGGCGTCGCGGGAAGCGGCGGACTCGTCCCGGCGATGATCGCCGTCGTGCCGCCGAACCTCGGCAACCAGGACTTCAAGGTAGCGGTCAGCCAGGCGCTCGGCGGTTCGGTCGCGGTCCTCGCGGCGTCGCACCAGGCCGCGCCGCCGGGAACCGTCGTCGGCGGCGTGCCGGTCTTCGTCAACGTCGGCGCGCTGATCCTGTTCGAGTCCATGCCGCTCGCCGGTGCCGGACCGGGGCAGGGGTTCACAACCTTCCAGGCTCCGCTGCCCGACGCGCCGACGCTCGCAGGGATCGACGTGATCGCTCAGTGGTTCGTCGTCGACGGCGGCGCGACGAACGGCATCGCGTCGACGCGCGCCGCCGCGATCGAGCTCTTCTAGGCGGCGGCCAGCACGACGTCAAAGCACGCGGAGAGGGCAGAGGATTGACCGAGCGTCGATATGAACGCCGAGGGCATCTTTGTTTCGCCTACTTGCGTATGGTGTGAGCCGCTCAGCTACCGAGCTCGGAAACCGTCAAGGGGAGGAAAGGGCATGAAGTTCATCGCGTTGACTTTGGTCGGTTGCCTTCTGCTACTCGCCGCGTGTCGGTCAGGACAATCAGAGGCCGTGGTTGCTACCGTGGATTCCGCGATGGAAGGACGTGAGCTCCCGTCTTTCCTTCGCGCGCTGTTTTCACAAGCCGGCTTCCAGCTCTCCTGCACGTTCTACGAGGGAGAACTCGGGCTCGACATCCACACGACCGAGAAAGACCCTTCGACCGGTCGGTGGGAGGTCCATAACGAGCAACATTCAGTCTCCTACGAGATGCTCACCGCGTGCGCTCGACATGGCAATCAGATCTACCTCGCAGGACTGCAGCGTGATCAGGTCGTCATCGAGGAATGGACATTCCCAGAGTGGGAGGGAGGCTACGCGTCGTCCCTTCCGGCGTCAGAAACAGACATCGGCGTTCCGACCGGCGTGACGGAGAGTTCCGTATACGTCGCCGGCTCGACCTACGTCCCCCAGACCAGTCGCGGCGCTAAGCCGCATCCCGAAAAGACCGTCGTCTACCAAGGCGATCACTTCGCCACGAAGGGCATCGCCCAAATGAGGATCGATCTCGAGGGTCGCTTTGCCCTGATCTTGACCGAGACGGACGATGAGCTGTACCAGGTGCCTTTCGACGAATCGGACACCGCGACCCTTCTGTTCGGCCCACAGGACATCCCGGGACTCAGCGGCTCCGAGTCCTTTCAGGGTTTCCAGAAGGCGGGCGTAGAGCGACGCTACTTCCTCTACCAGATTCCCTTGACGGGTCAGCCGTGCACGGTGCTCAAGGACCTGGACAACGACGGAATCTTCGAGAGCCACCACGTCTCGACGGTCGACGAGACCGACGCGCTCCTGGCGGCCGGCTGGTACGACCTCTACACCAGGTATTAGTCCGGCGCCAAGATCACGTCGAAACGGGCCGACAGCGAGTACGCCCGTCGCTTCTTGTGGATCAGGACCGGCACCACGAGCTCGCGGTGGAGAACGAACGGGTCACGGGCGAGGTTCGCGGTCGGATCGCCGCGGAAGAACGGGTCCGTCTCGAAGTAGAGCTGCGTGACGAGCTCCCGGTTTCCCGCGGCCGTCACGCGGTAGTGGACGTGCTGCGGCCGTGCGTTCGCCAGGTCGTAGGCGCCGCCGCGCGTGCCGTAACTCGTGAGCGAGTAGTGGCCGGGGAGCGTGGTCTCGAACGCGTACTCTCCGTTCTCGTCGAGCGGGACCTTCGCACGGAAGCGGAAGCCGGATGCGTCGTAGTCCCCCTCCATGTCGGCGTGCCAGACCTCGACCAACGCGCCGGTGAGGCGTTCGCCCGTCGTCGAACGGACCGAGCCCGACACGCGCAGCGGCAAGCCCTCCTCGCCGGCTTCGCGAAGCGAGCTCGTCTCCGGCGCACCGGGCTTGTAGTAAGGCCCGAGGATGCTCTCGGGCGTCGGCTTCAGGACTCGGTCCTGGAAGGAGCCGGCACGTCCCACCGACGGCAAGAGGACGATGCCCGAAGCCGCGAGAAGACCGCGTCGCGAGATCGTCATCCCGAGCTCCTTCCGCCTTTGCCCCCGAGCACGTAGGGCGCCAATCCGAGATAAGGATCGTCGAGATCGGTGTGCAGGATCGTCCGGAAGACCTCCTTCGCGAGCTCGGCCGGCTTCGCCAAGGGACGTTGGGCCAGGAGTTTGTGAGCCAGCGGGTAGCGGTGCTCCGCGTTGAAGCGCGTGTCCGCGGCCAGCTCGGCGTCGAGCTTCCCTTCCGTGGCCGACTTCGCCTCGGCGAGGTTCACCAGGAGCCCGCCGAGGGACCGCTTCACGTTGAACTCCACCTGACGCTTCGCGAGGTCGGCGTACATCGCCTCGCGCTCACCCGCTTCGCGCACCTCGGCGGCCGACTTCCCGGCCAGCTCGCGCGCGCGAGCGTGGTATTGGGCCACGAGTCTCTCCGCGTTCCTCGGCGGCAAAGCTCCGTGCACCGACGCGGCGAGCTGCGCGCGGGCGAGGAACTCCTCCGGTCCGACGAGCCCGGGGAGGAGGTCGAAGGCCTTCCCGTCCGGCGTGCAGAACCACGTGGCGATGTTCCCGTTCAGCGTCCGCCGCAGCCTATGTCCGTTTCCGAAGTCGATGTCGACGCGCGGCACCGGGCGCAGGCTCTCCCACGCGCATTCGAAGTTCTGGTTCAGGAAGGCGGCGATTTCGGGTTGCGAGAAGAGCACGCTCCTCGCGATACGCGCGTTCGTTCAGCAGAACTCCTCATCGAGCCGGCCGAGAAGCTGGAAGAGCAGCACGGGACGTCCCGTGTTCCGGGCGGTCTCGACCGCGGCGGCCAACGACGGGTGCCACTTGACGTCGCCCGGCTTGACCGCGCCGGGCGCGCGCGGCGACTCGACGGACAGCGCGGCCTTCACGGGTGCCTCGACGCGGGACTTGCGCAGGTCGGGAACCGGGTGGGTTTCCTCTTCCGCGGCACGGGCGACCAGAACGGCGGACGCGAGGACGAGCGGGGTGATCAGGATTCGTTGCATCATGGCTTTGCCTCCACCCGCGAGAGGCGAAGCCCATGCCAACCGGATTGCGCCCGCCAGCGCCGTTCCCGCCGCGCGCGACCGTATCCGATCGGATACGCGCCGTATCCGATCGCGCTAGATGCCGTACTTCTTGACGAGGCGCGCCAAGTAGGTGCGCTGGAGGCCGAGCTTCTCCGCGGCGCGGGTCTGGTTGCCGCCGGACTCCGCCAACGCCTCGACGAGGACGCGGCGGCGGAAGTCCGCCACGCGCTCGTGGAACGAATCGCCCGGGCCCGCCGCGGCGGATTCGAAGAGCTCGGGCGACAGGTCCGCGGGCAGGATCTCGTCGCCTTCGCTGAGGACGACCGCGCGTTCGACGACGTTGCGCAGCTCGCGCGCGTTGCCGGGCCAGTCGTAGGCGCGCAGCGCGTCGAGCGCCGCGCCGGACAGACGAACCGCGGATCCGGCGAAGCCGGCGAGGAACGCCTCCGCGAGGGCCTGGACGTCCCGCGGGCGCTCGCGCAGCGGCGGCAGCGTCAGCGCGATCACGTTCAGCCGGTAGAAGAGGTCCTCGCGGAACCCGCCCTCCTCGACGAGCTTCTTCAGGTCGCGGTTGGTGGCCGCCACCACGCGCAGGTCGGTCTCGATCGAGCGGTTGCCGCCGACGCGCTCGAACGTCCGCTCCTGCAGAACGCGCAGGAGCTTGACCTGGAACGCCGGCGTCGTGTCGCCGATCTCGTCGAGGAAGAGCGTGCCGCCGCGCGCCGCCTCAAGGCGGCCCTCCTTGCGCACCGTCGCTCCGGTGAAGGCGCCCTTCTCGTGCCCGAAGAGCTCGGACTCGAGCAGCGTCTCGCTCAGCGCGGCGCAGTTGACGGCGACGAAGGGTCCTTCGGCCCGCTCGCTCCACGCGTGGATGCTCCGCGCGAGCACTTCCTTGCCGGTTCCCGACTCGCCGAGCAGGAGGACCGTCGCGCCGCTTGCCGCCGCCTTTCGCGCGGTGACCGCGACCTTCTCCATGCTCGGGTCGGCCGTCACGAGGCCCGCATCGGGCAACGACAGACGCAGCGCGCGGTTCTCGCGCAGGAGCCGCGAGCGCTCGAGCGCCCGCCGCAGCGTCTCCTCGACCAGCTCGGGCGCGAAGGGCTTCTGCAGGAAGTCGTAGGCGCCTTCCTTCATCGCCTCGACCGCGCGCTCGACCGTGCCGTAGGCGGTGATCACGACGACGGTGGCGGGAAGGCCCTCGGCGCGCATCGTCCGCAGCACGTGGAAGCCGTCGCCCTTCGGAAGTTGGAGGTCGAGCAGCACGACGTCCACGCCCCGGCGCAACTCCTCGACGGCTTCTTCACCGGAGCTCGCGGTGCGCACGGCGTAGCCGCGCGCCGCGAAGCGCTCCGCGAGCGAGTCGCGGATCGCGTCGTCGTCGTCGACGATGAGCAGCCGGGCGGTCACGCTTCCGTCCGGGGTAGCGTCACGAGGAACACGGCTCCATTGTCCGACTCCGCGCGGACGCTTCCATCGAGGAGATCCACGAGCTTCGCGACGATCGCGAGCCCGAGCCCCACGCCGGGGTGCTTCACGCCGTCCTGGTCGCCCTGGCGGAACTTCTCGAAGATGCGGGCGGGGTCGATTCCCGGCCCTTCGTCCGCGACGCGGAGCTCGCCGGGCGCGACCGCGACCCGCACCTCGCCACCGCGCGGCGAGAACTTGACCGCGTTGTCCAGCAGGTTGACGAGGACGCGCAGCACCATGCGCGGGTCGCCGACGGCCTCGCCCCGTCCTTCCACGGCGATGCGTACCCCGGCCTCGCTCGCCAGCGCCCGCACGGCGTCCGACGCGTCGTCGGCGACCGCCCGGAGGTCCACGACCTCGCGCGCGGGCTCGATCACGCCGGCCTCCAGGCGGGCCATCTCGAGGAGCTCGTCGACGAGAACCGTCATCCGGTCGACCTCGCCGCGGACGCGCTCGAGCACCTCGACCTGGCGCGGCTCGAGGGGACCGACGACCTGCTCCATCAGGTTGGCGACCGACAGCTTCATCGAGGTCAGCGGCGTGCGCAGCTCGTGCGACACGTTCGACACGAACTCGGACTTCGCCTCGTCGAGCTGGGCGAGCGCCGCCGCCATGCGGTCGAAGGCGCGGCCGAGGCGACCGATCTCGTCCTCGCGGTCGAGGCCGACGCGCGCGTCGAGACGGCCCTGCTCCATCTCCTCCGCGGCCCGCGTGAGCTCGGCGATCGGACGGGTGATCCACGCGGAGAGGAAGACCGAGAACAGGACGGCCAGAAGGACGGCCACGCCGCTCCAGATCCACGCCTGCCGGCGAAAGCGCGCGACCGCGGCGTTCACCTCGTCCGCCGACTCCGACACGGTCACGGTCCAACCGCTGTCCCCCAGGTCCGTCGTGACGGAGATGCGCTCCCCCTCGACCGCACCCGCCCGGACGAGCTCGGTTCCCGCGGCGTCGACGATCGCGATCGCGTAGCTGTCGGCCGCCGCCGCGGCCAGGGTCTCGCGCAGCTCGGTGAAGTCGATGTAGGCGGCCAGCGCCCCGAGCGTCCCTTCCGGCTCGATCACCGGCACCGACGTCGAGAGCGTCGTGAAACCCTCGATCGTAGAGAGCTGCGCGGCGCGCCAGTCCTCGCCCTCCTTGAAGGGTGCCTGAACGAGGTCGCTGAGCGTGTTGGACTCGATCAACGCCACGTTGCGCGCGGGGTAGTCGGGGAGCGCCCGCTGCACGCGGTCGAACTCCTGCTGGCGCTGTTGCGTGACGAGCTGGGGCTCCGCTCCGCCCGCGAAGTACTGGAACTCGAGGAAGATGTCGGGGGGATCGACCAGCCCCTGGAGGCGCTCGGCCGCCGCGTCGCGGTAATCGCGGTTCTCCACGGCGTAGCGGCCCACCTGGCGCCGGGCGAGCTCCTCGGCGAGCAGCCGCGACACCGTCGCGAGCTTCTGCTGCGCGGTCTCGACGTACTGTTCGACGAGCGAGCCGGAGAGCTCGGCGAGCATTCGCTGGCGCCGCTCGGCCTCGCCGCGCACGGACTCCTCCGTGAGGCGCAGCCCGATCGCCCCCGCGCCGACGATGGGGATCAGGCTCGCCAACAGGAAGAGCAGGGCGAGGCGGAAGGAAACGCGGCCGGTCAGGAAGCGCGGCATGGCTCGGCAGATACAAACAAGGTGCCAAACGCCGCGGGCTACCGGAACGATGGTCGGAAAGAGGCTCGCCCGCGGGCGCTTCGCGTCACTCCGGCGCCGCGTAGAGCTCGACGCTCGCGATCGCCGGCGCGGCGCGGGCGTCGGTGATGCGGATACGGACCAAATCCGCCTCCACGCGCGGCGTGATCAGGATGCGCTTGCGGCCGATGGTCGTGCCCTCGGCGATCGGCTTCCACTGCTTGCGCACGCGCGCCTCGACGCGGAAGGCGCGGACGCGCTGGCCGAGCGCGATCGGTTCCTGGAGAACCACCCGGTCGAACGCCTTGGCCTCGGTCAGGTCCAGAAGGAGGGTCGCCGCCGTCCGCTCGTCGCGCGCGGCCCAGTACGTGGCGTCGTCGTCGTCGACCACGAGCGCAGCGCGCATTTCCCCGCGCCAGTCGTCCGCGTAGGCTTCGGCGCCGGCGGCGAGGTCCACGTCGTAGATCGCGTCGAGCGCGCGCCGCAGCTCCATCAGGCGCGCGGCGTCGTTCTCGTGTACGAGCCCGCGGCGGTCGACCGGCAGGTTGAGGAGCAACGAACCGTTGCGGCCGACCGAGCCGTGCCAGATGTCGAGAAGCTGCTCGAGCGTCTTGACGTCGTCGTCCTGGTCCGAGTGGTAGTACCAGCCGGGGCGGATCGACACGTCGCACTCCGCCGGCAGCCAGTGCGTGCCGTCCTCGTGGCCCGAGGTGAGCTCGGCGTAGCGCGGCGTGCCCGGCTCGAACTCGTCGCGCCGCAGCATCGACCAGCAGGTCTCGTTCGCGTAGCCGCGCTCGTTCCCGACCCAGCGCACGTCGGGGCCCGCGTCGCTGAAGATGACCGCGTCGGGTTGGTGCTCGCGCACCGTGGCGACGAAGCCCGGCCAGTCGTAGACCTGCCGCTTGCCGTTCGGTCCCTCGCCGCAGGCGCCGTCGAACCAGACCTCGAAGACCTCGCCGTAGCCCGTGAGCACCTCGGTGAGCTGCTTCTTGAAGTAGTCGTTGTAGCGCGGCGAGTCGCCGTAGAGCGGATTGTTGCGATCCCAGGGCGAGAGGTACACGCCGAGCTTCAGCCCGAATTCCCGGCAGGCCTCCGACAGGTCCCTCAGCACGTCGCCCTCGCCTCCGCGCCAGCCGCTCGATTCCACGTCGTGCTCCGTGTAGGCCGACGGCCACAGGCAGAACCCGTCGTGGTGCTTCGCCGTCAGGATGATGCCCGTCATCCCCGCGTCGCGCGCCACGCGCGCCCACTGGCGGCAGTCGAGCGCGGTCGGGTGGAACGTCGTCGGATCCTCGCGCCCCTCGCCCCACTCCACGTCGGTGAACGTGTTCATGTTGAAGTGGACGAAGGCGTAGTACTCGAGCTCGTGCCACGCGAGCTGGCGCGGCGAGGGGAGCGGCCCGATGGGCTCGAGCGGCGCGTCGACGGCTTCGCGATCGCCGAAGAACATCAGGTGCTGCCACGGAAGCCCCTTGAACTCGCGGACGAGGTCGAAGCCGTTGACACCGAGCTCGAAGAGCATCTGTTCGCGCGTCATCTTGTGCTGCGGCTTGATCGGTACCTCCGGGTCTTCGGCGCGGAACTCGACGAGGGCGATGCGGCCGTCGGGCTTGAGCGCCTGCCGCACCCGCTCGAGCATCACCTCCGGCTCGCTGAGCTCGTGGTAAGTGTCAACGAGGAGAATGAGGTCGCAGGATCCCGGCTCGAGCTTCGGATCGTCGACGTCGCCGAGGATCGGAACCACGTTCTCGACACCGGCCTCCTTCGCGCGGGTGATCAGCCGGTCGAGCATCTCGTGCTGGATGTCGACCGCGAGGATGCGTCCCCCGGGACCGACCATCTTCGCCATCGGGAGCGCGTGCACGCCGACGCCCGCCCCGAGGTCGCAGACCGTCATCCCCGGCTCGATGCCGAGCTCGTCCAGCAGGAGCTGGACGTTCTCCTCCCGCTCGCGCGTCTCGCGGAGGAGCCACTCCGCGCCCTTCCAGTGCATCGTCTCGGCGATCCGGCGGCCGAGGTACTCGCCGGACCGTTGAGCGGCGGCCGGAAGCGCGAGGACGAGGAACAGAAGCGGAACGAGGCGTCGCATGCGGACATGCTACAGTCCCGGGCCGACGCCGGTCCCCTGGAGGAAGTCCCATGAATCGCCTGGTCGGTTGTACGGTCGCGCTCGTCCTCGGCGCCGCGCTCTCGGCGCAGAAACCGATCGAGGAAGTGCCCGCGACGATGGCCGCGGACGAGGCGCGCGGCGCGCTCGACCGGGGGATCGCCTGGCTGCTCGCGAATCAGAGCGAGGACGGCGCCTGGGGCGTCGGCGTCATCGACAGCGCTCTGTTCCCGAACTTCTCGATCGAGACCTACTACAACTGGCAGGTTGCCGCCCACGGGGTCGCGCTGCTCGCCCTGATGCAGGTCGAGGAGACCCCGGAGGTGCGCATCGCGCTCGAGAAGGGCATCCGCTGGCTGAGCGAGACGCGCGATTCCAAGCGGGGCAGCGACTGGGACTCGGACTACGTCTGGGCGGGGCTGTACGGCTACACCGCCTTCGCGGAGGCCGCGCAGGACCCGCGCTTTCAAACCGCCGAGTGGCACGAGCTCGTCGAGGAGGGCGGGAAGCGCTACTTCGGCATCCTCGAGCGCAACCAGGTTCCGGAGGGCGGCTGGGGCTACTACGACTTCCCCTACCCGACGCAGCGTCCGAAGTGGGCGACGAGCTTCTGCACGGCGCTCGTGCTGCCGGCGTTGCAGGCGGGGATCGAGATGGGCTGGGTGAAGGATCCGGCGATCCTCGAGCGCGCGAAGCGCTACGTCGCCGACTGCGCCCTGCCGAACGGGGCGTACGAGTACGACCTGAATCCGATCCCGCGAATCAACGGCGGGGAGAGCATCAACGACGTGAAGGGGAGCCTGGGGCGCATCCAGGTGTGCAACTGGAGCCTGGCGTCCACGGGCGAGAAGAAGATCACGGCGGATCGGATCCGCGAGGGCCTCGACCACTTCCTTTCCAAGCACAAGTTCCTCGACGTCGCGCGCAAGCGGCCGATCCCGCACGAGGCGTACTACGCGAATGCGGCGTACTTCTACTGGTTCGGGCACGCGTACGCGGCGCGGGCGATCAACCTATTGCCTGAGACGGAAAGGGAGGCGTATCACGCGCGGCTGAGGCCGCACGCGGTGAAGGCGCAGCGGAAGGACGGCTCGTCGACGGACTTCGTTCCGTATTCGTCGATGACGACGGCCTCGACGGCGTTCATGGTGTTGACGCTGGCGCTCGGGATGCCGGCGCCGGAGCGGTAGAGGCGCTCGAGGCTCGTCCGGCGCGTTCCCTGCGCGAAACGTAACGGCCTTTCTTGGACACGCGAGTGGGCTTGGAGGCGGTTGGAGAGAGCCTCGCCGCGTCGGACGGTTCTGCAGCGCGGGACGCAACGGCCGGGCTTTAGATCGTTTGCCGGACTCGAGGGTGTTTTGCCTGTACTGACTGAAGTGGGCCGCTTCGCTCGCGGGGTGAGCGGGTCAGGGACCTCCGGGCGTTTCGGCGAGGCGGAGCAGGCCGTGGCGTCTCCAGGCTTTCCCTAGAAGCCACGTCTTCGGCGAGACGATCGGTCCCAGGCCCATCCAGTCGTCGAGGGTGTAGTCCTTCCAGCCGTCGAACCAGTGGCCGGAGCTGAAGGTGTCGGGTTGGCCCTTGGGGATGCGGCGCTTGTGCTTGCGGCCGTTGTTGAGGACGTAGCTCAAGACGTTTCGCACCTCCCTGGCCGAGCGGAGGATGCGGTCGTGGTAGCGGTCGGCGAAGACCTTGCCCTTCCGGCCCCAGAGGCGGTTCAGACCTCTTGCGATGCGGATGGACAGGCCCTGAATGCCCCGCGACAGAGCCAACCTGTCCGTCGCCTCGACGACCAGGTGCAGGTGGTCGTTCTGCACCGAGAAGTGAACGAGGCGGAAGTGCCCCTTGGCAAGCCTCCCCGCTCGCTCCTTGCCCTTGTCGAAGGCGGCGCAGATCGCGTTGTAGGGATCGATCGCCCGCAGGCGTGGAAGATCGCTCCTCGTCTTGAGCGTGACGTGCACCGGATACTTCGAGGCCAACGCCGCCCGCCGCAGATGCGGAACCCCCGAATCCTCCTTGGGCGGTCGCCCGGGCCTCTTCTTGCTCGGCTTCTTGCGCCAGAGGGAAGAGAAGTGAAGTTGCTTCGCTCGCTTCACGAGAGTATTTATAGCAGTAATAAAATCTGGGCTCAAGTAGAAGCTCTCAGAAATCAGAGGCCTGGCCTCGGAGGTCCCCTACGCTCTCAACCCAGAAGCGAAGCGGCCTACTTCAGTCAGTACAGGGAAAGCGCCCTCGAGTCCGGCAAACGATTTAAAGCCCGGCCGTTGCGTCCCGCGCTGCAGAACCGTCCGACGCGGCCGGAACCTCCTCACTCCCCTCCCGGCAGACCCGCGTCGTCAAAGCCTCTTCCTCTTCCTGACGCAGCCCCGTTGCTCTCACTCTCCGGCAAACCTCTCCTCAGAGTAGACGTCACTCGCGGCGAGCGCGGTCGTCTGCAGCGTGTGGTCGGGAGCCTCCCGCCGCATGAACCGGGACGCGAGCAGACAGAGCTCGTCGTAGATCAGCGGCATCAACTGCTCGATCGCCCGCGAGTCACCCTCCCCCGCCCGTCGCGTCAGAGCGGTGACGTCGTTCGGGCGAGCCATGGCGGGAAGGTTGCGACCTAAGCGAGCACTTCCTCCACCGCGTGCGCCTCCTCCACTCCCGTCAACCTCTGCCGCAGCCCCTGGAACTTGTACGTGAACCGCTCGTGGTCGATCCCGAGGCAGTGCAGGATCGTCGCCGACAGGTCGCGCACGTGCACCGGGTCCTTGACGATGTTGTAGCAGAAGGTGTCGGTCTCGCCGTGCTCGACGCCGCCGCGGATGCCGCCGCCGGCGAGCCACATCGTGAAGCAGCGGCCGTGGTGGTCGCGGCCGTAGTTGTCCTTCGTGAGCGTGCCCTGGCTGTAGGCGGTGCGGCCGAACTCGCCGCCCCAGACGATGAGCGTTTCGTCGAGCAGGCCGCGCCGCTCGAGGTCGAGGAGAAGCGCCGCCGACGGCTGGTCGGTGTCCTTGCACTGGCCGGTGATGGTCGTCGGCAGGTTCTCGTGCTGGTCCCAGCCGCGGTGGAAGAGCTGGACGAAGCGCACGTCGCGCTCGGCGAGCCGCCGCGCGAGGATGCAATTCGCCGCGAACGTCCCCGGCTTGCGCGAATCCGGCCCGTAGAGCTCGAACACCTCGTCGGGCTCGTCGGAGACGTCGACGAGATCGGGTACCGACGCCTGCATGCGGAAGGCCATCTCGTACTGCGCGATGCGCGTGTCGATCTCGGGATCGCCGGTGGCCTCGCGGCGGCGCTGGTTCAGCTCGGCGAGCCGGTCGAGCATGCGCCGGCGCGCCGCGCGGTCGATGCCGGGCGCGTCGTTCAGGTAGAGCACCGGTTCCTTGCCGCCGTAGAGCTTCACGCCCTGGTGCTCCGAGGGGAGGAAGCCGCTCCCCCACAAGCGCGCGAAGAGCGGCTGCTGCATCCCGACCGGGCGGCCGCTCCCGTGCGAGATCATCACGAGATAGGCCGGCAGGTCCTTGTTCTCGCTTCCGAGCCCGTAGCTGATCCACGAGCCGATGCACGGGCGGCCGAGCTGCTGCTGGCCGGTCTGGATGAACGTCACCGCGGGATCGTGGTTGATCGCCTCGGTGTTCATCGACTTGATCACGGCGATCTTGTCGACGACCTGCGCGGTGTGCGGGAGGAGCTCGCTCACCCACCGGCCGCACTCGCCGTGGCGCCGGAACTCGAACATCGGCGCGACGACGGGGAACGTCGACTGGCCCGACGTCATGCCGGTGATGCGCTGCGTCCCGCGAATGGAGTCCGGCAGCTCCTCGCCGTGGTGCGCGGCGAGGTCCGGCTTGTAGTCCCAGAGGTCCATGTGCGACGGACCGCCGGACTGGAAGAGCCAGATCACGCGCTTGGCGCGCGGCGGGAAGTGCGGAACCGGCAGCGCGCCGCCGGCCTCTGCCTCGACGAGCGACGAAAGCGCCGCGAGCCCGAGCGTGCCGGCCGTCCCCTGCAGGAACGCGCGCCGGTCCAGGAACGGGAAGGGGTCCTTCATCGCCGCGTGATCGCCTCGTCGAGGTTGAGCAGGAGCGAGCACACCTCGGTCCACGCGGCGAGCTCGGCGGGGTCGAGCCTCTCGTCGGGCATCGACTCGCCGACAGCGAGCAAGGCGGAGGCGGACTCCGGGTCGCCACGGAAGCGCTCGAGCTCGACCGCCAGGTACTCGGAGAGCAGGACCAGCTCCTCGTCTTCCGGCGCGCGCGAGGTCACGCGCCGGAACGCGTTGGCAAGATCCCCGTCCGCGAGCAGCGTCCTCTGCGCCAGCGCGCGCGCCGCCTCGACGAACGTCGGATCGTTGAGGAGCACCAGCGCCTGGAGCGGCGTGTTCGTCGGGTCGCGCCGCACCGTGCAGACCTCGCGGTTGGGCGCGTCGAAGGTCTGCAGGTTGGGCGGCGGCAGCGAGCGCTTCCAGAACGTGTACATGCTGCGCCGGTAGAGCCCGTCGCCGGAGTCCGGCGTGTAGAAGTCGCTCTCCGAGCGCCCCTTGTTGTTGAAGGAGACCTCCGCCCAAAGCCCCTCCGGCTGATACGGCCGCACACTCGGCCCGCCGAGCTCCTCGACGAGGAGCCCCGCGGCGAAGAGCGCCGCGTCGCGCACGAGCTCCGCCTGAATCCGGTACTTCGGAGCACGCCCGAGCAGGCGGTTGCGCGGATCGCGCTCGTACGCGTCCGGGTGCACGTCGGAGCTCTGCCGGTACGTCGCCGAGGTCACGATGCGCCGCACGAGCCCCTTGAGGTCCCAACCGTCGTCGACGAAGTCGCGCGCCAGCCGGTCGAGCAGTCCGGGGTGCGACGGCCAATCGCCCTGCGCTCCGAAGTCCTCGGGCGTCGTCACCAGCCCGACGCCGAAGAGCGTCTGCCAAACGCGATTGACGGCGATGCGCGCGGTCAGCGGGTGACCGGGGTCGACCATCCAGCGCGCGAGGTCGAGCCGGTCGGGCTCGCCGTCGCCGCGCGGGCTCAGCGGCGGCAGGAACGCCGGCGTGCCGGCGGTGACCTCGCGCACGGCGCGGTCGTATTGCCCGCGCTCGAGGATCATCGTCGGGCGCACGCCCGGCTCGTCGCGCATCACCATCAGGGCGGGCGACGACTCGCGGACGTCGTCGATCGTCGCCTGGAGCTCGTCGATGCGCCCGGTCCACTCCGACCAGCCGGGGTGGAAGTTGCGCCGGTAGTGGTCGCGCAGCGCCGGGCGGTCCGCGGCTGCGTCGCGCAGCGCCACGGTCACGTCGCCCGGCAGCACCGGCGGCCCCTCGGCGGCGACGCGGAAGTAGAAGCCGGCGGGCCCGCCGTAGTTGACGACCTTGAGGAGGATCTCGTTCGGACCTTCGCGGAGTTGCACGTCGACGCGCTCCTGGTCGGGAGCGACGCCGCGCTTCGCGTTGTTCGCGAGCACGCGCACGCCGTTGACCCACAGGACGATCGAGTCGTCGCTCCCGAGCGACAGGGTGTGCGTGCGCGCGCTCGGCGACGTCATCGTGCGGCGGAGGTAGAACGCGCTGCGCTCGCCGCTCAGCGCGTGGCTCTCGCCGTCGTGGAAGTCCGGTTGTTCGACCCACTCCGCGTCCACGCCGACCTGCGCGGGGTCGTGCAGGCGGAAGAGCCGGTCGGGGTCACCGCCGATCGGGCCGAGGAGCGACCACGGTCCCGCGACGACCTTGTCCGCGAAGGACGGCGCGAGCGGCTCGCCGCTCGCCGCCGACAGCCGGAAGCGGCCGAGCGTGTGCTGGTACCCGTAGTTCTGCTCCATGCGCACGCGCAGCAGCGTGCCGCCGGGAAAGCCGAAGGGCTCCTCGGGCACGAAGTAGGCGTTGCGGTTCTCGAAGAGCACGTGGCCGTCGACCGCCCAGCCGGTCTTCGGATCGCCGTCGACCGCGTTCGCGATCGCGTAGCCCGTCTGCGAGTAGTCCGCCCAGGCCGAGGCGAAGGCCACCGTCGCGCTCTGCGAGGGATCCTCGACGGACACCGCCTCGACGTGCAGCTCCGACACGACGAAGTTCCCGTGCGACGTGCGCGCCGCGGAGCCGTGCGCGAAGGACTCGTCCCGCAACACTTCCAGCCAGAGCCCGGTGACCGGATACGCGTCGACGCGCGCCTCGAGCTCGTAGTCCGCCGTCTGCGGGTTCTTGCCGCTCGCGAACACCGAGCCGTCTTCGAGCACCTCGAGCACGGCGTCGCCGGTCGCGCGCGCCACGGTCGGGACGAGGGTCTCCCAGCGCGCGTCGAGCGCCTTCGCCGCCTCCGCGGCCCAGCGCGCCTCGGCGGCGTCCACCTCGGGAAGCGGCGCGCTCATGCGCCCGCGGATCTCCTCGATCTCGGCGGAGAGCTCCTCGATCTCGCGCTCGTCCTCCTCGCGCGGCACGACGAGCTTCGGCTCGGCCGGCCCGTCGCTGCCGTCGAGCCCCTTCTCCGGCAGCTTGTTGAAGAAGGCGTAGAAGCGGTAGTAGTCCTCCTGCCGGATCGGGTCGTACTTGTGGTCGTGGCACTGACCGCAGGCCATCGTCAGACCGAGGAACACCGTCGCGGTCGTGCGCACGCGGTCGACGACGTACTCGACCTGGTACTCCTCGGGGATCGCGCCGCCCTCGTCGTTCAGCATGTGGTTGCGGTTGAACCCGGTGGCGACGAGCTGATCGCTCGTCGGCTCGGGCAGGAGATCGCCCGCGAGCTGCTCCACGACGAAGTCGTCGTACGGCTTGTTCGCGTTCAGCGAGTCGATCAACCAGTCGCGCCAGAGCCACATCGTCCGCGCGGCGTCGCGGTGGTAGCCGTTCGTGTCCGCGTAGCGCGCCGCGTCGAGCCACGGCAGCGCCATGCGCTCGCCGAAGCGCGGCGAGGCGAGGAGACGGTCCACCTGCTTCCCGTAGGCGTCGGGCGAGTCGTCGCCGGCGAAGGCGTCGAGCTCCTCCGGCGTCGGCGGCAGCCCGGTGAGGTCGAGGCTCAGCCGCCGCAGGAGCGTCGCGCGCGAAGCCTCCGGCGAGGGCTTCATCCCCTCCGCCTCGAGCCGCGCGAGCACGAAGCGGTCCATGTCGTCGCGCGGCCAGCCTTCGTCCTCGACCGCCGGCGCCGGTACGCGCTCGGGCGCGACGAAGGCCCAGTGCTGCGACCACTCGGCGCCCTCCTCGATCCAGCGGCGGAGGGTATCGATCTCCTCCGCCGTCAGCGAGAGCCCCGAGTCCTTCGGCGGCATCACGTCGAACTCGGCGTCGGTCACGATGCGGTACCAGAGCTCGCTCTCCTTGAGCTCGCCCGGCTTGACCGCGAAGTAGCCGCCGAGGTCCGCGAACGCTTCCTCTTTGAGGTCGAGCCGCAGGTCGGCCTGACGCGCCTCCTCGTCGGGACCGTGACAGGCGAAGCAGTTGTCGGAGAGGATCGGGCGAACGTCGCGCTGGAAGTCGACGGGCGGGAGCGCGCGTTCCTCCTCGGGCGGGAGGACGAGCGCGAGCCAGCCGAGCGCGGCGGGGGCCAGGACCAGGAACCGGAGCATGGGCGGACGTGCATGCTACTCGACCCGTCGCGGAGCGCGGTAGCAACCTTCCCGTGGGCGCGTCAAGGCAAACGGACCGGTATCTCCTCGCCCGGTAGGACCTCGACGGAGGCGAGGTCGGCCCACATCCCTTCCGCGAGCGGCCCGTCGAACGGCAACCGGGTCCCGGCGCGGGTCACGAGCCGCGCGGATCCCGCGGGAACGCCGGTGGTGATCACCGTCTCGTCCGGGAGCTTCTCGACGTCGACCAGGCGCAACGCGACGAGGCCGTCCTCCGTCTCGACGAGCGCTCGCACCGCGTTGAGCTCCCGACCATCCCAGCGCACGGGACGACGACCGGAGACGGCGAGGACGCCGGTCGCGAGCTCGACGTTCCAGGGCGTCGACCCGCGCGTCAGGTCGACCTCCTGCAGGAGAGTCCAACCCCATCCGCGGACGACGATGAGGCGACGCCCGCCCTCGGAGAGCTTGAATGCGAAACGACCTGTGCCGTCAAGGCGGTCGGAGGCGAGGTGCGGGCCGAGCATGCCGCCGCCGGAACCCTCCCGCTGGAGGTGCACGTCCCAACCGGCCGTGTCGACACCATCGATGCGAACGCGGCCCTCGAGTACGAACTCGCCCATGCTGGTCAGATCCAGGTCGAAGGTCGTCACGCGGCCGGAGGTGACGGCGCAGTCCCAATGCGCCTTCCACGCGGTCCGCTGGATGGGCCTGAAAGACAGGATCTCCACCTCCGCCACCGGAGCACGGCAGCGGCGCACTTGCCAGTCGCCCGGCTGGAGGTCGTCGAAACGGTAGCGTCCTTCCTCGTCGACGACGCACGTGTACGCGATCCCGCGACCGTTCGACACGCCGACGATCTCGCCCGAGACGTCGGTTCCCTCGCGCGCGAGCACGACACCCGTCAGCGCGCCGCCGCGCTCGAGCTCGATCTCGACGTCGTCGGCGCCTTCGGCCGTCGTCCACTCGAACGGCCCGCGTGTCGTCGTCGGAAAGCCCTCGGCCTCGACGCGGACGACGTGGGGGCCGTCGTTGTGCAGCGTCGCCACGAAGAAGCCGTCGCGGTCGGTGGTCGCGTCCGGATCTCCCTTCTTGGCACCGGTCAGGACGACGAATGGCGTCTCCGGATCGGCGACGCCCCGCGCGACGCCGATGCGGTCGCCGTCGAAGCTGCGGTTGACCGTCACGGACGCCCCAGCGACCGGTGCGCCGTCGTAAAGCACGCGACCCCGCACGGCCGAGCCGGGCTCGAGGGTGAGCTCGAGACGCTCCCCGACGGACTCCGGGTCGAAGGGGCCGTGGGTTTCGGGACGAAAGCCGGGGGCGAAGACGTGGACAGTAAAGGACGTGCGCGGGCGAAGCACGCGCGCCACGCCGTTCGCGCCACCGGGCTCGAGCGTCGGGCCGCGTTCGGATTGGTAGACGCGGACGTGACTCCAGGGAACGGCCTCGCCGGAGCCGTCCCGCGTCGCGATCGCGAGCCACTCGGGAGCGCCGAGCCGCAGCTCCAAAGTCACCGTGCCCGGCAGCACTCCCTCCCGTCGTGCGGGATAGTGCAGGTCGTCGGCGGCGCGCGCCACGATCAGGCGCGGCGCGTCTCCGCGGACGTGGAACGAGAAGCGGCCGGCGTCGTCCGTGGAGCTCGTCGTGCGGCGGTAGCTATCAGGCACCTCACAGCTCACCTTCGCCGCGGCGGGGCTGCCGTCGGGCAACAGCACGATTCCGGCGATGGGAAACGTCGCTTCCGCCGGAGGAAGGACGAGCTCGAGCTCCGCCACGAAGTTCGGCGTGACGTCCACGGGCTCGGTCCAGCCGTGGTCCGTCCCGGAACCGCTTCCGCTGAGGAACCCGAGGCCCAGCGGAACCCCGCGCAGCTCGAACCGGCCCTCGTCGCCCGAGCGCGTCCGTGGCACGAAGCGTTGGTCATCGACGTAGACGGTGACTCCCTCGATGCGCGCGGCGTCGGCGTCCTCGGGGAGGTGGTCGACGGGCAGCCAGGCGAGGTCGGCACCGGCGACGGCGAGTCCGGCTTCGGTCCGGACCGAGCCCGACAGATCGCGCCCCGGCGAGAGCACGATGGTGCCGAGCGTGACCGCGGTCTCATCGGCGCTCCACGGTACGTCGAGGCTCGCGCCCGCGAACCCTCGCGCGAGGACGACGACCTCGAGTCCGAAGGCGCGCGCGAAGGCCGACACGTCGCCGAGCTCGCCGGACGCCACCACCTCGCCCGCCTCGTCGCTGACCGCAAAGACCCCGTCGCGTCCCTCGACGAAGAGCTCGGCACCGGCGATCGGATTTGCATGCTCATCGACGATGCGACCCGTGAGACGCAGGCCGGACGCGCGCGCGGGCGCGTCCCGAACCACCTCCGCGTCGAGCGACTCTTCGCGGCCCGGTTCTTCCTCGACCGCCGCGGTCCGGCGGCGCGCGTCCACTCCGGCAACGCCGCCGACGGGCGTCGTCTCCTGCCGGTCCGCGGCGGCGTTCGGCTGTGCCGGCTGCGCGGCCGCGCCGGTTCCGTGCTCCGGGCCGCCGCGGAAGACCGCGAAGACGGTTGCCGCCACCGCGATGGCGAGCAGAGCGAGCACGAGCCGGGGCTTCCCCATGGGGCCGGGGTTCCCAGGCTAGCCGCAGGTCGCCGCTCGGAACACCCGGTGCCGGCGACGCTACAGGAGCGTCACCGTCGTCGGGGCGGAAACCGCGACCACCGGGCACGGCTGCGCGACGTCCAGCGCGACGAAGGCGAACGACACGTCCGCGCCCGCGAGGCTCGGGATGCCCGGCGCGGTCGCGGTCGAGGCGGCCAGCAAGTACGGCGTCGACGGCGCGCTCGGAGCCTGGATGTAGAGCGTGCGCGTCTGGCCGAGGAGCGGCTTCCCCGCGTCCGCAACGCCTGCCGCTACGCCGCGGGGAGGGTGAGCGAGAAGGCGAAGGCGGCCGCGAGGAGCTTCATGGTTCCGTCCCTGGGGGGCGTGTCGGTCGTCGATCCCATCGATTCCCAGTGCGTCGCCTGGCGAGCCGGCGGGCGACACGAATCGGGATCAACTCGGCCGCGCCGAGCTAACGACTCTCCGCGAGAAACTCCTCGAGCTCCTCGGCGGGGATCGCGACGAGCTCGCCCGACTCGGGATCGATCCGCTCGAACGGCGCGACCTTGAGAACGGAAGCGACGTACTCCCGCCCCACGAGGTCGATCAGGCGCCGCGCATCCGCGGCCAGGTCGGCGTTCCATTCCTCGGCGGCCTCGACGCGCTCCTCCGGGTCCGGTCCGAAGCGGTGCTCGAAGTTCTCGCGCGTGTCGAGGCGAGAGCCGACGAGCTGAACCAACGCCTTGGCTTCCGCGGATTCGGCGGGCCAGCCGAGCTGGACGAGGAGACCGTCCCACACGCCGCTCGGGGTCGGAACGGCGTCCGGCGTACGGGGCACGTCTTCAAACGGAGGGAAAGCGGCTGGCGGCGGCTCTGCACCAGGCGCCCCGTCTCCCGTCGAGCTCGACTTGACGTCCTCCGTCGAGGGTTGCGCGGCGGGCACCAGGTCCGCCTTCTCGGCGCCGGGCTGCGAAAGGGCGGTGTCCCCGGACGCGCGCACCTCGCCGCCATCCCCGGTCCCGTCATCGGATGGCGTGTCACGCATCCAGTAGAGGATGGCCACGAGAAGCACGAGCAACCCGGCAGCAGAGGCGGCAACGCGGACGTTCATGGGAAGCACTATAGGCGGTGCCGCGCCGCTTACTTCCCCTCCCGCGCCGACTCGGTCGAATGCCCCTCGCAGCGGATCACCGGCTGAGACGGATACTTCGGAAAGCGGGGGTCCGACCGGGAGAGCTCGCAGAGCAGGAATCTCGACCCCGAGCTCGAGACGACTTCCCGCACGTGCTCGCAGGTCTCGCAGAGGCTCAGGTCAGTCGAATTCATAGGAGCTGGGATCGACCGGGAACCTCAACAGGCCCGATCGCATCGGCCGGTCCGGCGCACCGGAGTGGTAGGTGAAGTAGCTCCCGCGGTAGCCGACCTGCCGTACGTGATCCAGCAACTCGACCACTTCTGAGACCAGAGCGTCCGGACCCGCGTCCAGGACCAGCGGGCGTTCCTCGTCCGCTTCGAAGAGCCTCGCCAGCCGCTCGGTGGCGGCCTCGAGGTCCCCAACCATCGGCCCGACTTGATATCGCAGAGTGTCGTCCTCCGGAACGCGCAGCATGCGGCATTCGACCATCTCCACCGGCTCCGCAGACCCGTCGGGCTTCGCGGTGTTGCGCGGCAGCATGATCGGCAAGACCGCTTCGGTGCCGTCCGACAGGCGAACCGCGATCCAGTAGCGCGACAGAGCGATGCCCGGCGACGCGCCGGCTCGCAGGACCTCCGTGATCCATCGGAAGGGCGCCTCTGCGTCGGCGCGCACGAGGAGGGCGGAGGCGGGCACCAGCGGACCATCGACGAGCGAAGGGTCGAACGGCTCCTTCTCCATCGGCTCCACCTTCTTCTTCAGCCACCACCCGAGGGCGTGGAAGTCCTTCTCGCCGGAGCGCCCGGGACCGAACAGGGCTTCTTCGCCGCCGGTGATCTCGCCCGAAGCCAGGACGTAGAGAACGGGTGTCTCCGCGTCGGCGAAGCTCATCGGCTCCCCTTGCGAGCACGTCGGCAGGCTCACCTCGGGGAGGTTGAGAGCTCTGGCAACCTCCTCTGGCTGTTCCAGCGCCGTGAGGATTCGATCCCACGCCGGCGTCCTCGCGACCGACGCCGACCAGCGCCTCAGGTGCGCGCGCGACGCGGGGGTCAGATCCTGTGCCTCGACGAGGGCCACGAGCACGTCGGCTTCGGAATCCGGAAAGCGAGTGGGCCGGTCGCAAACGGCGTCGATCAGGTGCATCTGCTCGTGTTCCGTCAGGTCCCTGTTCCGGGCGAGGTTCTTCAGCTCTCCGGTGCGCTCCACCGCCACGAGGATCCGGCTCGCGGCGTCGATGGCGGGACACGCGTTGCCGTGCGCGAGGCTCTCCCGCCCAAAGGACCCGCCGAAGATCCAGAACAGCATCCAGCCACCCGCGATCACCAGGATCCCGATTGCAGCGGCTCCGACAACGAGCTCCGGCTTCAAGCTCCGACCCGGGCGGCGCTCTTCTTCATCGGCGGAGTCGGTGTGCGTCGGCGACGCCGACGTCTCGGAGTGAACAGCCTCTCCGCGCGCAAACGCCCGAAGCGCTGCGGCGAAGTCGGACATGGACTGGAAGCGCTCGTCGGGGCTCTTCCGGAGCGCGCGCATGCAAGTCGCCGCGAGCTGGTCCGGAACGTCCCGCGGCACGGTCTTCGGCCGCTCCGGCTCCGACGTGAGGATCTGGCGGAAGACCTCGTAGGTCGTCTCTCCATCGAACGGCCGCTCCAGGGCGAGCGCTTCGTAAAGCGTGGTACCGAGGCTGAAGACGTCCGAGCGGTGGTCGATGCCCATCGACTTCGCGGCCGCCTGTTCGGGGCTCATGTAGTAGGGCGTGCCGGTGATCTCCAGCGTCCGCGAAATGCCCAGGTCGTCCTCGATCTTCGCCAGACCGAAGTCCGTGATCCGCGGCTCGTCCCTCTCGGTGAGCAGGATGTTGCTCGGCTTGACGTCGCGGTGGATGACGCCCTGTTCGTGGGCGTACTGAAGCGCGTCGGCGATCTTGGCGAAGAGCTCGGCCGCCGCGCGCGCGTAGCCCTCGGGCAAACGCTTGCGTTCGCGCAGGTCGGCGAGCGAGTCGGCCAGCGTGTAGGCGCTCGGCACAAGCTCCTGCGCGATGTAGTGATAGCCGTCCGCTTCACCGATGGCGTGGGTTTGGACGATGCCCGGATGCGCCATGCGGCCGCCGGCCCGCGCCTCGCGCTGGAAGCGCTGGAGGGCGCCGGAAGACAGGGTGAAATGCGGCCACAGGACTTTGAGCGCGACGGGACGGTCGAGCGACACCTGTCGGGCCTCCCAGACGACGCCCATCCCCCCGCGGCCGATCTCGCGCACCAACCGGAAGTCGCCGAGCACGCGCCCGGCCTCCAGGTTCGCGGAGACGTGGCCCATCTGCTCGCGCAACGCGTGATAGTCGTCGATCATGCGCCGCAGCTCTTCGCGCACGCGCGCCGGCGCTTCGGATACGAAGTCATCCGCGTCGCTCGCGCGCTCGTCGCGATAGCGGTCGAGATAGCGCTGGAAGGCCGCCTCGGCGAGCGAGCGCGAATCGTCTCTCGTGTCGGGGTCCCTCGTCATGGGCGGGCGGCGGCAGACCGCCGCTTAGGCTACCTTCGCCCTGAGAAAGGACGAAGCCGGCCAGCCGAACGGAGGTTCACGCCGCTCAGATCAGCCCGACCGGCCGCGCCTGGTGGTCCGGCAGCACGACGTCCAGTTTCGGGTTGCCGAGATGCCCCTTCACGACCTCCGCGAACACGTCGCGGAAGTCCGTCGTGTTCGCCAGGTCGCGTTCGTCCTGGAGCTGTTCCCGCTCGAGGCCGGGCCACTCGCCGAGCACGTTGCGCGCCTTGCCCTCGGACTTCGCGCGCACCGGGCCGCCGAGCGCCAGCATGCAGCCGCCCCACCCGTGGTCCGTGCCGCCGGTGCCGTTCTGGGCGGCGGTGCGGCCGAACTCGGAGACGGTGAGGACGAGCACGTCGTCGAGCTTGTCGCCGAGGTCGTCGCAGAAGGCGGCGACGCTCTCGGCCAGGGTCGTCGTCAGGTTGCCGAAGGCGCCGTCGGCGCCGCCCTGGTACTGGTGGGTGTCCCAGCCGCCGTAGTCGAGCTCGCACACCTCGAGGCCGACGCCGGCCTTGAGGATGCGGGCCACCTCGCGCAGGCGGCGGCCCAGGTCGTTGTTCGGGTACTCGACGCCGCTCTCGTAGGGCTCGGCGGCGAGCCTCTGGAGGTCCTCGAGCGCCTCGAGCGTCTCCCGCGCGCTGCGCGAGAGAAGCCCGCGGGCGTCTTCTCCGTCGCCGCCCGCGTGCGCGCGCTCGAGCGCCGCCGTGATCGACGGCAGCCGTGAAGCGTCGTTGGTGAACGAGAGGTCGGACAGCCCGCGCAGCGCGATCGCCTCGGACTTCCCGCGCAGAACGCGCGGCAGCGAGTCGCCGATCGACATCGCGCGGATCGAGCCCGCGCCCTCGGAGGTCTGCAGATGGCGGTTCAGCCAGCCGTCGGAGCTCACCGTGTTCTCGAGCAGCCCCGTCTCCCACACGTCCTGCTCCTCGAAATGCGAACGCGTGTTGTGATCCGAGCCGACCGCGTGCAGCGCGACCGCCGTCCCGCTTGCGAAGAACGGCTGGAGCGCCACCGCGCGCGGGTGCAGGCCGAAGAAGCCGTCGAGGTCGACCGCGCCGTTCGGCTGGCCCGGCCGCGGGATGGCGATCCAGGGGCGCAGCGCGTAGTAGCGCGCCTCCCCGTGCGGCACGACCAGGTTGAGCCCGTCGCAGCCGCCGCGCAGGAAGATCAGGACGAGCGCCTTGCCGCTGGTCGCGCGCGACAACGGCTGCGCGCCGAGGCGCGCGAACGGCGCGGCGCCGGCGCAGACGGCCAGCGCTCCGGAGCTCTTGAGGAACACTCTGCGGGTCAACATCGTCGCTCTCCTATCGGAAGCTCACCTCGGGCAGCCGCGTCAGGAACACCGACACCGCGCCCACGCGCTCCCACGGCGGGCCTTCGGCCGTCGCGAAGAACTCGCGCGCGGCCGCGTTGGATTCGTCGCTCAGGTAGTCGCCGGTCAGGCCGAAGGCGCCGACGTCGATGACGCGTTGCTGCCAGAACTCGACGTCGCCGACCGCCTCGCCGTGGAGCTGCCGCGGGACGACGCGCTGGATCGCCCAGGGGATGTCGCGCGCGAAGCTCCAGCGCTGCATCGTGCCGTTCGTGTCGACCCAGGCGGCGTCCTCCTCCGGGTAGCCGTCGGGCGTCGCGCGGTCGAACACGCCCATGCCGGCGCGGTTCAGGTAGTTGTTCACCGCCCAGTAGACCTGGTGGGAGTCGCACACGCGCGCGATCCGCACCGCGAAGTCGAAGGGGTTCGCGATCTTCTCCGGCAGGTCCTCGTCCCAGAAGGCCGGGTGCTCCGCCAGCGCGAGCAGCACCGCGCGCATGTCGCCGCCGCTCTCGGTGAAGACGGCGGTCAGGTCGTCGACGAGCGCCTCGGGCGGCGGAACGGCGACGTAGTGCGCCGCGAGCTTGCCGCACACGTAGCGCGCCGTGCTCGGGTGCGCGGCGAGCAACTCGATCGCGAGGTTCAGCCGGTCGAAGCGCTCGACCGGCGGCGTCTCGCCGAAGCGCATGCCGAGGATCTCCCGCGGGCGCGCGTCGCCGAGGTCGGGCGCGAAGCGGAGCTGCATCGTGAGCCCCTCGCCCTCGCCCGTCGGGTTCGCCTCGCGCGTGAGCGTGACGCCGGCGAGCAGGCCGGCGAGCGACGTCACCTCCTCCTGCGTGTAGCCGCCGTCGACGCCGAGCGTGTGCAGCTCCATGATCTCGCGCGCGTAGTTCTCGTTCAGTCGGCCGGCGTAGCTCTCCTGCTGGTCGAGGTAACAGAGCATCCCCGGGCTGGTCGATGACGACACGAGCAGCTCCTGGAACGGCGCCGCGCCGAGCCGCAGGAAGCGGTCGTGCTCGTACCACTCCGCCGGCCCTCCGGCCTTGTTGATCCACGTCGAGAAGTGGTTCTCGACCCACTGGACGAAGCGCGTGCGCGCCGGGTTGTCGGTGCGCAGCACGTGCTGCAGCGTGGCGACCACCGTCTGGTAGTTGCCGTAGGTCTGCATGTCCGTGCGCGCGAAGCCGAGCGCGGCCGCATCGCCGGCGCCGGCCTCGGCGAGGCTCGCATCGAGCCACGCGCGCTCGCCCATCGTCAGAACGTCGGCGAGCTCCTGCGGCTCCGGCCCGTAGGCGAAGCGGTCGAGCAGGTGGACCGCGCGCGTGAAGGGCCCGCGCTCCGCGGGCGGCTCCGCGAGGACGGTGAACGGAAGCTCCTCGGACTCGCCGAGGTTGCCGGCCTCGTCGACGACGCGCACCGCGAGCACGTGCTCGCCCGGCTCGATCCCGCGCAGGATCAGCGGGAGAACGACGTGGCCGAAGCCGTTCCGCACGCGCGCGAAGGAGTACTGGCGCCGCCCGTCGATCAGGAGATCCGCCTGCTCGACGTGCGAGTCGTCGAACGCCTCGACGATCACGGCGTCGAGCCCGTGCGCGGCGTGGCCGGCGCGTGGGTAGACGATACGGCTCCGCGGCGCGCAGCGGTCCGGATCCGGCCAGCGGTCCTGGAGGATGACGGAGCGCAGGAGCACGCCGGGGTCTTCGTCGCCGTCGTCCAGGCGCTCGAAGGTGATCGTCTTCGGTCCGGCCGCGAGGTCGAGCTCGCCCGCGTAGTGGTGTTGCCACCAGCCGTGGAGGTCGCGCTCCTCGCCGACCGCGCGCTCGCCGTCGGCGTCGGTCACGGTGAAGCGGTAGCGGGCGGCGTGCTGATAGTCCGGCCCGCGCGCCTCGAAGATCACGATGAACGGTCCCTCGAGCTCGTCGGGCAGCGCCAGCTCGACCTTCGACGCGCCGACGAACCGCGCGACCAGGTGCCCGGCGCGGTTGTCGTAGGTGTGCAGGTACGGCTGGAGCGCTTCGCGCCAGCGGTCGTCGACCGCGGCGAAGCGGTGCCACGCGCGCGCGCCTTGCCCGCAGCCGATGTTCGGGTCGCCGACGAGGCTCACGGTCTGGATCGGCGTCGACGCGCGGCGGCCGTCCGGAAGGCTCGCCACCATCTGGACCGTGTTCTCGCCCTCGAGGAACGCCGCGCGGTCGACGCCGAAGAGCGGCGCCGCCGCTTGATGGCTCGCGACCACGCGGCCGTTGATCAGGAAGTCCACCTGCGGCGCCGGCGTTTCGTCGGCGCCGTCCCAGCGGCAGGTTCCCGTGATCGCGAGGCGCCCGGTGACCTGCAGGCCGTCGAACGGCTGCTCGAAGGCGATCCAGAGCCCGCCGCTTCCGGAGGACGCGCCGTAGTCCGCCTCCATCCCGCTGCCGGAGCCGAGCGACGTTGCCGCCGACATCATCATCATGCCTCCGGACGCGCCATCCTCGGGCTCGTCGATGCGGAGCAGCTCGAAGCGGTCGAGGAACGCCGTGCGCTGCGCGGTGTTCGTCAGGTTGAGCCGATTGAGCGGGTTGATCGCGAGCAGGCGCTCGCCCGCCTCGAGCTCGATCGGATAGCCGAGCGGCATCCGCCGCCAATGGCGGTCCACGAGCCGCACCGTCGTCGCGGTGTCGCGGTACGCGTCGACGTCGAGCCCGAGCGACGGAAACGCGCCCGCCCCGAAGTCGCCGCGCGCGACGACCATCATCTGATAGCGGCCGGTCTCGCCGACCTCGACCGGCAGGAGCCAGGTCGAGCCGACGCTGACGAAGCCGTCGCCCGAGGCGCCCGGTCCGCTGCCGACGCGCGGTCGCGTGTCGCCGAAGCCCTCGGGGCGCGGCGTGGCGACGTGGTCCTCGCACTCGCCGGTGAGCACGTCTTCGGCCGCGGGTCGCGCGATGGTGAACGTGAGCGACGCGCTCTCGACGGGCTCGGCGCCATCGGGGTAGACGACCGCGGTCGCCGTCGCCTCGCCGGGGAAGAGCTCCTCAGCGTCCACCTCGAAGACGAGCCGTCGCGCGGGACCGTACTCGATCGGGAGCTCGCTCACCGGCTCGAGCTCGTCGCCGTTCGAGAGCCGCAGGCGCACCTCGGCGGCGCGCGTTTGCGCGAGCTCCGTGCCGCCGGTGACCTCGACGCCGACCGCGAACGTCCCCCACGCAACCGCGCCGGGCACGAGCCCGGTGACGCGCGCGCGGATGCTGTTCGCGAAGGCGTCGACCGGCGCCGGACGCACGGCGACGTCGAGTGCCGAATCGCCGACGGTGAGCGTCGCGCTGCCCTCGGCGAGCCCGCGCACGCGCAGGTAGCCGGTGGTCTCGCCCGCGAGGACCTCGGGCGCTCGGACGATCGCGAGGACCCCGTCGTCGGAGGAGCTCGCCGCGGGACGCACGTCATCGGCGGCCGGCGCGGGCAGCTCAAACGGGATCACCTGCGTGCGGTCGAGCCAGACGGTGGTGCGCTCGGACAGGAAGCCGGTCTCAACTTCGCCCTCCCCGGCACGGCCGGCGGCGGCGACGAACGGAAGCCCGAGGAGGAGGGCGAGGAGCGCGGTCCGTTTCATGGCGGACTCCGGGAGGAGCGGTGACGGCGGGAGGCGACGACCGTACGCCCGAGACGGACGCGCGGCCGGCCTATTCCTTCCTTATGGTAGCGCACTCCGCGCCCGCGGCACGGCGCCTTCGGCTCGCGGCGTGTAACGCTCTAGAATGCCGCGATGACCGAAGCCAAGGGCAAGGCGACGCCGGGCTACGTTCACGGGTTCACGCGCGAGGAGCAGGACCGCCTGCGCCGCCAGGCGGGCTTCCTCGAGCACCGCGTCCACGACCGCCTCCCCTACTGGAAGTGCCGCCGGCTGCTCGAGGTCGGCTGCGGCGTCGGGGCGCAGACCGAGATCCTGCTGCGGCACTTCCCCGACCTGCACGTCACGGGGGTCGACCGTTCGGAAGCCAACCTCGAGCGCGCGCGCGAGAACCTGAGCAAGCTCCAGTGGGCGGAGGGCCGCTACGAGCTCCGCTCCGAGGACGCGACGCGGCTGAGCTTCGCGGCGGACAGCTTCGACTGCGCCTTCCTGTGCTGGATCCTCGAGCACGTGCCCGACGCGGCGCGCGTGCTCTCCGAGGTGCGACGGGTGTTGCGCGAGGGCTCGCCGATCGTCGTGACCGAGGTGCAGAACGCGACGTTCTTCATCGATCCGTACAGCCCGCACACGATGGCGTACTGGTTGGCCTTCAACGATCACCAGATCGAGCTCGGGGGGGATCCCTTCGTCGGGGCGAAGCTCGGGAACCTGCTGCTCGCCGTCGGGTATCGCGACATCACGACGAAGGTGCGCAACATCCACCTCGACAACCGCGCGCCGGGAGAGCGCGCCGAGTTTCTCGCGTTCTGGTCGGAGCTGCTGCTCAGCGGTGCGCCCGGTCTGCTCGAAGCCGGCAAGGTCTCTGCGGAGACGGTGGAGGGGATGAAGGAGGAGCTGGACCGAGTCGCGCACGACCCGAACTCGGTGTTCTTCTACTCGTTCATCCAGGCAAGAGCGCGGGTGTGGTGAGCCTCCGTTCGTCCGAGCGTGTCGTCCGTTGGCTACGCGAGGTCCTGCGAGAGCCGTTCATAAGTGTCCAGTCCGCGGCAAGGGTAGCGATGACCTCCTGAGGAACCTCGTCCCGCGGCACGAGCCCTTCCGCGATGGCACGCGCAGCGGCCATGTGAGGCTTCACACGGGAGTAGTAGTTGTACAAGCTACGGTTCGGCCCCTGGTGAAAGTCATGAATGAGATCCGAGAGCTCAAAACAGTCCAGGCGGTCCTTGCGCCAGTCAGCGAACCCTGCTTCGACATCGCGAAGTGCCGCCTCCAGCTCGGCCTTGTACGCTCGATCGCATAGCTGCTTGATCTGCTTCCGAACGGACTCGGAAAAGTCCTGCATAGGCTTACCTCAGGTGGGTTCGTCTGACTCTCTTCGCCGGCTCGCCCCCCGCTCATGCGTTGACCTTGAGTGAGCTCGCAACGGCTGCAAGCGCCTTGTCCTTCGTCCAAAGCGTGCACTTCGACAGGAGAGCGGACGCGAGCAGATGAACGTCGATCCAGCCCAGCCCCTTGCCGTCGAGCTTCCGATCGGCGACCAGATGCAGCCCCTCTTCATGAGTCGCCACCGGAGCCGTGGGAAGGGCGGCCAGCAGAGAGAGAATCTCACGCCGGTTCTTCAGGTTGCCGCAGGCCAACTCGCCGATCACGAACGGATGGCACAGCACCACGCCTTCGTTCAAGAGCCCCGCAAGCTCGCGGTCGCCCTTTCGCAGGTGGTCGATCCAGACGGACGTATCGACCAGGATCATGCCGCGCTCGTGCGGCGCCGGCGAGCGGGCTTGAGCTTCTTCTCGGTGCCCCCCAGGGCCGCCAACCGGCGAGCACTCTCCAGAGCGATCAACGCTTCAAGCCCGCGGCGAACGAGAGCAGTCTTCTCCTTCACCCCGGTCAGTCGTGCCGCCTGTTTGAGAAGGCCGTCGTCGATGTTCAGGGTCGTTCTCATCTGCATAAGTATGCATCCACCGTGCAGACAGGTCAACGTCCATCGGTCGAGCTCTCCGCTTTCTCGATCCGAGCCGGCGCGGAGGTGCGCAAGACCGGGTGTCCCCCCAACTTGCGCGACGAAGGTTACTGCCGAACCTCGCTCATGAGCGCCATGAGGTTTCCGTCCGGATCCCGGAAGAAGGCCATCCATAGCTCGTAGTCGGGAAGTTCCGCGACGAGATGCGGCTTTGCCTCGAAGACGACCTTCCTGGCGGAGAGCGTCTCGAAAGCCGCGTCGAGATCCGGGACCTTGTAGTAAATGATGGAACCGTAGTTCTCGGACTGCGTCTCGGCCGGGGCATCCAGCATCAGCCGGACACTGGTTCCACGAGATCGAGCGTCGACTTCTCCCACGCGTCCATCTCCGTGATCTCCCAGGTGCCTACTACAAGATCATGCGTCGTCATCGCCTCCAGCCTTTCGAACGCGGTGGCGATCAACGGCGGCGAGAAGCGCCGTCCGGTGAATCGGTGGGTTGGACATCCAGCGAGTGTTCCCTGATCCACTTCCTGCAGTATTCGCGGATGACGTCATCGATGCTCTCCTGGTCACCTTCAGGCCAGTAGTACTGCATGCCAGTTGCCTGAAGATCTTCACGCGCGAAGTGGAGCAGATAGAAATCCCGGACATCCTTGAGGTAGTCGAGCTCGATGCAGAGCTGGGCTAGTTCAGCGAGCGCGACATCCGCGGGAAGAACGCCACTGAGAATACGTCCAGCGAGGACCGAAGCATAGGCCACGGCCGCTTCCTTCCGGCTCGGGTACTGCTGAAGTCCGAGTTCCTCGAAGGTCCGATCGACAAGAGCTGCCATTTCGAACTGATTGAAGGGGCCGACTTCCCCGGCGAGCACCCGCAGACACGGAGTGTCACGCCCCTCAAGGAGCTTGCGCACTGCCCAATCAACCCACCTCGCATCGATACTGCGTCCCAGCTTCCGGAGGGCCAGCACTTCAGCGGTCGATGGGACGCTGGCTTGCATGTCTAACGCTACGTCGATGAACGGCAGCGGGAAGCGCCGTCCGTTCGATCGGCTGGCTGAACAGCGTCACTTGGCTTGTGCCTTCCGGGCTACGAATTCCGCCCTTGCTCTTCCATCGAGAGGCCGGCCCTGATCCTGACACCACCGCCAGAGTTCTTCTACGTCCACGTCGAGCTGAATCACCCGATCGCCGGTCGGGTCGATCTCCAACAACCTCTTCGTCGCCGCGGCTAGCCACTGATCGAAGGTTGCCTCCAACTCGTCCGCATCCTCCGACAGCTCCAGCAGCCGCGACCATTGGTCCCGCCGGTACCAAGCGACAGCAGTACGTGTGGTCATGTCAGTTCAACCCGATGGCGATCAGCGGCGGCCGAAGGGCCGTCCGTCTGCATCGCCTTGTTAGCCATTCATCGGATAGCGCCATCAGCGAACGACTGCTCCAAAGGGCATATCTGGAGGTAGATCGATGTTCTGTGCAAGCATGACGTTGTGGAATCGCCAGGAAGAGCCATCGTCGGATCGCTTAAAGATCAGCACGATGTAGCGGTTGTCAGTGACACCAACGTACGCCCCAGAGGCGATGTGCTGCCAGTGCCAAGCAAGCGTGCCGTCCGGCAAGTTCTGACGAATGTGGGGCTCGGCCTCGAGAATGCGGACTGCATCGTCCGGAGTCGTCTCTCCCACAACCAACTGAGACAGCGCCGCCGTATCACTCCTGAAGCTATGGCCGACGGAGTGGCACCCGACTAGGCCCGCCAGCAGGACAACCGCGAGAGGCTGAAGCCTCATCCGTCTGCCTCCTCTGTGTAAGGTCGCTGCACCGACTGTCTGGCTAGCGCGGTGGCGATCAACTGCGGCGCGAAGCGCCGTCCGACGCATAGGTTTGTTAGCCACTCAGATGCCCTCGACACACCAGCCCGCCAAGAGTTGCGAGTAGTCCATCGAGTCGCTTCTGCTAGCACACCATCCCTCCTCCGACCTTTTCTTCGCGCCTAATGAGTCTTCGACGGACCTCGGATAAACAGAAGAACGCAGCCAGCCCGCCTGTGCAACCCTGCCTTCCAGTGTCGGAGAGGAAACGTAACCACCTGGAACAAGCGAACATGCAGACTTCCGCGGGAAGACGGGACCCGGACTTATGCGGATCTGTATATAAACATCTCGTCTCCAGCTTGCGAATCGGCGAGGTCGAGGCGGTCCGCGGGGCTGAGGACGCCGTAGGGGCCGGCGCGGAGAGCGGCAGACCGGTTGGCGCGCTGGACCACGGTCTCTTGCGGGTGATGGCGGCGGCGCTGGCCGGAAGGACGATGGACGTAGGTCCAGGTCGCGGCAAAGGCCCGAACGGTGACACGCCTCGCCTTGGCAGGACTTCATGGTCCGCCGCGCCGCCGCTCATTCCCGGAACACGTAGTACGTGAAGCCCTGGGGCGAACACTCCACGTCGAGCGCGACCGCGTAGGCGCGGTCGAGGGTCACGTCGAACGGCTCGCCCTCCTCGTGGGCAACGGTCGCCGCGTCGGTTAGGCCTGCGTAGTAAAGCGGGACCCTCAGCGTCTGAGCGACCGGCTCATCGGTCGGGTTGTAGACCGACAGGAACGCCCGCTCCTCCAGCCGCGGGTTGACGTGCAGCATCGCGTCCAGGTCGCGACCATCCGGCCGGCGCAGGTGGATCACGTCGGAGTCCAGGATCGCGCGGTGCCGCTTGTAGAGGTCGACCCAGCCCTTCACGAGCTCGCGCGTCTCCGGTGAATCGTAGAGCCGCGGCCCGCGGTAGCACGCCTGCACGCCGTTCCCGAAGTTGTTCGCCAGGTGCTGGCCGTACGCGTCGAGGTGCTCGGAGAGCGGCTCCAGCGTGGCCGCCTCTCCACCGCCGTGGTACTCGACCAGCGGCACGAACATCCAACCCATGCTCGGCGTCTTCGCCCACGTGCCGTCGAAGATGTTCTGCCGCCCGAGGACCACCTGCCGTGCGCGCGGGAGCGACCAGTTCGTCTCGCGGTACCCCATCCCGATCTTGTTCGAGCCGTTCAGGAAGTACCAGTCGGGCACGTTCAGGTAGATCCCGCGCCCGCGGCACCAGCGATAGAAATCGACGATCGTCTCGCGCTGGCGCCATTGGGAATCTGCGAGGCCGCGATGGCCCGGGTGCCTCGTCGAAGCGCAAACGTCGCCGGGGTAGCTACCGTCGTGCTCGAGGAGGTCGAGCCCGGTGGCCTCGAAGAAGTCGTAGAGCTGCGCGAAGTAGCCCCGCCCCCACTCGCTGCACAGGCACGGGGCGTTGCCGAACTTCGCGCCGCCGGGCTTGCCGGTCTCGGGGTCGATCACGTCGTGCTCGTCGCCGATCCGCCGGCTCGACAGCAACGAGTAGCCGCCGAGCTCGACGCCCTGCGCGTGCGCGTACTCGACCAGCTCGCGGATCTGCGCCTGGTATTCCGGGTCCTTGCTCTCGATGTTGAAGCCGCTGCCGAAGGTCAGGATGACCATTTCGAAGCCGACGTCGGCGCTTTGATCGATCGCGAGCCGCACCGCGTCGGGGTCCGCGCTGCGCACGTGCATCAGGATCGGGTTCTCCGTACACCACGGAGCGATCGTGCGGTACATGCGCCGGATCGCGAGGCCGCGGCGCTCGTCGTCGGTGGAGTCGTGGACGAGCTGGAACGTGCGGAACGACTCGAAGGTCTCGCCCGCCGCGATCTCGATCCCCGGGCCGAGCGGCGGGCCGACCACGAGCAAGTTCGGCGTCTGGCGCCGGTAGTTGACCTGCGAGGTGTACTGCGGGTCCGGCACCCAGCGGCACGTCTGCACGGCGCTCTTAGGCATGAAGCCACCCATCGAGTAGTCGCTCTCGACGTGCAGGTTGGGGAGCTTCCAGCGAACGGGGAGCTCGACGTCCGACTCCGCTTCGACGGCGGCGAGCAGATCGCTCGTGAAGGCGTCGAGCTCGATCGCGCGGCCGGTTCCGTTCGCGAGCTCGAACCACTTGCACGTCAGCGGGATGCCGTCGTACATCTCGTAGCGCACGACGATCTCGACGTTCTCGTGCGGTCCCGGCGGACCGCGGAAGCGGAGCGCGAGCCCGACGCCGGGCGGCGGCCACGGGCGGTCTTCGGAGTAGCGCACGCGCTTCCACGGAAAGCGCTCAACGGTCTCGATGACCTCGTGGTCGACGTAGGCGAACGCCGCGGGGTCGGCCGTCATCGCGTCGAGCCATTCGGGCCGCAGGTAGCCGTACTCCGGCTGCCCGAGAAGCCCGCCGATCGCGTATTCGACACCGTCGAGCGTGACCTTCGCCTCCGGCTTGACGCCGCGGAGGATCGCCTCGGTCGTCATCAGGTTGTCGTAGCCGACCGTTGCGGCGTTCGGCACGAGGCGGAACGTGCGTCGAATGAGGCCGTTCTCGAGAACGAGCTCGTTCGGAGCCGCGCCGGGGCGAACGACGGAGGCCGGAGCTTCCGCCACGATCAGCCAGTCGCCCTCGAAAACGACGGTTTCCTGCGGAAGGAGCGCGAGCAGCAGGCTCGGCGCGAGGATCACAAACCCTCCATCAGCTCGCGAACTTCCTCGTTCCCCGGCTCGATCGCGAGCACGCGCCCGCAGGCCTGCCGCGCCTCCTCGTTCCGCCCCAGCATGTACAAGGCGAACGCGACGCCGTAGTGCGCGTCGCCGTCCTCCGGGTTGAGCTTCGCCGCGCGCTCATAGTCGGCGAGGCTCTCCTCGTGGCGGTTCAGCTCGGTCTTCGCCAGGCCGCGGCGGTAGTACGCTTCCCCGTCGTCGGGATCGAGCGCGAGCGCGACGTCGAAGGCGGCGAGGGCTTCCTCGGCCCGCGCGAGCTGGGCGAGGTGGTAACCCCGCAGCACGTGCGGCTCCGCCTCCGCCGGGTAGACCTGGTTCCAGTGCTCGAGCACCTCGATCGCCTCCGCGTGCCGTCCCGCCTTTCCGCGCAGCCAGGCCAGCGCGTGCAGCACGTACGGATTCGCATCGTCGAGCTCGAACGCGCGCTCCGCAGAGGTCAGCGCCTCATCGAAGCGCTCCAGCTCCATCAGCCGGTACGTACGCGCGTTGTGGGCCTCGACGTGCTCGGAGTCCTTCTCGATCGCCCGCTCGAAAGCCTCCAGCGCCGCCTCGGTGTCGCCGAGCGAGTCGTGGAAGTGGCCGACGACGTAGTGCCCCTGCGCGGTCTGGAGGAACACGTACCCGCCGATGGCGACGGTGAGAATGCCCACGAGGACGACGATCCCGACGAAGGCCAAGATCCTGCGGCTCATCGGCCCTCCGCGTATTTCTCGAGCGTCATCCCGTGCAAGAGCCGCGCGAAGAACTCCGCGTTGGCGAAGGTGTCGCTCTCGCCCTGCCGCACGATCGTCAACCCGAGCGACGGGATGACGAAGAGCTGCTGCTTCCCCGCGCCGGACGCCGCCACGTAATCGTCCGGCAGGTCCGCCTTGTCCGCGTCCCGCGTCGAGACCCACCAGGAGAGGCCGTACATCGGAAACACCTCGCTCCCGCGGAAGCACGCGGCGAGCGCGTCGGCGTCCAAGAGCGGCGTCCCGTCCGGCGCGCGCCCGCCCGTGCGGACGAGCTCGCCGAGCTTCGCCCATTCGGCCGGGGTCACGAAGGCGCCGGACGACATGACGAGCCGGCCGGCGCCGTCGCGGGTCCAGTCGGCGACCTCCATCCCGATCGGGTCGAGAATGCGCCGGTGCAGGTAGTCCTCGACGGACTCGCCTCCGAGCTTGCGGCGCAGGAGCTCGCCGAAGGCGGTGTGGTTCGTGCCGCCGTAGTTCCAGCCAGCGCCCGGCTCCTCGAGCGCCGGCATCGTGACCGCCTTGGCGTAGAGGTCGGTCGACTTCGCCTCGTCCCAGTTCTCCGCGAGGCTCGGCTTCAGCCCGCTCGTGAAGTTCAGGAGCTGGCGGATCGTGATGCGCTCGCGGCGGGCGTCGCCGCGCCACTCGGTGATCGTGTCGGAGGCGGGCTCGTCGAGCGCGAGCAGCCCGTCCTGGACCGCGGCGGCGGCGAGCGGACCCCAGAAGCTCTTCGTCCCGCTCGCGATGCGGTGCGGTGCCTTCGGGTTCCAGCCGCTGTGGTAGGCCTCGTAGACGACCTCGCCGTCGCGGAGGACGAGCAGCGTGTGCCCGTCGTGCTCCTCGGAATAGGCGGCGGCGAGCTCGAGCGCCATGCCGGACTTCGCGCCCGTCGAGGCGCAACCCGCGGCGACGAAGGCGAGGGCAAGGATTGCGGCGCGTCCCATGGCGGCGTTCAGGATAGCGAGTAGGCTGGCCGCGCCGTGAACGCGCTCTCTGCGCTTCTGTTGACCTTCGCGACGCCGCTCCAGGAGGAGGCGTCTTCGTCGCCCTACCTCGAGGCGGCGGTGCGGGCCGGCCACTGGCTGGCGGACCACGCGATCGAGACCGACCGCGGCGCCGCGTGGCTGGCGGTTCCCGCCGAGGCGCACAAGGAGCCGAGCACTTCGCTCTACTCCGGGACGTCGGGAATCGTGCTCTTCCTCTTCGAGCTCCTGCGCGCGACCGGCGACGAGGAGGCCTGGGGCTGGCTCGCGCGCGCCGGCGCCGCCGAGCTGCTCCACCGCGTCCCGGAGGAGATCGACGGCGACGGCGCCGGCCTCTGGACCGGCGTCGGCGGCGTCGGTTTCGTCCTCCACGAGGTCTTCCGCGCCACGGGCGACGAGCGCTACCGGGCGGGTGCGATCCGCTGCGCCGAGCTGATCCATGGCGCGGCCGAGGAGACCGAGCACGGCGTGCGCTGGAACGCGACCACCGACGTGATCTCGGGCGCAGCCGGCACGGGTTTCTTCCTTCTCTATATGGCGGACGCCTTTGAGCGCCCCGATGACCTCGCCCTGGCGGCGCGGGCCGGCCGCCAGCTCATCGCCGTCGCCGACGAGACCGAGCACGGCCTCGACTGGGCGATAAGCCCAGACTTCCCGCGGCGCATGCCGAACTTCTCCCATGGGACGGCGGGCGTCGCGGCGTTCCTTGCGGCGCTCCACGTCCGAACCGGCGACGCTGCGTTCCTCGCGGCAGCGAAGAAGGGCGCCTCCCATCTTCGCGCGATCGCCGATCCCGATGCAGAGGGCTTTCGCGTCCACCACCACACGCCTGGCGGCGAGGACCTCTACTACCTCGGCTGGTGCCACGGCCCCGTCGGTACCGCGCGCCTCTTCGAAGCGCTGGCTGCGTCCGGCGAGGCGGACGTCTGGACGGCGCTCGAGTCGCGCTGCTCCGCCACGGTCCGCACGGCCGCGCTCGACGCGAACCGCACGCCCGGCTTCTGGAACAACGTAGGGATCTGCTGCGGCTCGTCCGGCATCGCGCAGCACTTCCTGGAACGCTACCGCGAGAGCAGCGACGCCGACGACCTCGCCTACGCCCGCGCCCTCGCCGACGACGTGATCGCACGCGCGACGAAGACGAGCGAAGGCTGGTCCTGGATCCAGGCCGAGCACCGCGTCCGCCCGGAGATCCTCCAGGCACAGACCGGCTACATGCAGGGCGCGGCGGGGATCGGGCTGATGTTGCTCGAGCTCGACGCCGCCCTCGCCGGACGCGAAGGCGGCCTACGCCTTCCGGACGATCCGTTCTAGGAAAGCAGGTCGACGACAATGCAGAATCCACGAGCCGGCTGATGGAAGAGAGCCTTCGACGTGACCCAACACTCTTCGTTGACACCCGAGCGCTGGAAGACCTTCACGCCCGACCAGCGCGCCTCGTCGACCTGACCGTCGAAGTGACCGAGCGCCGCGGCCTGCGGCGTGAGCTCCTCCGGTGGCGAGACCTGGTGGCTGCGCTCTACCTTCGCGACGAGTCCGATCCCGAGGCCCACGCCGCGGCGTTCCGGACCTTGCTCCTTCTGTCGCCGGCAGGTGCTGAGCAGCTCAGGGCTTTAACCGAAGCCTCGAGCTGAAACGTCGGCGAGGCGTCGGCGCCGGGATTTCTCGACTTTCTGTCGACGCAGGCGAGCACCCGACGCGCCAACCACGGTCAGGCCCCGGGAGCTCCTCCCGACGCGAGGGGTAGAATCACGCTGGAGGCAACGAAAGGCCCGGTCCCATGGCTTCTACCGTCACCGTCGCTTCGCTGGCCCTTCTCCTGGTGGCTCCGCCCGCGCTCGCGCAAGGCAGCGTCATCGTGGTGGACGACGCCCCAGGCCCGCCGGCCGACTTCGACGACGTCCAGGACGCGGTGGACGCGGCGGCGGACGGCGACGTGGTGCTCGTCCGGCCGGGGATCTACACCGGGTTCACCGTCGACGGCAAGGCGCTGCGCGTCCTCGGGATCGAAGAGGGAGGCGAGCGCCCGCGGCTCTTCGGGTTCGGCTCCTCCCTGCGGGTCCAGAACCTCGCGGCGGGTCAGGAAACCACCGTCCGCGGCTTCGACGTCGACGTGTTCACGAACCTCCAGAACAACCTCGGCGACGTCGTGCTCGAGGACCTGACCGGACAGGGATCGGTCGGCATCACGAACAGCGACTCGGTGCTCTTGATCCGCAACGAAAGCTACGGGATCGCGGTCACCAACTCGACGGTGCACGCCTGGGAGCTCGACGTCGAGGGCGCGCCGTCTTCCGGGGAGGACGGGATCCGCCTCACCGACAGCTTCCTCTTCCTTTCGGGCTCCACGGTGGACGGCGCGGACGGCGTTCCGGGGAGCAGCGGCTCGTTCGGCTTCCCCTTCTGCGGCAACGGCGGCGCCGGCGGCGACGGGATCCAGCTCGTCAACTCGACCTGCCAGGCCATCGACTGCGTGTTCGACGGGGGCAGCGGCGGCCCGCCCGGAATCCCGAAGATCGGTCCGCCGTGCAGCGCGGGGCCGCCCGGCTCGGACGTCAACGGGCCCGGGCTTCAGACGATCGCGGGCAACGCGCACGAGCTGGAGATTTCGTCACCCGGCTTCGAAACCGGCACCGTAGAGCTCCGCTTGAAAGGCGAGCCCGGCGAGTTCGCCTACGTGCTTCTCGCCCCCACGCTCGCGCCCGTCTTCTTCCCGCCGTGGTTCGGCTCGCTGGCGGTGCCGCCGACGTCGACGCTCCTCTTCCTCGGCGTGCTCGGCCCCACCGGGCAGGCGAACGTGAACGTCACCGTCGGAGAGCTGGGCGCGGGCATCGAGGCCCTGCGCCTCGTGCTCCAGGGCGTGTTCGTGCATCTCACCGGCCCGGACTTCATCGGCAGCGCCACCGACGTGGAGCTCCTCGACCGCGACGTCTTGCTGGTGGACTGCAACGGCAACGGGATCGACGACGCGTTCGACATCTCGTCGGGGTTCAGCCTCGACACCAACGGGAACGGCCAGCCGGACGAGTGCGACGTCATCCTGATCGTGCCGGACCAGTTCCCCAACATCCTGAACGCGGTGACGAACGCGAACCACAAGGACGTGATCCTGGTGCGCGACGGGACCTACAGCGGCTTCGGGAGCACCGGCATCGACCTGAACGGCAAGGATCTCGTCATCATGAGCGAGAACGGTCCGGCCACCACCGCGATCGACCTCGCCACGTCGAACCTCTGGGCCTTCCGTCTCGAAGACAACCCCGACACCACGCGCATCCAGGGCTTCACGTTCCGGAACTCCCTTGGCAGCCAGGCGCCGATCCTGTTGCTCGACAGCGGCGGCGTAATCGCGGACTGCGTCTTCGACAACAACCACGTCACCGGCGGCTGGCCGGGCGGCATCGCCGTCTTCGGCGGTCTGTCCCCCAAGCACGACGTGCGGATCGAGAAGTGCGTCTTCACCGACAACTCGGGGGTCTCCGACGGCGGCGCCCTGCTCTTGAACCCGGTCGACGCGGAGGACTTCGACGTCCTGATTACCAACTGCGTCTTCGACGGCAACCAGACCGGCGACGAGGGCGGCGCGATCTATTCCAACCGTACGGACGTCGAGATCCGCAACTCGGTCTTCGTCAACAACGCCGCCACTTTCGGCGCGGCGATTCGGTTCCTCTCGCCCAGCATCCAGCAGACGCTGGACGTCACCGGCTGCTCGTTCTCCGGGAACGCCACGTCGAGCTCCGGCTCGGCCGCCGTGACGGTGTATGGGCAAAGCGTCGGGTCGACGGCCCAGGCGACGTTCCGAAACTCGACCTTCTGGGACAACCCCGTCGCCGGCGGCCCGGGCGAAGAGCTGCAGGGCCTCTTCAACGTCGCCGGAACCATCTCCTACACGACGATCGAAGGCGGGCTCGCCGGCTTCAGCGGCCCGTTCACCCCGGGCGCGGGGATCCTCGCGGCCGACCCGCTGTTCGTGAACCCGGCCGCGGGCGACCTCCACCTCGGTCCGGGCTCGCCGTGCCGCGACGCGGGCGATCCCGCGTTCGTCGCGCTGCCAGGCGAGACCGACATCGACGGCGAAGCGCGCGTGTTCGGCCCGGCGGTCGACCAGGGCGCGGACGAGGATCAGCCCTAGTCGTCCGGCCGGACCCTAGCGCCCTGACCCCACGGTCAACACGAGGCCGAAGACGAACGCTGCATGGGCCGTGCAGCGTCTAGGGCAGCACAACCGCGGTTCTGAGAAGGCACGGCACAACTCCGCCGAGGCGCGCGCAGCAGCGGCGGACTCGGGCTTGCCTCCACCTACGACAGGCTCTTCGCAACTCAACTCCCTTCCAGGAAGGGAGATGGGTCAACGGATGCATTTGCGACCGGAACGGTGGCGGGCCGGCCTCGCAGATTCGTTCCCTAGTCACGGCCGTTTGCCTGCCTTGGCCGGCCGAGAGCGCCTGACCGCTTTATGCGAAGAACACCATGACGAACGGGATCACCCGGCTCGAGCGGATGTGGATGAACCCCCACTGGCACGTGGGAGGGCTCGGGACGTTCATGCTCGGCCTGTTCCTGGTCTACGTCGCGGCGCACCACACCCTCAACCGGGCGTACTTTGAGAGCGTCTCGGGGCAAATCGAGAACTCGACCAAGCTCTATCAGATCGTCGAGGATCCCAACTCGAACGAGCTCGTGCTGATGTTCGCTGGCGAGCGGTTCCCGGAGACCGGGCCAGTCGTCGCGGGCCCCCTTGGCATAGGCAAGCTCGCGAGCGTCAGAGGCTATCTCGCGTCGGTCCATCAAAGGGTGAATGACTACAACCGCGTTGTTGCGGACAGCCTGGAAGCCACGTTCGCGGCGTTCGAGCCCGTCCCCGGTACGAATGGCTACCGAGCGAAGCTAAGGGCCTTCTCGCCGAATGCAAACCCCGACTGGTTCATCTACGTCGACGGCACCGATCCGAAGCGATTGGCTGCGAATCAGAAGGGGCTTCGCCAGCTCAAGGCTCTGACGCGGACCCTCGACTGCAAAGACCGCACGCAACGCGAGTCGGCATCGGCGAACGGCTCGGTCTCCGGCATGATCGAACCGCCGTCCAAGGCGAGCGACAACGTCAAGGCTGCGACCGCTCGTGTTGCAGGGAAGGTGGTAGAGGCCGAAGAATTCAAGCTCGCGTGGGCAAGGGTCGGAGTGGACGACTGTCGTAAACACGTCGACGCGTTCTTCGATCAGCTCGACGAACAACTCCGCTTCCTCTACACCTCGCTGGCTGGTGGGGATGAAGACTCGAGCAGCGAGACGCCAGGCTGGCGCGCTGGTTTCCACACGACGCTCACCGACCTCGTCCACTCGGAAATCGGCTACTTCTGGTTGCACGGCCTGTGGCGCGGTATCGAGGTGATCCTGCTCACCTGGCTCGGCGTCATGACCGAGTGCCTCGTCCGGCTCGGGCTCACGTACGCCGGACGCAAGACCGAGAAGGCACAGAAGTGGGAGCCCCGCGAGACGGGGCGCACATTCCTCAAGCTCGCCTACGCGCCGATCGTCAGCATCGTCGTGATTTGGACGCTCTACTCCACGGACGTGATCCAGAGCGACATTGCCAACACCACGTCGGCAGCCTTGGTGGTCACGCTCGCATTCGTCTTCGGGCTCTTCCCGAACATGGCGTACAGCCTGCTCGAGCGGCTCGCCAAGGCGATCTTCAAGGCAACGTCCTTCGCCGGACCGGCCATGGCCGAGTCCAGGCGCGTCTCCGCCAGGAACACGCCGCCGACACCGAAGGGACACCCGCCCGATTTCGCCGCCGTGAGGAAGGCGGCCGAGGACCACGCCACGGCGATCTTCCGACGAGGGGGTTGAGCATGCAGCACACAAGCGAGGTACGACGATGAACCGTAAACTCATCACGCTTCTCGTCCTGGGTTCCATCGCCCTCGTGACGGGCTGCGTGAACAAGCAACTCGCCATCGACTCGCTAGAGACGATGAAGGCGGCAATCCACGAGCGGGAAACAAAGGCCTCGGCCGTCCTCGAGAAGTCGATCTCCGCGTACTTCGAACACGTCGAGGGTGAGCTGGAGCGCGAGCTCGAGCTGCGGCGAGCGAAGGCCAAGCTCGCGATCCACGAGAAGGCGGACGAACGCATCAAGCAGGTCACGACTTCGTCGCTCGATCAGCTCGACGGCGCTCTCGAGGGCCCGATCGAGAGGCTCGACGCGGCGCTGAAGGAGGAGCAGGCCAAGGTCGCGTCCGGCGGCGGCAGCACGGCGCGAGAGCACGAGCTCGCCCTTCAACTTGCCACGACCCTCATGGCGCACTCGCGCGAAACGGTCAAGCTCAGCGAAGAGATCCGTGACAAGTTCGCCGCCGCCCGTGACCGCGCTCTCGATAGAGCCGACGAGTCCTTCGACGAGGCGGCCAAATCGGCGGTCATCGACATCGACCCCGAAGCCGAAGCCAAGAAGATCATCGAGGCGGCGAGCGATGACATCGAGAAGTACCAGACCGCGATTGACCACAACATCGATCAGCTCGTCCGGCACCTCGAAAAGTCGTCCAATCCGATCAAGCCCTTCCTCAAGGGGCTCATCGGCAACGATTTCGGGGCGACGCTCGCGGGTCTCCTCTCCGACAGAGCGACGGAGCTCCTCGACAAGGGGCGGGAGTTCGTGGAAGGCAAGCTCGAGGACGCCGTCTCGAGCTTCGAGGAGAGGCTAGCCGACGAGGCGGAGAGCTCCCGTTGACACGCTTTGATCAGTCCATAAGCGAGAGGTGAGACCATGCGCGAGTATCGGTTCGAAAAGGCCTATGAGTCGGTCATGGGGTACGCCCCCGAGGACGTGAAGAACGTCCTCGAGCGCGAGATTCCGCGCATCAAGGAGTCGATCGACGAGGAGCTCGCTAAGTTCTCAAAGGAGCTGGGAGAGTACATCAAGTCGGAGGTCGACGCCGCTCTCGAGAAGGTACAGGCCGAGGCACGTGCCGAGCGCGACAAGATGAGGGACCTCATGAAGAAGATCCGTGACGCGCAGTCCCGGGAAGAGCTCGACAAGATGCGGGCGAGCGCGACGAAGCTCGACGAGGCGCTGACGGAATACGAAAACCGCTTCGAGAACCTCGGCGCGATGATGCGCAAATCTGCTCTGACTGCCGCGAGAACGGCCGGGATACCTATCTAAACAGGGACGGCGCGAACGGACGTGCGAGAGGTGCAGGGACGTGATCCTGGCGCAAGCCTCAGGTCGCGGAGCCTAAGGGGGAAGGCGCGATTGGAGTCCTGGCTCCATCACGAAGCTCGGATCCATGGTCGAGGCGGGAAGACCTACACCGCCGAAGGCGATCGCTGTGCCTCCAGCACGTCGCGAATCGTCTCGTCGAGCGGCGTGACCGGCCGGAACCCGATCAGGCGCTCGAGCTTCGCCAGGTCCGGCACCCGCCGTTGCATGTCCTCGAAGCCCTCGGCGTAGGCTTCCGCGTACGGCACGTGCAGGATCTCCGACGCACTCGCGGCGGCGGCGCGCACGCGCTCGGCCAGCTCGCCGATCGCGACCTCTTCGTCGCTTCCGACGTTGACCACCTGACCGACCGCGTCCGGACGGTCGAGCAGGTGCGCCGCCGCCTCGACCACGTCGCGCACGTGGGCGAAGCAGCGCGTCTGCGTCCCGTCGCCGTACACCGTCAGCGGCGCGCCGCGCAGCGCCTGCCGCGCGAAGGTCGGCAGCACCATGCCGTAGCGCCCCGTCTGCCGCGGGCCGACGACGTTAAAGAACCGTGCGATCGTCACCGGAAGCCCGCGCTCGGCGTGGTAGGCGAGCGCGAGCCACTCGTCGAGCGCCTTGGAGCACGCGTACGACCAGCGCGAGCGCGTCGTCGCCCCGAGCGAGACGTCGGCGTCCTCGCGGAACGGGACCGCCTCGCTCTTGCCGTAGACCTCCGAAGTGGACGCGAAGAGGACCGGCGTTTCGCGCTCCGAGGCGGCGTCGAGCACGACCCGCGTCGCGTCGACGTTGGTGACGATCGTGTGGACGGGTTGCTCGACGATCAGCTTCACGCCCACCGCGGCGGCGAGGTGGCAGACGACATCGGCGCGCGCGGTGAGCTCCCGCACCAGCGCCGGATCCGTCGCCGAGCCGACGTGAAGCTCAAAGCCCGGCCGCCCGTCCACCGCGGCCAGGTTCGAGCGGCGCCCCGTGCTGAGGTCGTCGAGGACCAGGACCGCGTCGCCGGCCGCCAGGAGGCGCTCGGCGAGGTGCGAGCCGAGGAACCCCGCGCCGCCGGTGATGAGGGTCGTTCTGGGCATCGGAGGGGCGAGGATAACCTTCTCCCGCCCCATGGACGGGAGTCGGTGGCCCGCCTTCCGCGATTTCCGCCATTGGCTGTCATCCTGGAGAGCCGCGCCCGCGTCAGGGGGAGCAAAGGAGACCCCGCCATGAAGAAGCCGTTTCTCGCCGCCCTCGCCCTGCCCCTTCTCTTCGCCTCCTGCCTGGAGAACGAGGAGACGATCCAGGTCCGCCCGGACGGGTCCGTGCACGTGAAGCTCGTCGCGAAGGGCGACATCGTCGACCTGACCGACGGCTACCCGCTTCCGCTCGGCGGCCCGTGGATCCCGAGCGGCGACGCGCCGATGTGGCTCGAGCACGTCGGCCCGGACACCGGCAGCGCCTACGTCCAGGAGCGCGCCGACCAGATCGACTGGATGGCGAAGACCAACCACAACAAGGACGACGGCATGTCGCTCGTCGTGGAAGCGGACTTCCAGTCGGTGGAGAGCTGGCCGCGCTTCCACGCACCCGACTCCGAGCCGTACCGCAACGCCTACCTCGAGCGCAGCGCCTCGCTCAAGGTCGAGGACAAGGGCGACCGCCTCGTCTACACCTTCGAGCGCGTGTACCACGGCCGCGTGAAGGAGGGCTACGACGCGCTCGGCGACCTCGACCTCAGCGACGAGCTCGAAGCGCGCTTCGAGCAGCACGCACCGCTCTCAGCCGACGAGCTCGAGTACGTCGCCGGCCTCCTGCGCGCTGGCGCGGAGACCGTGGCGGAGCGCGCGGCGCGCGACTCGGTCCTGATGGTGTACACGCGCGGCGACGCGATGCTCGACCCGGCGGTGGCCGCGCGCGCGGTCGCCGACGTGCGCACCGCCGTGGGAGCGGTCTTCACCGAGCCCTACGTCGACCGCCTCTGGAACGACTCGATCGCCTGGGACGCGGCGGAGAAGGACGAGGAGGTCGAAGCCGGTCCGCATCCGATCGAGCGCATCGACCGCGACATGCGCGCCGCCTTCCGCACCTCGCTCGCCGACTCGCTCACCTCCCAGGGCGCGCCGTCCGAGACCGTCCACGCGGCGCTCTTCGGCGTGGAGTGGAACCTGACCGCCCAGGACCACACCACCGACCTCTCCGACGAGAAGTTCGACGTCCGCGTCGCGATGCCCGGAACGATCGTCGGCGGCAACTACGCCGCGCTCGACGAGAACGGGCTCGCCCGGTGGGAGTTCGAGGGCAAGGACCTCAACGACCGGGACCACGTGATGCGGGTGGTTTCCGTGCTCATGAAATGAACGCGATGGCCGGGAGTCCGCGCGCGACCTTCGAGCGCGTCGAGGCGGAGCACCGTTCGGCGGTGCTCCGCATCTGCCGTTCGATCCTGCGCGACGATCACCTGGGCGCCGACGCCGCGCAGGAGACCTTCCTGCGGCTCTGGACGCGGCTCGACGAGGGCCGCGCGCCGGAGCTCTTCGGCGCCTGGCTGCGGCGCGTCGCGGTGTCGACCTCGCTCGACCTTGCGCGCCGCCGCCGCACCCGCGACGACGTCGCCGACGCGCAGCTTCACGAGGCGGGCGCCACCGACGTCGAGGAGCGCGCGCTCCCCGACGACCTCGCCGCGCGCGCCGAGCTCGAGCGGCGCTTCGGGGCCGCGCTCGACACGCTCCCGGAGGGACAGCGCGCGGTGTTCCTCCTGCGCCACTCCGGCGGGATGAAGCTGCGCCAGGTCGCCGAGGTGCTCGGCGTCGCGCTCCCCACCGTCAAGACCCAGTTCGCCCGCGCCTGCCTGAAGCTGCAGGCCGCCCTCTCCACCTACCGACCGACCGAGGACCCACGATGAAGCACGAAGAATTCCGCGAGCTCATGGCCCTTCAGCTCTACGGCGAGCTCGACGCGGCCGAGCTGGAGCGCCTGCGCGCGCACGTCGCCGCGTGCGCCGACTGCGCGGCGTACGAGCACGAGCTGGGCGCGGGCCTCGGCACGGTCATGGCGGCGGCGGCCGAACGCGACGACGGCGCGCTTCCGGAGGACTGGCAGGAGCGGTTGAACGAGACGACCGCGCCCCGCCGCCGAGCGGTCGGCGGAGCGCTCCTCACCTTCGCCGCGGGACTCGCCGCGGGGCTCCTCGTCATGACGTTCAACCCGAACGCCCCGGATCCGGTGGACGTCACCCCGGAGGTCGCGACTTCCGGCTTCGCGACGAACCGCCCGGACGACGCGCTGCCGGAGATCCCGAGCGGCCCGCCGCCGCCGGCGACGGGGCGCGGGAAGTACGGGATGCTGGCGCTGGCGCTTCGGTCTCAGTAACCGATTGCCTCGCGGTGCCATCCGTCGCGTAACCGTTCGGGCGGTGAGAGAGCCGAGCCGGGCGACGTAACGCCGCGCATCGAGCGAGGACCGCGGGCGCTACCGATCGGGAGGGCAATCCGCGGTCTTGGCATCCTCGACGGTCCCAAACGGGTAGGAATCCCCGCACTTGCACTTGATGGGAATCCCCACCGAGATCCCCGGAATGATGAGCCCGCCACACTGGCAATCCGAGGCGGTGACGGGAACGTCGTCGTCTTGCAGACACTCCTTGCCTTCGCTCACCTCTCCCTTGCACGCCTGGTGCGCCGGCGTCTTCACCTGCGTCGAAGGGCAGGATTCGCCCACGATCCCGCCGCCGAATCCGAAGACCACGAGTCCGATACCACAGGTCTTGACCGTTGCTCCCTCAGCAGCTTCGGTGCTCCCGTCTACTTGCGAGGCCTTGACGTCGGGACACTCGTGAGTGGCCGGAGGATCTCCGCCTGGGCTTCCGGCAGCTCCCCCTTGGGCGAAAGCCGCGGCGGCGACCCATGGACACGAGACGAAGAGGAGAGAAAGGGCCCTAATGGCTTGCATCGGTAACTCCTTGAATAACAGGTGGACAGAATCAGTCGTTGAGCTCGTCCAGCCATCGGCTGGCGTACTCGCGGGCGCGCTCAGACTCTGAGGAATCGCGGATCTTCTCGAGAACCCCGATTCCGTTCTCGCGGAGAACGGAGTCCTGCGGCGCCTTTGCCGTCAAGGTGTAGGCGACGGAGACTCCCTTCATGACGTCGACATCGCTGTTGTCGATGCCCTTCTCCAAGAGATCGAGATGGTCTTGAGAGGATGCGTAGTCGGTGCGAAAAGTCATCGTCAGAAGAGCCTGGCCTCGAATCCTCGGGCTGGACTCTTGGTTGAAGACTTCGATCAGACGGTCTTCGTTGGCGTCGACCATCCCCGTCAGGCAGAGCTCACGAGCTCTCTCGTTTGTGGAGGAATCTGCCCCCCCCATGGCCTTGCCGAAGAGACCCGTGTAGGAGGCGTTCAGCGCTTCGGAGCCATACTCTCTTCGACCGAGGGAGAGCCACAACCCGGCCCACCTCTTCGTGTCGTGCGTGCGTTCCACCATGAAGGCCGCCGCGTCGGTCTCGCGGGCCCTGGTGACGACTGCCGCGGTCACCGCCTTCTTGACCTCGTCCGAGCTGGCAAGGGCGAACGTCTGCCGCGCAACCTGCATGGCGAGGTCGTGTTCACCCGCTTGAAAGAGAGCCGCGATTTGGCCACTGACGGCGGTTGGGTTGTTGGGATCGGCCGCGACAGCGTCGAGAGCCCTGATTTCTTCGGGCGCCATGGTCTCCTTGATGATGGATAGGAGGCGCCAAAACAGTTCCTCGTGATCGATGAACGCACCGCGGAGAGCGAGAAGGTCTCCCAGATAGGACGCGTCGAGGATGGGAAGGCCCGTTGCCTGATACCGAGCTTCGCCCACGCAGTTGAGGAGGTACTCTTGCGCACTCCCTTCCATTCGGGTCAGGGCCAGCACCACGTTGAGGACGACCTCGTGGCCACAGGTGAGGCCGAAGAACGGATTCGCTCCATCGCCCGGATCGTTGTAGCCGGTCATCGCCCATGAGAGAGCCCGAATGGCTCCATACTCAAGGCGAGTCAGATCGTCAAACCGGCTCCATTCGAACGAATCGCCGCGACGGCCTCCGCGCAGATCACCGGATTCAAGGAGTCCGATGACTTGCAGAACGTGATCCGGCTTGATGAGGATCTCAGCGACCGCGTCTTCGAGCTCTTCGGGACCCGCTATGGTCCCGTCAAGGCCGGAGGTGAGGGCCGACGTGAGAAGGTGCTCTTCGATGCCGGCGAGACTCGCCAAGAGCTCGAGCAGCGAGCGCTCAGAACCGGGAAACGCCTCAGGGACCGACGCTGCTATCGAAGCCCGTCCGTCGGCTGATGTGCCGGCCGGGCCCAGGAGCCGAGCGGTTCGCGTTTCTGCCGCCTCTTGTTGCAAGGTGGGAACGTGCGAGCGACCGCCCGTGCCCCCGGAGTAGATCACGAGGCCGGCGGAGAACAAGCCAAGTGCGATTCCAACCGGGAGGAGAGTCCGGAGATGCATCGAAAAAGAGTGGAATAGGTCCAGGGAATAGCGAGCTGCAACATGGCGAGCTGCACCAGCCAACGGCGGCCGCCGCGGCGTCCGGAATCATCCTAGGCAACCATCGCTGCAGCGTTACCGAAGCTTGGCGACTTTCCGCTCCTTTCTCGGCCCGTTCGCGAAACTGGGGAATCTGGCAGAGTGCGGTCTTCGCCCCAAATCAGTAACCGATCGCCTCGAGCTGCTTCGCGATCTCCGGCGGGAGGTTCGGCGGCAGGCCGACGTCGGTGCGCTTCGCCTCGGCGGCCATGTGCCGCAGGCGCGCCTTCCACTCGTCGAGGTCGTCTTCGGTCTCCGGCAGCACGTCGCGCGTCTCGTCCGGGTCGGCCTCGAGGTCGAACATCAGGAAGCGGTCGAGGTCAGGGACGAACACGAGCTTGCGGCGGCCGTCGAAGAGGGCGAAGTGGTCGTGCTCCAGGGGGTAGTGCATCTCCGCTTCGAGCACGCGCTCGGCGTCGGAGAGGAGCGAGACGCCCGTCTGGCCGGGGAGCGCCGGCAGATCGAGCAGCTCGAGCATCGTCGGCGCGAGGTCGACGTGGCGGGAGAGCACGCCGCTCCGCTCGGCCAGGTCCGCGGCGCGCGGGTGGTCCGCCGGCGGCTTGACGATCAGCGGCACGTGCAGGACCTCGTCGTAGATCGTCTTGCCGTGCGAGAGCTCGCCGTGCTCGCCCAAGCTCTCGCCGTGGTCGGAGGTCAGCACGATCAAAACGTCGTCGTAGAGACCGTGGCGCTTGAGCGCGTCGGTCAGCGCGCCGAGGTAGCGGTCGACGTACTCGACCTCGAGCGCGTAGCGACGCCGCGCCTCTTCGTAGGAGACGAGCTCGTCGGCCCACACCTCGAGCCGCGCGGTGACCGGCGCTTCGCCCTCGATCGCGAACTCCGCGTACGGCCGATCGGCGTCGTCGCGCTTCAGCTCGACGGGCAAGGCTGCGTCGCCGTCGGCCGCGTGGATCATGCGGATGACCGGCTGCCCCTCGGCGCGTAGCTCGACGCGGTTGACTCCGGGCGGGAACTCGACTTCGACTTCGAACGGTTCCGGGTCGGCGAGCGACGCCATGCGGCCGACCGGCGCGCCGTTCAAGAGCACCTCGGCCGGCGTCGCCGCCGTTCCGTGCGCGTAGTACGGCTCGTGCGGGTCGCAGTAGTGAGCGAAGAGGAAGAACGGGCGCCCGTCCTCCGCGAGCTCGGCGATCACCGGCGCCACCTGCTCGTCGATCACCTCGGCGGCGGTGTAGCCCATCACCATGCGCTCCTCGAACGTCGCGAAGCCGCGGTCGAGGCCGTGCCCGACCTTCACCGGCGTGAGCGAGACCAGGCTCGTCACCGCCCGCGTCGCGTAGCCGTGCTCCGCCATCCACTCGGCGAGCAGCGGCAGGTCCTCGGGCACGAGCTGGCTGTTCAACGTGACGCCGTTCGCGTACGGCGGCCGCGAGGAGAAGAGCGCCGTGTGCGACGGCAGCGTCCACGTCGTGTGTGTGTACGCGCGGTCGAAGAGCACTCCGTCGGCCGCGAGCGCGGCGAGGTGCGGCGTCTCGATGCGTCCCTCCGGATCGAGCACGTGGTCCGCCCGCAGGGTGTCGACGACGACGAGCACGAGGCTCGTGCGCTCCCGATCGCCGCCGGAGCAGCCGGCGAGGAGCGCCGCAAGGGGGAGGAAAAGACGGAACGCGCGCACCGGCGGATCCTACACTGCGCCCATGTCCACTTCGATCGCCCTGTGTCTGCTGTCCGCGCTCGCCCAGGACCCCGCGACGCCCGCCGAGGAGCACATCCGCTTCGGCGATCCGGTCGAGCTCGCGTACGACGAGCCGTTCTTTCCCGGCGCGAACTACGACGCGAGCGTGACGACGCCCGACGCGATTCTCGGACAGATGCACGGCACGCGCTTGTCACGTCACGCGGAGATCCTCGCGTGCTTCCGGGCGTGGGAATCTTCGCCGCGCGTCGTGCTGCGGAGCCACGGCGTCACGCACGAGGGTCGCGAGCTCGTCCACGCGGTGATCACGACCGAGGCGAACCACGCGAGGCTGGACGAGATCCGCGCGAACCTGGCGCGGCTGCACGATCCCCGCGGGCTGTCGGACGCCGAGGGCGAGGAGCTCGTCAAGAACACGCCGCCCGTCGCGTGGATGGGATACAGCATCCACGGGGACGAGCTCTCCGGCTCCGACGCCGCGGTAGCCCTGGGCTACCACCTGGTCGCTTCGCAGGACGCACACGTGGCCGAGCTCCTCGACCGCGTCGTCGTCGTGATCGATCCGTGCATGAACCCCGATGGGCGCGAGCGCATCATCTCGATGGTCGAGCAGTCGGCGGGCTACACGCCCAACCTCGACTACGCGAGCATGCACCGCGGACACTGGCCCTACGGCCGCGGCAACCACTACCTGTTCGACCTGAACCGCGACTGGATGGTGGGCACGCAGCCGGAGACACGCGGTCGCTGGAGGGCGGTGCTCGAATTCAACCCACAGCTCTTCGTCGACGCGCACGAGATGGGCTCGCTCGACACGTTCCTCTTCTACCCGCAGGAGAGACCGCACAACCCGCACTTCCCGGAGAAGCACGAGTTCTGGCACAACGAGTTCGCCGCGGGGGCGGCCGCCGCCTTCGACGAGCGCGGCTGGAGCTATTACACGCGCGAGTGGGCCGACGGGTGGGCGCCGTTCTACTCCGACGCCTGGTCGTCGCTGATCGGAGCGATCGGAATCCTCTACGAACAGTCGTCGACGTCGGGATTCCCGCTGAAGCGCGCCTCGGGCGAGGTGATGACCTACCGCGAGACCGTTCACCATCAGCTCACGGCCTCGATGGCGGATCTGACGACTCTCGCGACGCGCCGCGGCGAGGTGCTCGCGGACTACCTTGCGAACAAGCGCAAGAACGTGGCCGCGAACACGCCGGGGAACGACCGGATGTTCGTCCTCGTGCCGGGTCGCAACGCGGACCGCGAGCGCGGGCTCCTGCGCACGCTGACCGGCCAGGGGATCGAGTGCTTCCGCGCGAGCGACGCGTTCACCGGCGCGAACGGCGAGGGCACCCTGGGCGAGCGCCTCGACTCGCGGGAGTTTCCCGCCGGCACCATCGTGATCTCGACGCGCCAGCCGATGGCGCAGCTCGTCAAGGCGTACCTGACCTTCGACGAGCGCTACGACGACGCGGCCCTCCAGGCCGAGCGCGAGGAGCTCGAGCAAAAGGGAGAGACGAAGATCTACGACCTGAGCGCCTGGTCGCTACCCCACGCGCTCGACGTCGACGGTTGGTGGATCGACCACGCCGACGTGGACGGCTCGCCGGTGGCCGAGGTCCCCGAAACCGCCGGGGTCGTCGTGCCGCCGCAGGACACGACGCACCCGCCCTTCGCATGGGCGGTGGACTCCTCGACGGACACGTCGGTCGTGTTCGCGATCCGCGCGATGGAGCTGGGCCTCCAGGTCCACGCGAGCGACGAGCCGTTCCGGGTCGGCACGACGACCCTGCCGCGCGGGAGCCTGCTCATTCGCCGCCACGAGAACGAAGGCGACCCGCAGGCGATTCAGGACCGGGTCGCGGCGGCCGCCGAGGCGTCGGGGGCGGTCGTCCTGACGGCATCCACCGGGCGTTCGCCCGACAAGACGCCGGACCTCGGCGGCGGGCACTTCACGCTGCTCGCCCGGCCGCGCGTGGCGGTGCTCGCGAACGCGCCGGTGTCGGTGGAAGCCTACGGGAACCTCTGGCACCACCTCGACGCGAACCTCGGCATCCCCTTCACGCTGATCGATGCGCAGCGCTTCGGAAGCTACGACCTGCGGCGCTACAACGTGCTGATCCTGCCGCCGGGGGCGCGTGCATCGCTCCTCAGGCCGCACGCCGAAGCGCTCTCCACCTGGGTGGACGGGGGCGGGACGCTGATCGCCTGCGCGGGCGCCGCCGCGGCGGCGATCGACCTCGAGCTGACGTCGGTGGTGCTGCGGCGCGACGCGCTCGACGAGCTCCCGTCCTATCGCGTCGCCGTCGAGCGCGAGCGCGCGGCGCGCAACGTCGTCGTCGATGCGAGCGCGATCTGGGAGGGTCCGACGACGGAGAAAGCCGACGAGGAGGAAGCGGAGGCCGAGGACGCGGAGGTCGACGAGGACCACGACGAGTGGACACGTACGTTCTCGCCCTACGGCGTGAACCTCCTCGCCGAGGTCAACCTGAACCACTGGATCACCGCCGGCTGCCGCGAAGGTCTGCCGGTCTACTTCAACGGCTCGCGCGTCTTCCTGTCGAAACCGCCGGTCGAGACCGCGGTGCGCATCGCGCCGGAGGAAACGATGCGGCTCGGCGGGCTCGTGTGGCCCGAGGCGCGCGAGCGCATCGCCGACAGCGCCTGGCTCACCGTCGAGGCGAGCGGGAACGGCCAGGTGATCCTGTTCGCCGCCATGCCCGCGTTCCGCGGCTATCACGAGGCCTCGGCGCGCTTGCTCGCCAACGCGGTGGTGCTCGGGCCGGGGCTAGGCGCCAGCCAGCCGCTGGGCTGGTAGGATCGCCTCGGAGGAGAACATGAAGAACCTCGCAATCGCCCTTCCCGCAGCCCTCTTGCTCAACGCGGGCACACCGGAGACCGACTACGCCGCCGAGCGCACGCTGCGCCTCGTCGCCGAGACGACGATCGCGATGGAGACCACGGAGTTTTCGATGACGCGCGACGGCGAGCCCGTCGAGGCCCGCGGCGGCTCCGGGGCCTCGCAGGAGCAGCGCACCATCGTGCAGACCTTCCGCGTGCTCGAGCACGAGGACGGCGCGCCGGTCCGCGTGCGGCGCTCTTTCGAGAAGGTCACGAGCAAGACTGAACGCGAGCGGCGCGACGGGACGACCGAGAGCGAGCTCGAGTGTCCGCTCGACGGCGTCACGCTGGAGATCAGCCTCGAGGACGACGAGGTCGTCGTCGAGGTGGTCGACGGCGGCGAGCCGGACGACGACGCCGTGCTCGAGGGTCACGGGCTCACGCTGTCGCTGGACGCGCTGCTCCCCGAGGGCGACGTCGCGGAGGGCGACTCCTGGGAGCTCGAAGGCGAAGCGGTCCTGCGCGCGCTCGACCTCGACCTCGACGCCGCCTTCTTCCCCGTTCCCGCGCCGACCGAACCCGCGGAGGGCGAGCGGCGCGGCCGTCGCGGCGGCGGCCGTTCGTCGGCGCGGCTTCTCGTCGAAGCCGAGTGGAGCGCCGAGGCGACGCTCAAGGCGACCGACACGGAGCACGAAGGCCTCGAGTGCCTCGAGATCGCGCTCGAGCTCGACGGCGAGGGTGAGCTCGCGCCGCGCCAACTCCGTTTCGGCGGCCGCCGCGGCCGCGTGCTCGAGCCCGGGGACGGCGCGCTCGCGACCGACAACGACTACTCGATCGAGATCGAGGGGCGCTTGCTCTTCTCGGCCGCCGAAGGCCGTCCCGTGCTCCTGGATCTCGAGGGGTCGATCTCCACGTCGCGCTATTCGGAGTTCGATCGGGGCGAGTCCTCGATGACGATGCGGACCGCGGAGGAAGGCTCCTTCGAGCACCGCGTCGAAGTCACGGCGGAGTAGGCGCTTCCGACTCCCCGCGGGCGCTTCGGGCGGTTTCCGGGATCCGTGGTAGAGTCGAAGCTGGAACCGGCAATCGGAGGCTTGCCCGATGAATCGACTCGCAACCGTTCCTCTCGCCGCCGCGGTACTCAACCCCGTCGTCGACGCGCAACTCCGCGAGCTGCCCGTCGACGAGATCCGCTACATCCACTACGACTACGCGACCAAGAAGGTCACGCACCTCGACGGACCGCTCGCGAGCGCCGGAGAGGCTCCCGGGACCAGCTTCGCCAACACCGCGCTCACCCTGATCGGGATTCCCACGCCGATCGGCGACGAGATCGTCGACTGGGGCGTCAAGGCCGGCGGTCTGACCTCGGTCGTCAGCGGCGGCGAGCTCGGCTACGTCACCACCGCCCTTGACCCGTCGGTCTTCGGACCGGGCGCGGACGTCGAGGTCGCGCTCTTCTCGGGAACGCTGGGGAGCTGCACGCCGGGCGATCCCGGGGTCGAGCTCGTGAGGCTGACGTTCACCGGGCTGCCCGGCTCGCTGACCGGCGCGCCCATCGGGTACATCATGTTCGTCGACGTGGGCTCGACCGCCTTCGTCCTGCCCGACGGACCGATCGGCTGGAGCTACGTCGGCCTCGACGGAGTGACCGGGCCGCTCACGATCGTCGTCGGCGCGCAGCCGACGGGAACGGTCGACCTGCTCGACGTGTACACGCCCGCGCCCGCGACGACCGGAGTCTGCTCCGGACCTTCGATGGTCACCGGGCCGGGAACCAACTCGCTCTACGTGCGCCTCGAGGAGGAGGACGGGACCGAACCGCCGGAGGAAACGATCGACAACGGCTCCGACGTCAACCCGATGCTCTTCGGCCCGGGCAGCACGCCGCCGGCGATCGGCAGCGTCTGGGATCCGACGTTCGCGCCCGGGCTGCCGGGAACGACGATGCTCGAGATCATCGGGCTCTCGCTCGCGCCGCTCCCGCCGGGCGTGATCCTTCCGTTCGGCGAGCTCCTGATCGACATCGCGCCGCCCAACTTCTTCCTGACGGTGGTGAAGCCGCCGGGCGGACCGTTCGCGATCCCGATCCCGCTCAACACCAACCTGATCGATGTGGAGATCTTCACGCAGGCCGTGCGGGTCTTCACGAATCCCGGCCCGCCGGGTCCGCCGCTGATCAGCGCGGGCAACCGCACCGACATCACGATCGGGCTCTGACGGGAAGGGATCAGGGTCTGCCTTCGAGGATCTGGCCCTCGCCGTCCCCGTCCTGAACCCCCAGGGAAGCCGACCCCCTTTTCGTCCGCCCCCGCAAGACAGACCGGCTGCGCCGTGTCTGTGGGGTTCGTCATCGTGAGCGCGGGCAGTCGCGTGCATCTACGGCCTGGTCTCGGAGCAACACGCGGACTTGATGGTCTCCGGGCCAAACTCGGCCGCTGTGTCGCCATCGGGATCCTGCGCGAGCAGCGAGCTCTTCTCGTCGCCGGCGTTGAGCTTCAGCCGCCACGGGCAGCCCCATCCAGCGACGGAGCCGCCGGTTCTCGCGTTCCAGCCGCTCTACGCGTTCCGCCAGCGAATCGAGGTTCATTCCGTTCTCTCCCCGGGTTCCCGTTGTCCGCGGCAAACCGCCGCGCGCCGTGAGGATACGTTCCGCGGATGATAGGGTGATCGTCGGCCATGAACCCGCTGGACCGCATCGCCGAGCAGCGCATCGAGGACGCGATCGCCGCGGGGGAGCTGGACGACGTGCCGGGCAAGGGGAAGCCGCTTCAGCTCGAGGATCTCTCCCTCGTGCCGGAGGAGCTGCGCGGCGGCTACCGGCTCCTCAAGGGCGCCGGCTTCCTGCCCGAAGAGATGCAGGTCAAGCGCGAGTGCCTGCGGCTGGGCGATCTGATCGCGGCGTGCGAGAACGAGGCCGAGGCCCGGGACCTGCGCGACCGGCGCGCGCGGCTGCTCCTGCGGTACGAGGTCCTCATGCAGCGTCGCGCCGAGCGTGGCGAGCGTTGAAGACCGCCGGAAAGGTCGCCGGTGCGCGCATCGGGATCATCCATCCGGCGCAGCCGCGCACGCGAACCGGGAACCGCGTCACCGCCCTGCGCTGGGCGTGTCACCTGCGCAACCTCGGGGCACGCGTGTTCGTGGCGCGGGAATACGACGGGCGGGACTGCGACGTCCTCGTCGTCCTTCACGCAGTCAAGAGCCGGGCGGCGGTCGACCGCTGGCTGAGCGAGGCGGGCGACCGGCCGCTCGTCGTCGGTCTCGCCGGCACGGACGTCTACGCCACGCTCAAGGAGGACCCCGGCGCCATGCGGGCGCTCGAGCGCGCCGACCGCATCGTCGCCCTCCAGCCGCGGGCGGCGGAAGAGCTGCCCGAGAGGCTGCGCGATCGCGTGCGCGTCATCCACCAGTCCGCCCCGCCGCGGGCGGACGTCGAGCCGCCGGCGCGGGGCTCGTTCGACGTGCTCGTGCTCGCGCACCTGCGCGACGTCAAGGATCCGCTGCGCACGGCGTACGCGACCCGGCTGCTCCCGCGCGAGTCGCGGGTGTACGTGCTGCACTTCGGGGCGGTCCTCGACCACGAGCTCGGCGCGCGCGCCGCGGAGGAGTCCGACGAGAACCCGCGCTACAACTTCGCCGGCGAGATCCCGCACGGCCTCGCGCTGCAGGTCCTCGCGCGCGCGCGGCTGCTCGTGCTCACCTCGAAGCTCGAAGGGGGCGCGAACGTCGTCACCGAGGCGATCGCCGCGGGCGTGCCCGTGCTCTCGACGGAGATCGAGGGGTCGATCGGCATCCTCGGGCCGGACTATCCCGGCTACTTCCCCGTCGGCGACGAGGCGGCGCTGGCGGACCTGCTCCAGCGCGCGGAGACCGACCCGGCCTTCCTGGACGAGCTGCGGGACGCCTGCGCCGCCCGCGCCGAGCTCGCCTCGCCGGAGCGCGAGCGCGCGGCCTGGGCGGAGCTCCTGGAGGAAGTTCTATGAACGGCTCGATCGCCGGCGAGCTGGCGGACGCGCGCGCGCGGACGCTCGCGCTCGTCGAGGACCTCGACGACGCGGTGCTGATGCCGCCGCTGATGGAGATCGTGAATCCGGTCCTCTGGGAGATCGGCCACATCGCCTGGTTCCAGGAGAAGTGGTGCCTGCGCCACCTCGCCGGGCGCGATCCGCTGGTCGCGAACGGCGACGCGCTCTTCGACTCCGCCGCGGTGGAGCACGACACGCGCTGGGGACTCCCGATGCTGACGCGGGACGAAATCCTCGCGTACACGGCGCGCGTGCTCGCGGAGGTGACGGAGCGTCTCGAGCAGCGCGACCTCGCGCCGGAGGAGCGCTGGTTCCACCAGCTCGCCCTCTTCCACGAGGACATGCACGGGGAGGCGCTCGCCTACACCCGCCAGACGCTCGAGCTTCCGCCGCCCGCCTTCGCGCCGGAGCCCGAGGCGGGCGAAGGCGCGCTGCCGGGCGACGCGGAGTTTTCCAGCGGCACGTTCCGCCTGGGCGCCACCGGCGACGAGCCGTTCGTGTTCGACAACGAGAAGTGGGCGCACGAGGTCGAGGTCACGCCGTTCCGCCTGGCGCGAGCGGCGGTCACGCAGGGCGAGTTCGCCGCCTTCGTCGAGGACCGGGGCTACGCGCGGCGCGAGCTCTGGAGCGACGCCGGCTGGCGCTGGCGCGAGGAGACCGGAGCCGAGCACCCGGTGTACTGGCGGCCGGCCGGCGGAAGCTGGGAGCGGCGCCACTACGACTGCTGGCGTCCGCTCGAGGCGGACCGGGCGATCCTGCACGTCGCGTGGTACGAGGCGGAGGCTTTCTGCAACTGGGCCGGGCGCCGGCTCCCGACCGAAGCGGAGTGGGAATTCGCCGCGAGCGCGACCAAGGCCCGCTTCCCCTGGGGGGACGATCCGGAGACCGAGGGGCGCGCCCACGTGGGGCTGACGGCGGACGGCTGCCGCGAGGTGGGCGCCCTCGCCGCCGGCGACTCGGCCGAGGGCTGCCGGCAGATGATCGGCAACGTCTGGGAGTGGACGTCGACGACCTTCGGCCCCTATCCGGGCTTCACGCCGGATCCCTACAAGGAGTACTCGGCGCCCTGGTTCGGCGACCACATGGTCCTGCGCGGCGGGTGCTTCGCGACCCGCCCGCGGCTCCTGCGCAACACCTGGCGCAACTTCTACCGCCCCTACCGCCGGGACGTGTTCGCCGGCTTCCGGACGGCCGCCGACGCAATCTGAGTTCCGGCGGGGGAAACGGGAAGACGGCCGCGGCCCGGCGGGGGATGATGGCGCCGTGAGGTTGACCCGCGAGGTGATGCTCGAGCGCTTCCGCGCGCGCGACCCGGTCTACGAGACGCGCTTCGTCGTCGGCGTCGTGACCACGGGCATCTACTGCGTCCCCACCTGCCCGGCGCGCAAGCCGCGGGCGGAGAACGTGCGCTTCTTCGACGCGGTCGACGAGGCGCGGCGTTTCGGGCTGCGCCCCTGCAAGCGCTGCAAGCCGGACCAGGTGCACGCCGGACGCGACCCCGAGCGCGAGGAGCTGGAACGGCTCGTGGCGCGCGTGCGCGCCAACCCGGGCGAGTTCCCCAACGCGGCGAGCCTGCCGCGCGCGGCGGGCGTCGGCCCCACCAAGCTGGCGGAGCTCTTCCGCGAGCACTATCACGCGACGCCGCGCGAGCTCCTCTGCGACGCGCGGGTCGCGCGCGCGTGCACCGAGCTCCTCACCACCCGCCGCCGCGCGCTTTCGATCGCGCTCGACGTCGGCTTCGAGAGCCTGTCGGCCTTCCACTCGAACTTCCGCCGCAAGACCGGCATGTCGCCGGGCGACTACCGGCGGATGGGCGCGGCCGGGACCTTCGTGCTGCGCCTGCCGCGCGGCTTCCCGGTGGACCACGTCCTGCGCGCGATCGGCCGCGACCCCGACGGGCGCACCGAGCGCGTAGACGGCCGCCGCCTGCTGCGCGCGGTGCGGCTCGGCGGCAAGCCCGCGCTCCTGCGCGTCGAGCTCCGCGGCGGCGATTTGCGCTGCGTGGTCGAGGCGCGCCGCGCGCTGGGGCCGGCGGAGATGGGCGCGGCGCACGCGACGCTGTTGCGACTCCTCGGCCTGACGGTCGAACCGGCCGCCTTCGAGAAGCGCGCGCGCTCCGAGCCGGGGGTGCGACGGCTGATCCGCGGCCGCGCCGGGCTGCGCATCCCGCAGACGCCCAACCCGTACGAGGGGCTCGTGTGGGCGATCGTCGGGCAGCAGGTCAACCTCGCCTTCGCCTTCGCGTGCCGCAACCGCCTGATCGATCTCGCGGGCGCTCGCGCGGGTGACGGTCTTCGCGCGCACCCGACGCCGCGCGACGTCGCCAAGCTCGACTACGCGGACCTGACGAAGCTGCAATACTCCCGCCGCAAGGCGGAGTACCTCATCGACACGTCGCGGACGATCGCGGAGGGCGAGCTCGACCTGGACGCCGTCGCGAATGGGTCCGCCACGAGCGCGGAAGCGGCGTTGCTCGCCGTGCGCGGCCTCGGTCCGTGGTCGGCGCACTACGTGCTCATGCGCGCGTGCGGCTTCGCCGACTGCGTGCCGGTCGGCGACGCCGGCCTGGTCCGCGCGCTGGAACGCTTCCACGGCCTCGATCACCGGCCGGGCGCGGAGGAGACGGTCGCGCTGATGAAGCCCTTCGCGCCGCACCGCAGCCTCGCTACCTTTCACCTCTGGAAGACCCTGGGAGAGCCCGCATGAACGTCTACGCCGACCTCGTCCCCTCCCCGCTCGTCGACGTCCTCGTCGCGGTCGACGAAGACGGGGCGCTCCAACACCTCGACTTCGTCGGCCGGCACACGCGCGAGGAGCTCGTGCGGCGCATCGAGAAGAAGGGCAAGACCGTCGTGTGGGAACCCGCGCGCTGCGCGCACGTTCGGACGCAGCTCGAGGAGTACTTCCGCGGGGAGCGCCGCGGGTTCGAGCTCGAGCTCGCCCCGGAAGGCACGCCGTTCCAGAAGTCGGTCTGGAAGGCTCTCTGCGACATCCCCTACGGCGAGACGATCAGCTATGGCGAGCTCGCCCGGCGCGTGGGGTCGCCGAACGCCTCGCGCGCGGTCGGGCGGGCCAACGGCACCAACCCGATCTCGCTCGTGGTACCTTGCCACCGCGTGATCGGCGCCGACGGCAAGCTGACCGGCTACGGCGGTGGGCTCCCCACCAAGCGGGCGCTGCTCGACTTCGAGAGCGGCCAGCGATCTTTCCTGCCGAGCGGCGCCGGAACCGCCTGACCATCGCATGGACGACCCGGAACTCATGGACTCCGTCCACCTCGTGCACAACGCGCAGGACGGAGACCTGGCCGCCTTCAACGAGCTCGCCAAGCGCTACTACGAGCGCGTCCGCAAGGTCGTGCGCCTGCGGATGTCGCCGGGTTTGCGCAAGCACTACGACTCGGTCGACATCGTGCAGGACACGTTCGTCCGCGCGATCGACAACTTCGACCATTTCGAGGTCCGGAGCGAGACCAGCCTGATCAACTGGCTCGCCAAGATCGCCGAGAATCTCGTCAAGACGCGCGCGACGAAGCGCAGCGTGCAGCAGGAGCGCGCGTACGAGAGCGTGGCGAGCAGCATGGAGAACGGCGCGCTCCGGCCGCAGCCCGCCGACGAGATGGACCCGCCGGTCGACCTGATCGCGAAGCAGGAGTTCCAGCACATCCTCGAGGAGTGCATCCGCGAGCTTCCCGAGCCGCAGCGCGAGGTGATCATCGTCCGCAACTTCGCCACGGGCGGCGGGCCGAGGAGGTATCCGGCGTGGGAGACGGTCGCGCGCGAGATCGGCAGCCCGAGCGGCGACGCGGCGCGCATGCTCCACACCCGCGCGCTCGAGGACCTCGCGAAGCTGCTGAAGCGCCGCATGAAGGACGATTAGCCGGGCCTTCGCCGATCCGAAGACGCCGCCGTGCGATTCCGCGCGCGCTCGACGGGCGGACGGCGGCCCAACGCGAGCGGAGAATTCCGGAATCGGACCTGGGAAGCGCCCCGGGAATCTAGAATCGCGGTTGCGCCCCCCATCGGTCCCCATCCCCAGCCCCATGGCGCTTCAACGCTTTCTTCCGTTCCTCGCCCTTCCCCTCTTCGTAGCCGCCTCCTGCGGCGGCGGCGGCGGATCCGGCGGCGGATCGTTCCTCATCACCGCCTGTTCTCTCGGCTGCACGGGAAGCGGTCCCGGCGGCGTCGGCCAAGTCTCCTGCGGCATCCAGGACGTGTTCGTCAACGGCGAGCTCCGGATCACGTTCAGCTCGCCGATCAACGAGAGCTCGCTGACCGTCTTCTCGGTTCAGGTGACGGAGTTCGCCAGCGGAACGACGCCGGCGGCGGACCGCTTCGTGGATCCCGCCGACCCGAACGTGCTGGTCTACCGTCCCAAGCTCACGTTCGACTCGGCCGGCACGCCCGTCTTCGGCCTGACCGGCGGTTCGACCTATACGATCAAGCTCCCCGGCGTGGTCGAGGACTCGGTCGGCCCCTACGTGACCAACGTCAACGGGACGCCGAACCGGCACCGGATGCTCTGCACCGTCGAAGCGTCGCTGGGCATCCTGGACGCGAAGCCGGGCTCGCCGACGGTCTCGGTGACGGTCGACAAGGTCACCGGCTACGACCCGGTGACCGGCGATCCGAACGACTTCGCCTTCGACGTCCCGGCCGACGGCGCGGTCGACGTGTTCCGGTTCACCGACATCACGCTCGTGTTCGACGACGTGATGAACCCCGCGACGCTGGTGAACCCCGTGACGGGCGAATCGTCGTCCATCACCGTGAGCATCGACCCGGACGGGGACACGAGCGATACGTCCGACCAGCAGCCGATCAACGGCTCGTTCTCGATCGACCTCGATCAGGACGCGCTGACGACGAGGGTCGTGTTCACGCCGGAGCTCGGCTTCCCGTCCGCCGGGTCCGATCCGGTGACCAAGCGCGTGATCGTGGTCGGGCTGGGATCGGCGATCTCGGACCTGGCGGGCAATTCGCTGACGAATCCCGATCCGCCCGTGTTCACGCCCGAGGTGCTGAGCTTCCAGGAGACGACGCTGCTCGAGAGCTTCGACATGACCGACCAGCTCGACGGCTCCAGCACGAGCGCCGACTGGGGCGACGCGGTGCCCGGCGCCCTGCTCGCGGCGAACAGCGGTGGGTCCGGGCGGCTCGGTGAGCTCACGCTCGTCGCGGGCCAGGTCGTCACGCTGAACACCGACTTCGAGGACTTCGCCGGCATCGATCCGACGATCTTCAACCCCGCGAGCGTGCTCGACGCGACGTTCGACGGGTCCACCTTCACCGTCGCGCCGGTCACCGACGGCGTCTTCGAGTTCAGCTTCATCGACATGGAGCCGGGCTCGCTCCTGAAGTTCGAGGGAACCCAGCCCGCGCGCCTCTTCGTGCGCGGCGACGCCCTCTTGTTCGGCAGCATCGACGCGTCGGGTCCGGCGGGGACGCAGCACTCGTCCTCGAGCATCTTCGGCGGAATGTCGCCGACGCCGATGCTCACGGCGTCCGCCGGCGGGGACGGGGGACGCCTCCCGACCTGGGAGGGCTTCGAAACCGTCGCCGGAACCGTCGTCCCCCCCGACCCCAAGCCGCCGGCGCCCACGCTGCCGGAGCTCAACGGTCAGGTCGGAACCGGCGCCATCGACAACCTCTTCTCCCCGACGGGCAACTACGGGGGCGGCGGCGGCGGTTTCGCCTGGCCGCAACCCGGCGTCATCCCGGACGATCCGACGACGCCGACGTTCAACGAGGCGCTCGCCCACCTCCCCGAGGATCTGTTCGACCTGAGCGGACTCCAGTTCGACCTCATCTTCCTGTGCCAGACCAAGATGAAGGGCGGCGTCGGAGCCGGGGGGGCCTACGGTCTCGACGGCGAGCCCGGCAACAACCTCCCGATTCCCGGGGGCTCGCTGCCCGCGTTCCCGCCGGACGCCGTTCCGGGTTCGGCGAGCGACTTCGGGCTCGGCTTCGGGATCGGCAGCGATCCGGATTCCGAACCGCGCAAGCTCTCGCCGGAGGACGGCTGGCTTCACGGCGGATCGGGTGGAGGCGGCGGCGGCAGCCACGTCGCGCTCTCCGACACGAACGGCATGGTGTTCTTCGACTGCCTCACCGCCGCCGTGGGGCAGGCGCAGTTCAAGACCTACATCCAGCACTCGAGCGCCGGCGGCGGCGCGGGGGGCGGCGCGATGCAGGTGCAAAGCGGCCGCCGCACCGTTCTCGACGGCGTGCTCCTGACGACCGGGGGAACCGGAGGCCGACAAGCCCCGGGAGGCGGCCAGGTGACGGCGGGCGGCGGCGGTTCGGGCGGAGCGCTCCTGGTCCAGGCCCCCACCCTGCAGGTGGCCCCGATCCCGGGTCGCCTCGACTTCGACGGCGGCATGGGCGGACCGGGCTCCGGCGGGTCGTTGGGCGGGCAGGGCGGCCCGGGTCTCCTGCGCGTCGAGACGGACCTTCCGCTGCTCGACATCAACGACCTGGCGACCAAGACCCTTCCCGACGACGCCGACCTCGCGGCCAAGGGCGCCTCGCCGAGCGACGTGATCAGCATCGGCGAGCTCGAGCTCCAGGAGATCGGCCCCGGCGCCCTGAGCGGCGCGCAGTCGTGCTGGATCCAGCCGTCGGGCAACTTCTTCACGCTGACCTTCATCGACGACGACACCGATCCCGGCACGGGCGACCTCATTCCGGCGTGGGACGCCAAGCTGATCCTGCCCAGCCAGCCCGACGAGCAGTCGTTCCGCGGGGAGAACGACGTCCTTCCCGGAGGCGTCTCCTTCGAGACGGTCCTCGGCAACATCCTCGGCGTGTCTCCCATGGTCATCCGGTTCCAGGGCGCGCGCGCCATCACGGCGATCGAGAGCCTCTGCGAGGTGCCGCTCGCCGGACCGGACTCCGTCATCCAGGAGGGCTCGCTCACCGGATGGGTCAAACACCCGGCCGAGCTCAACGACTACTTCGGCGACCCGTCGCTGCGCTCGAACATGATCCGCTTCCAGATCGTGCTGGACCGCACCAACGATGCGTTCTTCCTCCTCGACGCGGTCGGGGAGGTTTCGTTCAAGGTCCTGCCGGACTAAGAGCACGTCCCGCCGACCGCCCGCTCGCGAGCGATGACGAGGACCTAGCGGCCGCCCTTCGCGGCCCGCACCGCCGCCTTCTGTCCCGCGGGACCGCCGCCGATGACGGCGACGTCGAGGCGGCCGTGGATCTCGCTCACGTGAAGGCGTCCGCGATCTCGAGCACGTCGCCGCGGCGCTGGAGGAGCAGCTCGAGCTGATCCGAGTAGAGGTTCAGGTCGACCAGCACCGGAAGGTCGTGGTCGAAGTCCTCCGCGGTCGTCCGCACGTCGAAGGCCCAGTGCGCGAGCAGGTCCGCCAGGTGCGCGGTCGCCGCCTCCTCGGCATAGTCCTCCGCCTGCGTGTAGTCGTGGTGATGGCGGATCGCGGCGTGCACCCACCGCGGAAGGCTCCAGTTCTCGATCAGCATCGCGCCGACTCGCTCGTGGAACGCGTCCATCGCCGACTCGAGCAGGCGGACCGGCACCCGCTCCTGCGTGAGCTGCGCCAGGATGTCGAGAAAGGCCGTCATCACGATCGGCTTGCCGACGTCGTGCAGGAGGCCGCCCATGAACGCGCCCTCGACGTTGAAGCGCCGGAGCCGCGCGATCTCCTTCGCGTAGGTGCCGGCGATGGCCGAGTGCTGCCACATCTCGCGGATCTTCACCTGGTAGCCCGGCACCCGGAACACGCGGCCCTTCATCGAGACCGCCATCGCGATCTCGCAGATCGTCCCCATGCCGAGCCGGCTCACGGCGTGTTGCAGCGACACGATCGGCTCCTTGGGAGCGTAGGCGGCGGAGTTCGACACCCGCAGCACGTGCCCGGCGAGCGCCTGGTCGCGCTGGATGAGCTCGGCGAGCTGGCGAGCGTCGCACTTCTCCTCGTTGCACGCCGCCATCACCCGCGCGGGCGTGTCCGGCAGGAACGGAAGCTCGATGTCGCCGGAGGCCAGCTTCGCTTCGAAGAGGTCGCGAAGCACCTTCGGCAGAGCCGGGGTCGTCAGGTCGGTGCTCTTCACGGGGAGACGTCTCCTCCTCCCCGACTGGTGCGGATCGCTCGCTTCTTTCGACGCCGCGCAATCGCGGCCTGAACGTCCGGAGGGGTATTCTGAGCGGATGGAGACCGACCGTCCCAACCTTGCGGCTCGCGCGGCGAAAGTTGTGGGCGCCGCGCTCCTGGGCGGTCTGGCGGCCGCCTGCGGGGGGGAACCCGAGGAGGCGCCGCCCCGCCGCCCCGACGTCGTGTTGATCTGCATCGACACGCTCCGCGCGGACCGCATGTCCTGCTACGGCTACCCGCGGCCGACCACGCCGACGCTCGACCGCCTGGCGAAGGAGGGCGCCCGCTTCGAGGACGTCACCGCGCAAAGCTCGTGGACGCTCCCGTCGATGGTGTCCATGTTCTCGGGGCAGTACCTCACCGCCTATCGGGACAAGCTCGACCCGAAAGTGCCGACGCTGGCGGAGACCTTCCGCGGCGCCGGCTATCGAACCGTGGGGGTCGTCGGGAACATCCTGATGCAGCCGCACGGCGGCTTCGACCGCGGTTTCGACCACTACGACGCGCGGACCGCCGAGAACGAGCCGGGCGACGACCGGGCCAGGGCGCGGATGATCGACGTGCTGGCGAAGGAGCTCTGGGGGCCGCTCGACGAGGCGCTGGCGGTCGACGAGAACGGCGAGCGGCCGCCGCTCTTCCTCTATTTGCACCCGTTCGATCCCCACAACCCCTACACGGGCAAGGAGCACCTCGAGGCGGAGCTGCCGCGGGAAGGGGCGCTGCCCGTCCTGCCGGAGGAGTGGCCGCTCCAGGTCCTGAAGGAGTGGGGCCCGCCCGCGCCGGGCGGCCTCAAGCGGAAGGAGATCCACGCGCTGCGCGGCCTCTACGACCAGGACGTGCGCTACACCGACGAGCAGCTCGGGCTGATCCTCGAGCGGCTCGAAGAGCTCGGCGTGCTCGCGAACTGCGTCGTCGCCGTCGTGTCCGACCACGGCGAGGGCCTGTGGGACCGGCTCGGTCCCATGCCGCGGGAGGAGCTGAAGAACCAGACGCTCGAGAACTTCTTCTACCAGCAGCACGGCGCGTACCTCTATCAGGAGGCCGTGTTCACGCCGTTCCTCCTGTGGGGCGCCGGCGTGCCCGCGGGCACCCTGGTCGAGCTGCCGGTGGAGAACGTCGATCTCTTCCCCACGCTGCTCGAGCTGTGCGACGTGCCGGCGCGCCACGAGCTCCACGGGCGCAGCCTCGTACCGTTGCTCCGCGGCGAGCGCCCCTACAACTGGCGCCACGCGGTGTTTTCCGACGTGCTCTACAGTCAGGCCATCCGCGACGTGCGCACGGGCGACAAGCTGATCGTTCCCACCGAGCACGGGCGCAAGGCGGGGGCGACCGACGAGCTCTACCGGATCCGCACGGACTGGCTTGAGCGCGAGAACCTGGTCGACGTCGATCCCGACACCACGGAGCACCTCAAGCGCCGGCTCGAGCGCTGGAGGGCGAAGTACCCGACGCGGACGACCCTGGGCGACGAACGGACCGACGAGCAGGAGAGGCTCATGGGCGCCCTCGGCTACGGCGAGGCGCACGGCGGTGATTAGCGGCGACGGTTACGGTTGGAGGAGCATGAAGCTCCTCGTCGTCTTTCTCCTCGCGAGCTCACTCGCCGCTCAGGTGCCCGTCGGACACGGAGTCCGCTTCTCCAAGACGTCGCCGAGCCCGACGGGCAACGGCGTCGTGCTCGTCGACCTCGCGACGGGCGCGCTGACGCCCGTGTCCGGCCTGAGCGCGGACGCGCAGGAGGCCTACAGCGGCGGTTTCGACCCGGTGACCGGCCGGCTGATCGTCGGCGGCGGAGGAACGCCGGGCGCGGCCGGAACGCTGCGCGTCGTGCAGCTCGCGGGCACCGCGGCCGCCGCCGAGATCGTCATCGCCGACCTCGGCGACGCGGACGTGCTCGACCTCGCGATCGACCGCGACGGGGGCGTCATGGCGATCGAGTCCGGCCGGCTCGTGCACGTGGAACGCCACGTCGGGACGATCACGCCGTGGGACGTCGACGCGTACCCGGGAAAGATGAGCGCCGTCGCCACCGACCGCGCGACGAACCGCTGCTGGGTCGCGACGAGCACGAGCACGGCCTTCGAGGACAACGTCCTGATCGAATACGACCTCGACGCGGGGCCCGGTCCGGGCACGGTGATCGCCAGCCTGAGCTTCACGGGCCTCCCCACCGAGATCGACGGGCTCGACTACGACGGGCTGGACCGGCTCTACCTCGGCGGGTTCGACTTCCTCTTCGATCCGCTCTACGCCTACTCGCTCAGCGGCGGCACGTTCACGCCGATCACGGCCGGATCGCTGACGCTGTCCGGCCTGCACGTCGACCGGCGCACCGGCGACGTACACGTGGCGACGCGCGTTCCGACGCTCTTTTCGGCCGAGTGGCTCTTGGTCGACCCGGCGATCGGCGTTCCCGCGACGCTCGCCACCTTCCCGCCGGCGAACGAGATTGCGCGCGCGCTCAAGGTGAACGACCTGATCGACCGCACCGAGGTCTTTCCGCGGCGGTTCTCGGCTGCGGCCGCCACGCTCGTTGAGATGGCCGCACACGGCAACGCCGGCGACTTCGCGCTGCTCTACGCGAGCAAGGTGAACGGCGTGCCGATCAACCCGATCGTGCTCGGCTCCGGTCTGACGGACGCGGGCGGGTTCTACACGCTGGGCATCAACCTCGCGCCGGGAGCGCTGGCGGCGGGAATCACGGTAACGCTGGCGAGCGTGCGGCTGGACCTCGGCACCGGGGCGCTAACGTTCGGGAGCGAAGCAGACGTCCTGACCCTTTAGCTTCTAGACGGCCCCGAGATCGTCGTCCGCTGCGTGCGG
>JANQEJ010000041.1 GCA_028278425.1 Planctomycetota bacterium | reverse complement strand
CCACCCGAAGGCCTACTACTCGGTCGGCGTCATCCCGACGCGCGCCGGGTACCACGTCTCCGCCGGCCAGAACCCGTGGAACGCGCCGCGCGAGACGGTCGACATCGGCGCGATCATGGAGGGCTACGGCGGCGGCGGCCACCGGGCGGTCGGCGGCGCGAACCCGCCCTCGCTCGACGACGCGCGCCGGATCGCGGCCGAGGTGGCGGACAAGCTGCGCGCCGCCGTCGCGGCCCTGTGAGCCTCTTCGCGCTCGCGCCCGACGAAGCCGAGCGCCGCGTGGTCGAGCTCGGCGGCAAGCCCTTCCACGCCCGGGTCGCGCGCCGCGAGGTCTTCGAGCGCGGTGTGCTCGACTACGCGGAGATGACCGGGCTTCCCGCCTCGCTGCGCGCGAAGCTCGCGGCGGATCTCCCGATCCTGACCGCGGAGGTGGCCGCGCGCTCGACCGCCCCCGACGGGACGACGAAGCTCCTCCTGCGCTTTCCCGACGGCGCCGCGGTCGAGACGGTACACATCCCCTCGCGTCACACGGGCCGCGGCGCGACGCTCTGCGTGTCGTCGCAGGTCGGCTGCGCGGTGGGCTGCCCCTTCTGCGCCTCGGGGCGCCTCGGCGTCCAGCGCAACCTCGCCGCGCACGAGATCGTCGAGCAGTTCCTCCTCGGCCGCTCGGTCGGCCCGCTCTCGCGTAGCGTCGTGATGGGGATCGGCGAGCCGCTCTTGAACTACGAGGCGGTGCGCGCGGCGCTCGGCGTCGTCCACGACGAGCTCGGCCTCGGCGCGCGCAAGGTCACGGTGTCGACCGTGGGCTTCCCGGAGCGCCTGCGCGCGATCGCGCCGACGCGCCCGCCCTTCCAGCTCGCGATCTCGCTGCACTCGCCGGATCAGGAGCAGCGCGACGTCCTCGTCCCGGCGATGGCCGGCACGCCGATCGAGGACGTGCTCGCCGCCGGCGACGACTGGTTCGCGCAGACCGGACGGGAGATCACGTACGAGGTCGTGCTCCTCGGCGGCGAGAACGACTCGCCCGGCCACGCGGCGCGCCTCGCGGAGCGCCTGCGCGGCCGGCGGGCCGGCGTGAACCTGATCCCCTACAACCCGGTGGCCGGCGACGCGTACCGCCGGCCGTCGCCCGACGCCGTCGAGCGCTTCCGCGCGGCCCTCGCCGTTGCCGGCGTCGTCGCCACCGTGCGCTGGTCGCGCGGGCTCGAGGCGGACGCGGCCTGCGGGCAGCTTCGCCTCCGCGAACGCACCTAGCGGCGTCGCCGAACCCGCCTACAATCGAAGCTCCGAAAGGAGGCGTCCGATGTTGCTGGCTCTCCTCGCCGCGCAGGTCGTCGTCGTCGACGCGGCCGGCGGCGGCGCTTTCACCGACCTTCCGCCCGCCGTCGCGGCGGCCGCGCCGGGCGACGTGCTTCTGGTCAAGTCCGGAAGCTACTCCGGCTTCACGCTGGACCGGGCGATCACGATCACCGCCGACGACGGGGCGATCGCGGTGGTCGACTCCGCGACGTCGCTGACCCAGATCGACGGACGGGCGGTCCTCCACGGCCTGCGGTTCGACGCGCCGCTCACGGTCGCGTCGAGCACCGGGACGATCTGGCTCGAAGACCTCGACGTGGAGCCGATCGACTTCGGAGCCGCGGCGCTGACCGTACGGAGCTCGCCCTCCGTCACGCTCACCGGCTCGCGCCTCAAGGGCGGGCGCGGATTCACCTTCCTCATCACCACCATCCCGCCGGGAGCGGGCCTCGACGCGGTCGACTCGGCCATCGACGCGCACGACTCCGAGATCACCGGCGGGAAAGGCTACGGCGCCCTCGACGGCGCCTCGGGGATGCCCGGCTCGGCCGGCGGCGCCGGTGCGCGGCTCGACGACTCCGTCGCGATCGCGGGCGGCGTGCGCATCGAGGGCGGCACCGGCGGCGGCGGGGTCAGCACGACCAAGCCCTGCGGCCGGCCGGGCCCCGGCGGACCGGGCGTCGAGTTCCTCGGCACGGCGTCGGTCGTGCACCTCGTCGACAGCGCGATTCTCGGCGGCCCCGGAGGGACCGACTCGACCTCGTTCGGCTTCTGCTCCGGCGCGACGGCCCCGCCCGGTCCCGAGACGGTCGGAAGCGGAACGGTGAACGTGCTGCTCGCGACCGGTCACCTCGCGCTGGCGGCGACGTCGCCCGTCCGCGAAGGCGCGGCGGTCGTCCTCGACCTCGAGGGCCCCGCGCTGATGCCGGCGTTCGTCGGCATCGGCTTCGACGCGACGAACCTCTTCCTTCCCGCGCTCAAGGGAAGCGTCCTCATCGCTCCGCCCTACCTCGTGTTCGCGGCCGGCACGCTCGACGCGGCGGGCACGCTCCAGGTCTCGATCCCCACTCCGTCGCTCCCGCCCGCGCTCCAGGCGCAGGAGGTCTTCGGCCAGGCCGGCTACGCCCAGCCGAGCGGACAGATCGTCCTCGGCGAGCCGGCGGCGGTCGTGATTCTCGACGGCGCGTTCTAGGAGCCAATCCGAGGATTCGCCGACCAGGAGCAGCGCGACGTCCTCGCCCCCGCGATGGCCGGCACGCCGATCGAGGACGTGCTCGCCGCCGGCGACGAGTGGTTCGAAGAGACCGGACGCGAGATCACCTACGAGGTCGTGCTCCTCGGCGGCGAGAACGCCTAGTGGAGCGAGGTCCGGACCCGGTTGGTGCTAGAGAAAGTGAACGTGACCGTGTGGAGGATGAAACCTTGCGAGTACAGGCTGAGCCCCGTGCCTCCCGCAGGAACGGGAAGCGGCGTGCCGTTGAACACGAAATCGTCCCGCGGTGAGCACGCGAGAGTCGCGCTCAGCGTCACGAACATGCCGGTCCAAGCAGAGACCGTGTAGGTCGTAACGGCGTCGGGAAGAAACAGAAGCCAACAGGTCCCGCCGAAGACGGGGAAGCCCGGATGGGACAAAGGAGTCAAGGACGACCCGACGAAGGCGATGTCGATCTGACTCGCACGGGCACTCCGCAGTTCCGAAGCGATCCGGGCCGAGCCCGTGGAGGTAGGCAGCTTCAAAGCGTTGAGCGCGCCCCCTCCATTCTTGCTCACCTCGAGCGAGCCGGTTCCGCTGTCGGCGACCATGTTGAGCACGGGTTCGCGGAAGGTGACGTGGACGGCCGGCGCGTGCGTCACGGGATCCGGGACCCGGGGTCCCGGAGAGACCTGCCGGCCGCTGAACTCGGAGATTCCGGTGGCGGGGCGGTCCGCCTGGGTCTCGTCCGTCGAGTAGCTCGCCTGATAGACGTAGTCCCCCGCCGGCGGACATGGCCCGGGCGAGCTCATCCCGCCCTTCGGAAAGTAGGTGACCGCGTGGTCCGACGCGGCCGTTCCGTCGGACGGAATCTCGATGCCCGCCCCCTGAATCTGGATTTCGACGAGCCACCCGTTGACGACCTGGCCACCGGCGGATTCGGGGAGGCTTGACGCGGGCGCCCCGGCGGGAACGCCGGAGGGACACGACGGAGCAGCGCCCACGCAGAGCGCGGGAAAGGAGAGACAGGGGTCCGGCAGCCCGCAGTTCCCCAGGCTCACGAGGACTTCCGTGGCGAAGCCGAGCTGAAAGAACGCGGGTTCCCTGTTGCCCGGGTTGAGGATCGACGCCAGCGCGGGGCCATGAAGGCGATCGTAGAAGTCCGGAGGGGAAGACCAGTCCGTCGCGTAGATCCCCTCGCAGTAGCCGTCGATCACCATGGTCGACGCGCCGGCCGGGCTCGTGTAGCACAGTACGCGGTCCCCCGAATAGACCCTCCAGAAGAGATCGTCCGTGGCGCTCTTTGAGGCCAGGAGCGGCGCGCCGACCGTGGGGTTCGACAGCTCGACGAGGAGCTCCGCTCCGTTGTTGAGCGGCATGTCGTTGCGCTGCGCGTCAAGAACCGGCGCGATCAACACGTAGAGGGTCGCGAACCAACTGTTCTTCATCTTGGATGTCTCCCTCGTGGCGCAACCAGCGGGCCCGTGCCGTGGTCCCGCGACCGAGTCTGATGGTGAAAGCCCCCGCCCGCAACCCCGGCACGGCCGTCCAGCAGGGTTTGGGTCCAAACGGCACCTCGCACACCGCGGCGGCGAGCACCGACGAGAGCCATGCCCGCTCCTACCGCGTCACTCGTTCTTCGCCCACCAGTCACCGAACCGCTCGCGCATCTTCGTGTTCAGCTCTTCCGACTTGCCGAGGGGAACGCTGAGCGACTCCCAGGCGTCACCGGCGAAGTAGCGCGCGAGCTGGACGATCTGCCCGGTGTGGTAGGACGCGTGGTTCAGGTTGCGCTCGATCGCGGCCGGAACGGAGTGCGGTTGGCCGCGGATGGTGACGGTCTTCTCGAGATCGTCCGGGGTCAGCGCCTCGAGCTCGGCAAAGGCGATCGCCCAGCCCTCGTCCCAGCGGGCCCGGATCGACGCGCGCGTCTCGCCCTCGACCTCGAACTCGGTGTCGCGGTTGCGGTCGTGCTTCTCGCCGTCCTCGGTCAGGAAGTTCCGCCAGCGCGAGCGATTGTTCCCCCCCACGTGCTTCATGATCGTCGCGATGCTCGCGTGCAGGCCGCCGGGCACCGTGAAGAAGTCCTCGTCGGAAACCTGCGCGGCGGCGCGCTCGCAGAGGTCCTTGTGGTAGCGGTAGCGGTCCCACACGTCGTCGAGCCAGGCCTGTCCGTCCATGCCGCCAGGAGAAACGGGCGCCGCGCGAAGCGCAAGCCGTGCTCGATGGCTTCCCGCGCCAGCTCCGCGGTCCCACGGAGGGCTCCGAACCGGGTTCGCCGCGAGTCCGACTGCGGACTTGAGCCGCGCCACGCTCCCCCCCACACTGGTCGCCATGAAAGCGCCCGCCAGCGTCCTCGCCGCCTCGCTCCTGTTCGCCGTCTCGGCGATCTACTGCTTCTTCACCGGCTCCCTCGGGGCCGAGTTCTTCGAGTTCGGCGAGCACTTCACCCTGCCGTTCTGGGCCGCCGCGGTGGTCGGCATCGTGCACCTCTACGCGGCCATCTGGCTCCTGCTCGGCGACAACTTCGCGCGGTGTCTCGCGCTCTGGCTGCTCGGGCTCGGTTTCCTGGTCGGCTGGTTCGCCCTCTGGAACCTCGTCCAGGGCGGCGGGACCTTCCAGGAGTACGCGCAGACCGTGGTGAAGATCCTGCTCTGCACCTGGTTCCTCTGGCACCTCTCGGGCCCGAACGCCATCGCCCACACCGGCGGCGAGCACGGCCACGACGAGGGCCACGCGCACGCGTAGTCGCGCTACGCCCTGACCGCCGCGGGAAGCGCCGCGGCGACGCGCTCGAGAAGCTGATCGACCTCGTCCGCCGTGATGACGAGCGGTAGGCGGAAGCGGATCGACCGCGGTCCGGACTTCAGCGCGATGACGCGCTTCTCGTAGAGCGCGTCGATCATGCGGTCGCGCGTCTCGGGGTTCTCGAGCGTGAAGGCGACGAGCGAGCCGATCCCACGGACGTTGGTGAAGCCGCCCTTCTCCTTCGCGATCGTCCGCAGCCCACCAACGGTCTTGCAGCCGGCTTCGGCGATCCGGTCGGCGAGGTTCTCCGCCTCGATGATCTCGATGAAGCGGCGGCAGCGGACCATGTCCACCAGGTTGCCGCCCCAGGTCGAGTTGATGCGCGAGGAGAGCCGGAACACGTTGTCCTCGACCTCGTCGACGCGCTCCGAGGCGTAGATGCCGCACACCTGCGTCTTCTTGCCGAAGGCGACGACGTCGGGGGCGACCTGGGCGTGCTCCCACATCCAGGCCTTGCCGCTCCCGAAGAAGCCGGTCTGCACCTCGTCGAAGATCAGGAGTGCCTCCTCCTCGTCGGCGAAGGTGCGCAGCTTGGACAGGAACTCCGGGCGGAAGTGGTTGTCGCCGCCCTCGCCCTGCATCGGCTCGATCAGGATCGCGGCGATGCGGCCCTTGTACTGCCGGAAGGCCTCCCGAACCTCCTCGATGGCGCGGCGCTCCTCCGCCTCGACGTCGTTCGCGACGCCGCCGTCGAGGTCGAACTCGATCGCCGGGTTGTGCACGCGCGGCCACGCAAACTTCGGGAAGAGACCGATCTTGTCCGGCACGGTGTTCGTCAGGCTCATCGTGTAGCCCGAGCGCCCGTGGAACGCCTCGTTGAAGTGCAGCACGACGAGGTCGTCCGCGTCGGCGTCGAAGCTCGTGCGCCCGAGCTTGCGCGCCTTCCAGTCGAAGGCGGTCTTGAGCGCGTTCTCCACCGCCAGCGAGCCGCCGGAGACCCAGAAGTGGTGCGGGAAGCCCGCCGGCGTGACGCGCGAGCCGAAGGCGTCGACGAAGGCGGCCATCTCCGCGGTGTAGAGGTCCGAGTTCGCGAGCTTGGTCCGGGCCACCCGCAGAAGCTCCGCCTCGAAGGCCGGATCCCGGAGCATCGGGTGGTTGTAGCCCACCGGCCAGGAGGCGAAGCACGTGAAGGCGTCCAGGAACTCCTCGCCGCTCTTCGCGTCGCGCAGCCAGACGCCGTGCGAGCCCTCGAGATCGAAGACCAGGGGGTACCCGTCCACCAATTGGTGGCGGGACAGGACGGCGTGGACTTCGTCGGCGTGGATCATGGGGAGCTCTTTTCGGCGCTTCGGGACCCTCCGCCCAAGGGAAGGCGGACGGGGACGAACCGGGCTATTTTAGCGGCCCGGGCGGACCTCTTCAGCCCTCCTCCCCGGTCTCCGGCTCCGCAGCGCGCAGGAGGCGCAGCAGCGGCCCGGGAACGACGTTGCGCGCGAGCTCCATCGCCGGCTCGACGTTCGTGAACACCGTCGGCGCCGCGGCGTTCCGGAGCAGCTCGCCGCCGTGGATCAGGGTGGCGCCCTCGTCGAGGCCGAGGTTCCACGCCGCCTGAACGGCCTCGAGCGCGTCGCGGTCGATCGAAGGAACGGGGTGGCGCACGTCGTCGTTCCGGCGCAGGGCGTCGAGCAACGCCTCGGTAAAGGCGGAGAAACGGCGCGGCGGGCAAACCACGGCGCCGACCCGACCGGGGAGCTGTCCCGAGAGCGTGCGCGCGCGCCCGAAAGCCGCGTCGACGACCTCGGCCGCGAGGGCGGCGGGATCGTCGCCCGCCTCCATCCGCACCGTCCGGTGGCCGGGGACGTGCAGGGCGAGCTCGAGGTCGGGCTCCGCCGCGAGCTCCCTCAGTTGGCCCATGCGCTCCGCGGGACCGGAAGCGGTGACCGCGACGACCTCGGGCGCGGCGAGCGCGGTCGCGAGGGCGTCCTCGCACGCGCCGTGGACGACCGCGAGCGCGCCGGCGGGAAGCCCCGCCTGCTCGAGGGCCAGGACGGTCCGGTCCGCGACGACCGGCACGCGCTCGTCCGCGAAGAAGAGCGCGACGCGGCCGGAGACCAGGGTCCGCAGCACGGCGACCGCGGTGCCGAAGAGGAGCTCCGTCCAGTCGAGCACGATGAGCGTCGCGCCCGGCGAAGCCGGCGACACGTCCAGGCGCGACGCCACGCGGTCGCGCAGCGCGTCGGTCTGCGACGCGAGCTCGGGCGGCTCGACCCCCAGCAGCGCCGCGAGGAGCGCGACGCCCTCCCGGTCGCGCTCGAGCCGGTCGGCGGCGTCGAGCGCGATGGCGCGGCGGCGCTCGACGTCGACGCCGTTCCACTCAGGCCCGACCCGCGCGCACGCCGCGAGCGCCGCCCGCACCTCGTCGCCGGTGGAGCGCGGCCAGCTCCCGAGCACCCGTGCCGGGTCCAAGGCCGCGTGGAGCTCGAAGCGGCCGCCGGCGTGCTTCCCTTCCCCCTCCGCCTCCATGCGGACGCCATCGTCCCCTTTCGAGGGGCCGGCGCGAAGGGGAATGCTACGTTCTCGGCGCTTGGGCCCCACCCTCGTCACCGGCGCGACCGGCCTGGTCGGCGCGCACGTCGCGGCGGCGCTCGTCGCCGACGGCGCCGGGCCGCGGGCCCTGGTGCGCGACCCGTCGGCCGCCGCGCGCCGTCCGGAGCTCGCCCACGCGGAGCTCGTGCGCGGAGACCTGGACGAGCCGGCGAGCCTCGCGGGCGCGTGCCGGGGGTGCACGGCCGTGGTCCACGCCGCCGCGCTGACCGACGGCGATCCGGCGAGCGTCGAGCGCACGAACGCGGCGGGCACGCGCGCGCTCCTCGACGAGGCCCGTCGCGCCGGGGTCGCGCGCTTCGTCTTCGTCAGCACCGTGGCGGTCTACCGCGACGGGCCGCTCGTGCGCGCGGTCGAGACGCACCCGCGCGGCGGCGGCTCGCCGTACGCGCGGTCCAAGGAGCGCGCGGAGGACCGGGTGCTCGCGGCGGGCGGCATGGTCGTGCGCGCGCCCGCGGTCTACGGGCCGGGCGACCGCCACTACCTGCCGGAGCTCGAGCACGCCGTGCGCCACCGCGCCATTCCGCTCGACCCGTCGGGGGGCGCGCTGCGCGATCTGGTCCACGCGGCGGACCTCGCGCGCGGTTTGATCGGCGCCGCGGGCGCCGGCTTCCGCGGGCGCGCGGTCTTCCACGTGGCCGGCCCCGCTCCCGTGCGCGCCGTCGAGGTCGCCGGCGTCGTCGGCGAAGCGCTCGGCGTCGCGCCGCTCTTCTTCGAAGTCCCCGCCGACCTTCCGCTCGAAGGCGCGGTTCCCGACGCCTGGGTCGAGCGCACGCGCGCCCTTGCACGCCCCCCGATCCCCTGGCACCAGGCGCCGGCCGCGCTCGTCGAGCGCACGGTGGACGACGCCAGGGCGCGCCGGGAGCTGGGTTGGGCGCCCCGCGTCGGGCTCCGGGAGGGCGTGATTTCAGCGCTGCGGTTACGATCGGCCGGGGACGAAGGGGGCCGACCGTAGCGATGCAGGTCTTGCGCACATCACGGTCCCCGCGGGGCACCGTGCTGGTCTTCCAGCCGCAGTGGCTGGAGCCCACGGACCGTCCGCAGCGCTTCCCCTACCGCGCGCTGCCGCTGCTCGGGGCGCTGCTCGACGCGGGCCACGACGTGCTCTTCCACGAGGAGGCGCACGACGGGCCGCCGGCCCCGGAGTGGCTCGAGCGCGACGCGACGCTCGCCATCGCCTGGTGCGGCGAGATGTACCCGGGGACCCAGATCCCCGGGATCGAGCGCTTCCTCGCGGTGCTCGCCGCCCCCGGCGCCCCACCGCGCTTCGTCGGCGGCGGGTTCTTCCCGCTGATCGACGTCGACGGGCTCGCGCTCGAGGGGCGGGTGGACGGCGTCGTCTCCGAGCCGGGCGAGATCGTCGTGCCGGCCCTCGCCGACGCCGTGCTCGCGGGCGAGCCGGTCGACGACGTCGACGGCGTGTCCTCCTGGCGCGAGGGCCGCTTCCGCAGCAACCCGCCGCCGCCGCGCGGGCCGCTGCGCGCGGAGTGGTACGCGCCGCTCCGGCAGCTCGACTTCGCGCGCTACCGCCACGTAGAGCCCCTGATCTTCGACAACGACGAGCAGGCGCTCCAGGTGGCGACCGGCGCGGGCTGCGCCAAGCACTGCCCCTTCTGCTTCGACGAGCGCTCCCCGTACGGCGTGTTCCCCGCGAGCGCGATCCTCGACGCCGTGCGGTTCGTCACCGGCGAGCGCGGCGTCGAGCAGGTGATGTTCGGCGAGCTCGACTTCTTCCACCACCGAAAGCGCGCCCGCGACGTCGTCGAGGGTCTGGCCGAGCTGCGCGCCCGCCGCCCGGGCTTCCGCTGGTTCGCGCTCTCGTCGGTGTGCGACCTCTCCGACTGGACCGACGCGGAGCTCGACGGCCTCAAGACGGCCGGCTGCTGGCGCATCGAGCTCGGCGTGGAGACCGGCTCGCCCGCGCTCCTGCGCAGGCTCGGCAAGCGGCACACCGTCGAGCAAGCCCTCGAGCTGACCGAGCGCCTGTCGTCACGCGACGTTCGCACGACGCAGAACCTCCTCCTCGGCGTGCCCGACGAGACCGAGGAGGACCGGAGGGTCTCGCTCCGCTTCGCGGACCGCCTCGCGAGCGTTTCGCCGCTGGTGCGCCTCCAGCCGCGCATGTACCAGATCGTGCCCCGCACCACGCTCGGCGCCGAAGCCCTGGAGCACCTGGCGGCGGTTCCCCGCACGCTGGACGAGCTCCAGCGCTACCGCTCCGACCTCGCCCGGCGCAAGGGCGCGCTGCCCTGGCTCTCGCCGGCGGACGAGCGCTGGGTGGGCGCGCTGATCGACTACGTGATCCCGATGGCCTACGAGCGGCCGCGGCCGTCCGAGCGCTCGCGCCGGCGCTCGCTGCTCGCGGCGCTCGCTCGCCTGCGCTGCCGCAACGGCCTGCGGGTCGGCGCCGGTTTGGAGCGGCGCCTCTTCGAACGGTCCGGCGCCGCGCCGCTGCCGGCGACCTTCGTCCGCTAGGCCGTCGCCTCAGCGCGTCGCGCGGCAACCCGCCGCGCTACGCGGGTATCCAGATGGCGATCTCCAGCCCACGCGGGGAACGAATCCCCCAGGCGACCGAACCCGGTATCTCCGCAACCGTTCCTTCGAGCAGGAACGGGCGTCCGGGAACCGGCCTCAGGATGGCGACGGTGGTACGACCGCCGAGGTCGATCGCCAGGGCGACGGACCCGTTTCGTCCGACGCCGAGGAGAGCGGCGGACTCGCGGCCTCGGGGCGTCGACAGGCCGATCTCCTGACCGGCGGAGTCGTTCCATCGGAAGCTGACGTGAATCGTCTCGAAGGACAGGACACCTCCGGCCGCGTCGGCCCCGGCGTCGCCCCGCGGCGCACCGAGGACGGCGAGGAGGCCAATCCCGATCCAGGCTCGAAGGTTTCTCATTGAGCTTCTTCCTCGGAGAGGTCGGTGAAGTATTCGGGCATGTATTTGCGGAGAACAGGCTTCAACTTGTGGCCTTGGATTCTGCGGAGAACCGTGTGGTAGACGTTGGCGGGCCAGACGTCGTAGAGGCCGAGGGTTTGCTGGGCCCACCCCGCCGCTCCCGGCAGGTCGTGTTCGAGGGAACGGTCGACGAGAAAGAAGAAGTCCCGCAACGCCGATCGCATCGGGTTGTTGAGCGGTCCCTCCACCCTTCCGAGGCGAAAGCGGTCCACGGCGGCCTCCGTCGGCTCGTCGAGGCTCACGACGTCCACCATCCCGGACATGCCCTCCGCAAACGTCTCCGGATCCGATGGCGCCGTGTTCGAGTCGAGGACCCCGATCATCCCCGAGGCGGCCAGCGCGCGATTCCGGTAGCTCTCGATCATGACGGAGAACGCGGGGTGGGTGCTGAAGTGGCGCAACCCCTTCGCGGCCAGGTCGGCGAGGCTCCGCACCTCCTCCGTGCGCCTCGTGCGCAACCCCTCGCTCATGCAGGTCCAGTTCTTCGTGTCGATGACCTGGCAGAAGCCGTCGCCGACGTCGGCGAGGGCGTTGATGCACATGCGGACCTTGGCTCGAGCCTGGTCCCACGTCCAGTTCAGCGCGTCCTGTATCTCGGGCTCGATCTGTTGGACGCACCTCCCTTTCTGGAAGTTCTCGAGCGCCCATTCGAGTCTCAGGCGATGGGCCGTCACCTTGACCTCCTCGGGGCCCTGCTCGTGGACCTTCTCGTCGACGTAGAGGCTGGGGTGATTGGGCTTCAAGAGCTTCCCTTCGATTCGCTCGAGCAGGCCGCGGTGGTTGTCGTTGGTGGGGTCGAGCTTGAGCTCGTCGTCCACGAACCGATTGATCGTCCACGGCGTCTTGTAGCCGAGCAGCTCGGCGAACGCCGCCTGCGAGACGTTGTTGTCTTCCATCCAGACCATGAGGCGCGTTCGAAGGTCCTTCACGTAGTCGTCAAAGGCCTGAACCGTCTCCTCGGAGAGCTCGTCCCGGCGGTCCGTCCTGGTCTTCGACGCCGTTCTCCCACGAGAGCGCCGGCACTTCCCGCCTCCTCGCATCGGCTCGTTCCGTTTCCGCATTACGGACCTCGCTGTTGGGGCGACCCTGGGCCGGATGGGGGCGCCGTCCGGAGGTTCAACCGTATCCGTGGAGGCGCCTCATCGGCACCAACACATTCTTTTGCCGGTTGCAGGACTTCTCGTCGTTGCGCGGTGGATCGCTCCGGTACCGGACTCCCCGGGCTAGACTCCCCCACTCCATGACCACCCGGTTTCGCTTTCCGCGCGCGATGCGCGTCGTCAGCACGCGCGACTTCCGACGCGTCTACCGCGAGGGGAGCCGCGCGCGCGGCTCGCTGATGACGGTGGCGGTGGCGCCGAACGGGCTCCCCCACTCCAGGCTCGGCCTGTCGGTCGGCCGGGCGGTGTGGAAGAAGGCGGTGCGCCGCAACCGGGTGCGGCGGGTCTTCCGCGAGGCCTTCCGCCTGGAGCAGCACGAGCTCCCCGCGGGGCTCGACGTCGTCGTGATCGGCTCGGTGCCGCGGGTGGAACCGGAGCTCGAAGCGACGCGGCGCGAGCTGCGCCAGCTCACCGCCAAGGCCTGGCGCCGCTACCGGGAGAAGGCGGAGCGATGAGGCTCCTGCGGGCGGTCTTCACGCTCCCGATCCGCTTCTACCGCCGCTTCATCTCGCCGTGGACGCCGCCGACGTGCCGCTTCCGGCCGACGTGCAGCGCGTACACCGAAGAGGCGATTCGCGTCCACGGGATTGTCAAGGGTTCGCTTCTCGGCTGCTGGCGGATCCTGCGCTGCCAGCCGTTTTCCAAGGGCGGTTACGAGCCGGTGCCTCCGCCCGGCCGCTGGAAGGCGGAGGACGGTGGATGCTAAGGTCCGCGCCATGCACCCGTATCGACTCTTCGCGGCGCTTCTCCTTCCACTCGCGGCCTGCGCGTCGGCCGGCTCCTCCGAGCCGCCGGTCTGCCCCATCCCAGGCGCCGAGCCCGCCGACCACCTGATCCGCGAGGGCGAAGAGCACTTCGCCCATCTCTGGAAGATCACGAGCGGCGGCGAGAACGCCGAGGCGTACTTCAGCTCGGACGCGTCGCGGCTCGTGCTGCAGCGCCGCAACCCGGACGACGGCGTCGACCACGACCGGATCTACGTCACCGATGCGGCCACGGGGGCGCTGACGCAGCTCTCGAGCGGCGTCGGAGTGACGACGTGCTCCTACTTCCTGCCGGGCGACGAGAGCGTCGTGTTCTCGTCCACCCACGCCCAGATGCCCGGCGGGCCGCCCGAGGTGGACCGCAGCATGGGCTACGTCTGGCCGATCTGGCCGGAGTACGAGATCTGGACCCGGGACCTGCGCACCGGCGCGGTCCGGCGGCTGACCAACCTGTGGGGTTACGACGCGGAGCCGACCGTCTCGCCGCAGGGGGACCGGATGGTCTTCACGTCGACGCGCTCGGGCGACCTCGAGCTCTGGACCTGCAATCTGGATGGATCCGACCTGTTCCAGGTGACCGACCGCATCGGCTACGACGGCGGCGCGTTCTTCAGCCACGACGGGAAGAGGCTGGTCTTCCGCGCCACCGAGTTCACGGAAGGGAACGAGGCCGAGGAGCACGCGCAGTACAAGGAGCTCCTCTCGCGATGGCTCATCCGGCCGCACTCGCTCGAGATCTACGTGGTCGACGTCGACGGATCGAACCGCAGGCAGGTGACGGACCTCGGCAGCGCGAACTGGGCGCCATACTTCTTCCCCGACGACTCGCGGATCATCTTCTCGACGAACCACCACGACGCCGACATGGCGGACGGAATCAACTTCGACCTCTACGCGATCGACGTGGACGGCGGAAACCTCGAGCGCATCACGACCGAGGCGAGCTTCGATTCGTTCCCGATGTTCAGCCGCGACGGCCGGTGGCTGGCGTTCGCGTCGAACCGCGGAGGAACGAAGGCGGGCGAGACGAACGTGTTCATCGCGGAGTGGCGGTAGAAGCGGTCTGACGGCGGTCGGTTCCCTAAGGAAGGCGAGAGCCTCGCCGCAACCGTTCGGGTGGAGCGGCTTCGCCTCGGTCTCGCCGCACCGCTGCGGTGCGGTCGGTGACGCTCTCGCCGCGGTCGCTCATGCGGAAGGGGCGGCGCTCGGCTCCGTTCGGGACGGAGGTGCGGGGGAGCTTGCCGGCGTCGTCGCTTCCCTCAGCGCCGCCCCGCGAGC
>JANQEJ010000033.1 GCA_028278425.1 Planctomycetota bacterium | reverse complement strand
CCGGTCGTGCCGTCCGGGAAGGTCTGCCGCGTCTCCGACGGCACGCCGATCAACGCGTCCGCGCAGCGGATGAGGATCTCGCACGCCGCCGTGTCGACGTCCTCCTCCGGACCGAACACGCAGGCGAGCGCGTCGCCCATCTCCGCGTTGAGCGCCTTGCCGACCGCTTGCCAGGCGCTCCGCGCGAGCGGGTGCTCGTCGCTGTTGATGAGAAAGATGCGCGACGTGAGACAGGCGATGACGCGCACGCGCTCGGCGAGCTCGTGGGAGAAGGTCCGGCCGGGCTGCGTTGGATGCTTGAGCAGGCCGCCGAAGCCCGCGAGCCGCACCGCCCAGACCGCTTCGCCGCGCTCGCGCGCCCGCTCCACCGGACGGTAGCTCGCCGAGCGGAGCAGCGACGACGCGTCGACGACGAACGGCGAGGCGAGCGCCGACTCGCCCGGGTCGAAGGCGAACAGGCTCGCGTCGACGCCGCGGCGCCGGAGCTCCGCGCGGATGCGCACCAGGTTCAGGTGGCGAAAGGCCTCGTTGTGGACGAGCAGCGGCAGGCCGCGGTGCCGGCAGACGCCCTTGAGCTCCACGCGCCGGCTGCCGGCGATCGACACGTTGACGTCCTGGCGGCCCGCGCCCGGACCGCGGCGCACGCTCCTGCTCGCGCGCGCAACCCGCGCGAGCAGGCGACCGCCCAGCTCCACGTCGTTCGGCGTGAGGAGGTCCGGCTCGGTCACGGTCTCGACCAGGGGCGTGCCCAGACGATCGAGACGAAAGACGACGCGGTGGCCGACGTCGGAGACCTCGCGGCAGGCGTCCTCCTCGAGCGTGAGCTGCCGCACCCGGAGCTCGCGTCCCTCCCCCAGCTCGCTTCCGCGCAGCGGGATCGCGCCGCCGAGGCCGATCATGGTCGTCCGCTGGAAGCCGGTCGGGATCGATCCGTCGAGGTACTGCTTGCGCATGACCTGGAGCTCGGACACGGTGCCGAGCCCGAAAAGCCGCGCGATCTGGAGCGCGATCCGCACCGCCTCCTCGTCGATCGGGAAGGGCGGCGTGTCGTCGATCTCGTACGTGCACGCCGTGTCGCGGTCGAGTTGGTAGACGACGTCCTTGCGCGTCTTGAACTCCATCAGAGCGGTGCCGTCGTACTCGCCCATCTCCGACAGCGTCGGGCGCATGTGGCGCAGCACCTCGAGGTCGACGCGCGCGCTCCGGATGCCCGCCGGACAGCGGCAGAAGAGCTTGCGCTCCGTCAGGAGCTGCTGGTGCACCTCCAGCCCGCACTGGAAGCCGAGCGTGCCGTAGTCCGCCGGCGTCATCTCCGCGAGGCCCTTGTCCGGGAAGTCGAGCGGCGGATCGTCGCGCGGGTTGAGATCGATCGGCGCCGGCGGCGAGGCGGTGAGGATCGGCTTCTTGCGGCTCATGCAGGGGGGAACGCGGCGCGTCTAGTAGACCGCGGAAGGTTGCCCTTCGCACGGGACATCGGAAGGATAGGGTTCCGCGATGGCCAACGAAGAAGACGCCGAAAGCGAAGCCCCGGCCGCCGGGACCGGAGGGGTCGACCGTCAGATCCTGTACGGCACGGCGTCGCTCACCGGCGCGGCGGTCATGATCCTCGAGCTCCTCGGCACGCGGATCATCGGGCCGTTCTACGGCGTCAGCCTGTACGTTTGGACCTCGCTGATCTCCGTGGCGATGATCGCGCTGGCGGTCGGCTACGGGGTCGGCGGTCGGCTCGCCGACCGCGCGCCGCGCTTCCGCATCGCGCACGCGGTCGGGCTCGCGGGGCTCCTGTGCGCGCTCATCCCGCCGGCGGCGAAGCCGGTGCTCGAGGCCACCAACGCCCTCGGCCTGCGCGGGGGCGCGTTCACCAGCGCGCTGATCCTGTTCTTCTTTCCGCTGATGCTCCTCGGCATGGTCGGGCCGCTCGTCATCCAGCGGTCGACCGAGCGGCTGGCGGTGGTCGGCAAGACGTCGGGCAACGTCTACGCCGTCAGCACGATCGGGAGCGTGGTCGGGACGCTGCTCTTCGGGTTCTTCCTGCTGCCGACGATCGGCTCGCGCACGATCCTCTTCGGCCTGAGCGGCGCACTGCTCCTCCTCGCGGTGCTCTTGGTGGTGCTCGAGCGCCGCAACACCGGGGCCGGCGTCTCGCTCCACCCTTTCGTCGTCGCCGGCGCGATCGTCGTCTTCGCGATCGTGATGGACGGCCGCTCCGGCGCGCCCACCGCGCAGACGCTCGTCTTCGAGACGGAGAGCCCCTACGGGCGCGTGCGCGTCGTCGACGACCGGGAGCGCAACGTGCGGTGGCTGATGTCCGACTCGTCGACAATCAGCGCGGTGCAGATCGACAGCGGCCGGCCGATCCTGCCCTACCTCGACATCCTCGGCGCCGTGCCGGAGATGCGTCCCGGCGGCACCCGCGCGCTCCTGGTCGGCCTCGGCGGCGGCTTCCTGCCGCGGGACCTCGCGAAGCACGGGGTGGTAACCGACTGCATCGAGATCGATCAGGCCGTGGCCGACGCCGCGCGCGATTACTTCGGCTTCGAGCCCACTGGCGAGCTGATCGTCGGCGACGGGCGGTACGAGATCCACCGGCTTGAGACGGAGTACGACTTCATCTTCCACGACTGCTTCACCGGCGGGTCGGTGCCGTCGCACCTCCTGAGCCTCGAGGTCATCGAGGAGCTGCGCGGGCTGATGCGGCCCGGTGGGATCCTGGCGCTCAACTTCTTCGGCTTCACGCGGGGAGAGGGCGCCCAAGCGCTCGCTGCGATCGAGGCGACCATGGCCGAGGTCTTCCCGGAGATCGAGGTGCTGGCCGTGGCCGACGCGGAGCTCTGCGACGTGCTCTTCTTCGCTTCCGACCAGCCGATCGACCTCGAAGCGGTCGGCGGCTCGGAAGGCGGCCGGCCGGCCGGCTGGCTCGCCGACTTCGCCTTCGACGTGCCGACCGAGGGAGCGTTCGTGATCACGGACGACTTCAACCCGCTCGAGCACATGCAGCAGAAGAAGTCGGAGGCGTACCGGGAGACCTTGGTCGAGCGGGTCGGGCTCGACGTGTTGGGGAAGTAGGCCGGAGGTCGCGCCGCTCCGCTCGCCGCGGTCGGTCGGGAGGAGCGCGCTCGCTTCCGTCTCGCCGGAACGCTGCGGTGCGGTCGGTGACGCTCTCGCCTAGGTCGATCAGGTGGAAGGGGCGGCGCTCGGCTCCGTTCGGGACGGAGGTGCGGGGAAGCTTGCCGGCTTCGTTTCTTCCCTCAGCGCCGCCCCGCGAGCGCGGCTGCGCGAGCCCGCGGAAAAGTGGCCCGTCCTCGGGCCGCTTTGACGCGTGAGGACCGCGAGCG
>JANQEJ010000032.1 GCA_028278425.1 Planctomycetota bacterium | reverse complement strand
CACTTCACGCCGGAGCAGTACGAGCGCCTGATGCTCCCGGCGGCGGCCGGCCACGAGCCGGACCCCCTCAACCCGGTACACCTCTTCCAGCAGTACGCGGCGACCGCCGAGGGCTACACCGCCGCCGCGGAGCTTCTGCTGGAGCGTCCGTACGACCTCTTCATGGTCTACTTCGTGCAGGTCGACAGCCTCTCCCACCTGTTCATCAAGTTCGCGCCACCGCGGTTGGAGTGGGTCGACGAGGCGCGCTACGAGCGCTTTCGCGACGTCGTCTTCGAGTGGTACCGGCACCAGGACGAGCTCCTCGGCCGGCTGCTGTCGAAGATCGACCTCGAGGAGACCGCGGTGTTCGTTCTCTCGGACCACGGCTTCAAGAGCGGCGAGCGGCGGATCCGCAGCGAAGCCGTCGTCGACGTCAACAAGGCGCACCTCGACCACGAGACCCACGGCATCTTCATCGCCGCAGGACCTCACATACGGCGTGGTGCGGAGGTCGCCGGAGCGTCGGTTCTCGACATCACGCCCACGCTTCTCTACTACCTGGGGTTCCCGGTCGCCGAGGACATGGCGGGCAAGGTCCTCGAGCGGACCTTCGAGCATTCGTTTTTGATCGACCACCCGGTCGGATACGTCGACACCTATGAGGACGGCCGCGGGGCCGGCGAGGGGGCGGAGGCTGACGAGGCCGTCGACCCGGAGGAGACCGAGCGACAGCTCCAGGCGCTGCGGGCGCTCGGATACGTTGGCGGCGGAGAGCGGGAGAGCTCGACGGCCGGCGAGGAGTCTTCGCCCGAGCTGCATGCCAACCTCGGGCGGATGCATCTGGCGCAGGGACAGGTCGAGCGCGCACGCGCGGAGTTCGAGCGCGCGCTGGAGCTGGACCCCGACTACGCCGACGCGCTACTCAACCTCGGCGACCTCGAGCGCCTGGAAGGCCGAGTGAGCCAGGCGGAGCATCTCACGCAGCGAGCCCTGCAGGTCGACCCGAGCTCCATCGGCGCCCTGGCGCAGCTCGCTGAGATCAAGCGCGACCAGGGGGCTCTCGACGAAGCGATTCGCCTCTTCGATGAGGC
>JANQEJ010000029.1 GCA_028278425.1 Planctomycetota bacterium | reverse complement strand
AGGCGTGGAGGGTCTTGCGGTCGGCCTTGCTCCGCACCTTGAGGCGCACGGCTCCATCCCGCGCGATCGCGCCGACCACCATCGCCTTGTTCCCGGTGTAGCCGCGACCCTTGCCGCGCACCTTCCCACCGACAAACGTCTCGTCCACTTCGACGATGCCGGACAGCGGGTTCTCGACCAGCGCGGCCATCGCGTGCCGGATCCGATGGCACAGGAACCACGCGGTCTTGTAGGAGACGCCCAGCGTCCGCTTGAGCTGGTTGGCGCTCATCCCCTTGCGCGCCTGGACGAGCAGGAAGATCGCCACGAACCACTTCCAGAGCGGGAGCTTAGAGTCTTGGAGGACCGTCCCAACCCGAACGGAGAACTGGTAGCCGCATGAGTCACACTCGAACTGACGCCGCTTCACGATGCGCGAGATGGTGGTCGGCTCCTCGCAACGCGGGCACTCGACGCCGTCCGGCCAGCGCAGCTCTTCCAGGTACTCATGGCACTTCTCTTCGCAGGAGAAGCGCTCGATCAGTTCCGGCAGGTCGATATTCTTGGTCGGCATGGGAGGACTCCTAGCGATGGCGGAACCCAAGAAGAAGAAGCGCCCCAGCCGGAAGAAGCCGGCCGGCGAGCTGACGGATGCCCAGGCCCTTCGGAGGCTCTTCCCGAAGGACGTTCGGGAGGAGATCAAGCGCGAGGTACGGGAGGCTGACCGGAAGGGCGAGAAGCGGAAGAAGGGGGGTTCCTGACCTCATGGAAGCCAGTCTAGGTCGCCCGGCCCCCTGCGTCAAGTATATAATCCCCCAAACTTCGAACCTCCGGTCCCCCCTTCCTTAAAGAAGACGCCCCCCATGAGCCAGGCACCCCTTCGCGTCGCCGTCACCGGCGCGGCCGGACAGATCGGCTACGCCCTCTGCTTCCGCATCGCCAGCGGCCAGATGTTCGGCCCCGACCGGCCCGTCGTGCTCCAGATGATCGAGATCCCCCACGAGAAAGCGATGGCGGCCCTCCAGGGCGTCGCGATGGAGCTGGAGGACTGCGCCTTCCCGCTCCTCTCCGACATGGTGCTCACCAGCGACCCGGACGAAGGCTTCAAGGACGCGAGCTGGGCCCTCCTGATCGGCTCCAAGCCGCGCGGGCCGGGGATGGAGCGCAACGACCTCATCCGGGAGAACGGCCCGATCTTCACCGGCCAGGGGCGGGCCATCAACGACCACGCGGCGAGCGACGTGCGCGTCGCCGTCGTCGGCAACCCGTGCAACACGAACTGCCTGATCGCGATGCACTCGGCGCCCGACGTGCCGAACGAGCGCTTCACCGCGATGACGCGCCTCGACCAGAACCGCGCGCAGGCGCAGCTCGCGGCGAAGGCGGGCGTGGCGACGACCGCGGTGAGAAACACGCTGATCTGGGGCAACCACTCGTCGACGCAGGTGCCGGACTACCACAACACGACGATCGACGGAAAGCCGGGCGACGAGGCGATCGGGGACCTCGGCTGGCTCCAGGGCGAGTTCTTCGAGACCGTGCAGAAGCGCGGCGCGGCGATCATCGCGGCGCGCGGGCTTTCGAGCGCGGCCTCGGCCGCCAACGGCCTCGTCGATCACGTGCGCGACCTCTCCACGGCGACGCCCGACGGCGAGTGGCGCTCGGTTTGCGTCCGCAGCGACGGCTCCTACGGCGTCCCCGAGGGCCTCATCAGCTCCTTCCCGGTGCGCTCCGACGGCGCGGGCGGTTGGGAGATCGTGCAGGGTCTGCCGCTCGAGGGCTTCCTGAAGGAGAAGCTCGACGGGACGATCGCGGAGCTCGAGCACGAGAAGTCCGTGGTGGCCGACCTGCTCGGCTAGCCGTATGCGCCCTCTTCCCGGCGAGGTCGGCCCGGCCCGGATCTGAACGCCGTTGAAGGTGCTCCTCGCGTTGCACGGCTATCCGCCGGAGTCGTGCGGCGGGACGGAGCACGCGGTGCAGGCCCTGGCGCGCGGGCTCCTGCGCGCCGGGCACGAGGTGACGGTGGTCGCGGGAAGCAGCCGTTCGGGTCGGAGCTTCCACACGACGGAGGAGGAGGACGTCGACCCCGCGAGCGGAAAACGCATCCCGGTGATCCGCCTCCACCGCGGCGACGGGTTCGTCGGCCACTGGCAGTCGAGCTTCGCGCCGGCCGTCGGACGCGAGTTCGGGGCCCTCGTGCGCCGCCTGCGCCCCGACGTCGTCCACGTGCACCATTGGCTGCGGCTCTCGCGCGACCTCGTCGCGCGCGCGGCGGAGGAGAACGTCCCGGCGGTCGTGACGCTGCACGACTACTGGACGACCTGCCTCATCTACTTCCGCGTCCCGCCGGCGGAGCTCGCGTTCTGCGACGCCGCGCTCGGCCCGGAGCCGTGCCTGCCCTGCGCCGGCTACCTGCCGCACGACCTCGCGCCGGCGGAGGCGGCGGCTTCGCTCGCGAACTTCAAGGCGGACGTCCTGCGCGAGCTGCGGCTCGCCCGGGCGACGTTCGCGCTCTGCGCGGACCAGGCGGGCGCGGTCGAGCGCTACCTCGGCGCCGGCGACGGCGACCTCGGGATCAAGGTCCTCCCGCCCGCGCGCGAGCTGGCGCTCGAGCCGGCCGCCCCCCCGCCGTCGCCCGCCGAGCTGGGCCGTCTGCGGATCGGAAGCTGGGGCGCTTTGCACCCGCTGAAGGGCACCGACCTTCTGATCGACGCCGTGCGGCGAGCACGCAACGGGCCGTTGCCGCTCGAGCTGCACGTCGCGGGGGTCGAAGGCGACGCCGACTTCGCGCGCCGGGTTCGAGCCGACGCGCGCGACCTTCCCGTCGTGTTTCACGGTCCCTTCGAAGAGGGCCAGCTCGCGGAGCATCCGGCGGCGCGCGTCCACGCCTTCGCGAGCGGCTCGCGCGCGCGCGAGACCTGGGGGCTCGTTCTCGACGAAGCGGTGGCGCTCCGGCTGCCGCTTCTCCTGCCGCGTTTCGGCGCGTTTCCCGAACACCTGGGCGAGCGCGGCGCGCGCTACTACGAGCCCGGCGACGCCGCGTCGCTCGCCGCGCTCTTGCGCGAGCTTCAGAAGGCTCCCGACGACGTGCTCGCGTTGCGCGACGAGCTTCCAGCGCTCGACGAAGTCCTTCCGCCGCTCGAGCGTCACGTCGCCGCGGTAGAGCTCGCCTACTCAGAGGCGATTCGCCGCGGCGCGCCGCCGGGCGTCGCCGCCGACGCCGCGCGCGAGCGGCGCAGCGAAGCGGAGATGGCGCGCCTGGAGGACGCGATGCGCACGAGCGCCCGCGGAACGGATTCCCCGGCGGGTCCCGGAGGCGAGGGTTAGAATCGGATGCGGCGACCCGGGTCGCCGCCGATTCTTTTCTTGATGGGAAGCGCTCACGCCAAGCGAACCGGTACCGGGCAGGACACGGAGACCGCGCGGACGGCGTTCACGGTCCGCGTGCCCGACGAGCGGCGCTACGAAGTCCTCTTCGAGCCCGGGCTCTGCGCGCGCTACGGGACGCTCCTGCGGGAGCTCGACGCGACCGACCTGGTGGTCCTGACCGACAAGCGCGTGTACCGCCTCTACGGCGAGCCCTTCCTCGCCTCGTTGCGCGAGGCCGGCTTCGAGCCGAAGCTCATCGTCATCCCCGACGGCGAGCGCTCGAAGAGCATGGAGACCTTTGCGCGGCTCCTCGACAGGCTGGCGGAGCTCGAGTGCGACCGCCGCGCGGTGCTCGTCAACTTCGGCGGCGGCGTCATCTCGGACCTCGGCGGGTTCGTCGCCTCCGCCTACATGCGCGGCATCCGCTACGCGAACTTCGCGACCTCGCTGCTCGGACAGGTGGACGCCTGCGTGGGCGGGAAGGTGGCCGTCAACTCGCGCCACGCCAAGAACCTGATCGGCGCCTTCCACCATCCGAGCCACGCTGCCGGCGACCCGGAGCTGCTCGCCACGCTCTCCGACCGGGACTTCCGCAGCGGCCTCGCCGAGGCGATCAAGGTGGCGATCCTCGACGGGAGCGAGCTCTTCGAGTTCCTCGAGCGCGATCGCGAGGCCATTCGGGCGCGCGAACCGGCGGCGCTCACGCACGTGGTCGGCGAAGGCGCGCGGGTCAAGATGGACATGATCGCGCGCGATCCCTACGAGGCCGACCTGCGCCGGCCGCTCAACTTCGGGCACACGATCGGGCATCCGATCGAAACCGAGTTCGGCTACCGGGGGATCCGCCACGGCGAAGCGGTGGCCATCGGCATGGGCGTCGCGACCGCCATCGCGCTCCACCGGGGGCTCATCGAGCGGGACGACGCCGACCGCATCCTCGACCTGCTCCAGGCGTACGACCTCTTGGGCTACGACGAGCCGATCCGCCCGGACGCGGTGGTCGAGCACGTGCGCTACGTGCGCCTGATCCGCGGCAAGAAGCTCCACTTCGTCCTGCCGACACGCATCGGCGCGGTCCAGATCACCGACGCCTTGGAGAACGGCGACCTGGTGCGCGGGTTCGAGCACTACGAGCGAATCGTCCAGGAACGGCTCGCATGACGGGAGGCGCCCGATGGAACGTCGCCGCGTCCTCAACCTGAACGAGCTCGAGCTCGAGCGCGTGCGCGCGCACGGCGGCGAGGGCGAGGTCGACTTCCGCCGCGTGTTCGACGCCGACGCCTTCGAGGGCCCGTGGAGCTTCGTCGACTACGCGGTGCTCGCTCCCGGCGTCTCGATCGGGCGCCACACCCACGGCGCGAACGAGGAGCTCTACCTGATCCTCGAGGGCCGCGGCACGATGCACCGCGACGGCGAGGACTTTCCCGTACGCGCCGGCGACGTCGTGCTCAACCGCAAGCACGGCACGCACGGTCTGGTCAACGACTCCGACGCGCCACTCCGGCTCTTCGTCGTCGAGGTGCGTGCCGACGCGCCGGGGAGGGCCGACGGATGACGGCGGACCCGATCGCCCTGGTGCTCGCCGGCGGTCTCGGCACGCGGATGGCGCCGAGCCATCCCGGCATGCCGAAGCCGCTGGTCGAGGTCGGCGGCGTCAGCCTGCTCGAGCTCGCCTTCCGCCGCCTGATCGCCGCCGGCGTCGCCGACGTGCGCGTGGCGGTGCGGCACGGCGCCGCGGACGTCGCGGCGCACGCGGAGGAGCTCGCGTCGCTCGGGTCCGTCCGCCTCGAGATCCTCGCCGAGGACGAGCCGCTCGGCACGATCGGCGCCGCCTGGGAGCTGCGCGGCGAGCACCGCACGGTGCTCGCGCTCAACGGGGACCTGCTCTCCGGCATCGACCTCGCGGCCTTTCTCGCCCGCCACCGCGAACGGCGCGCGGACCTCTCGATCGCGACGCACGACGAGCACCGGCGCCTGAAGCTCGGCGAGGTCCTGGTCGGGCCGGACGACCGCGTGATCGACTACCTGGAGAAGCCGGTCAAGACGTACCGCATCTCGTCGGGGACCTACCTGCTCGAGCCGTCGGTGCTGGCGCTCCTGGAGCGGCGCGAGTGGCTGGGCTTCCCGACCCTCGCGCAGCGCGCGATCCGCGCGGGGTTGCACGTGCTTGAGGACTTCCACGCGGAGCCCTGGCTCGACGTGAACGACGCGGACGACCTCGCGCTCGCGCGCGACATGCTCGCGCGCGACCCCGCGGCCTTCGGCGTCGCCCTGGACCGGATCCGCGGCCGATGAGCGCGCCCGCGAAGGCGTGGATGGGTCTGGACGTCGGCGCGACCAAGCTGCTCGGCGTCGTGGTCTCCGCGGACGGAGCCGTCCAGGCCCGGTTGACGACCGCCACCGACCGCGACGACGGTCCCGCGGCGGTGATCGATCGGTGCACCGCCGTCGCGGAAGCGCTGCGCGAGTCCGCCGGACCGGTCGCGGGCATAGGCGTGGGCTTCGCCGGACTGGTGGACCACGCATCGGGTCGCGTGCGGAGCTCGATCATGCTGCCGAGCTGGTCGGACGTGGCGCTCGCGGACGAGCTCGCCGGCCGCCTCGACGTCCCGTGCCGCGTCGAGAACGACGCGACGGCGGCGGGATACGGCGAGCTCTGCGCGCTCGGCAAGCCCGCCGGGCTCCATCTCGTCGTGCTCACGGTCGGCACGGGCATCGGGGGCGCCATCGTCATCGACGGCGAGCTGTACCGCGGCGCGAGCGGAACGTCCGCGGAGCTCGGCAACATGACGATCGAACGGGACGGCCCGGAGTGCTGGTGCGGCGGTCGCGGCTGCCTGAACACGCTCGCCTCGGGCTCCGCGATCGCGGCGCGCGCGGCCGAGCTCTACGGCGACGGGAAGGCGCGCTCCGTCGAGGAGCTCGCGCGGCTCGCCGACGCCGGCGACGTGCCCGCGCGCGAGGCGATCGAGGGCGGCGCGCGCGCGCTCGGGGTCGGCATCGCCAACGTGATCAACGTCTTCAACCCGAACCGCGTCGCGCTCTCGGGCGGCGTCACCGCGCTCGGCGCTCCCTGGCTCGACGCCGTGCGCGCGGAGGCGCGCCGGCGCGCCTTCGCCGAGTCGGTGGCGGCGGCGACGATCGATCTCTGCCGGGACGGCGCGGACGCCGGCGCGGTCGGCGCCGCGTGCCTGGCGCGCGACTTCGGCCCGAGCGGCGGAGGTGGCGCGTGAGCGGCGTTCCGTCGAAGGACTACCGCCGCCAGTACGCGGCGCTGATGCCGGAGCTGCTCCCGCTCCTGGAGCGCACGCTGCTCGAGGAGGACCCGGTGCTCGGCGGTCCGCTCGAGCGCTTCGAGCGCGACTTCGCCGACTACCTCGGGGCGCGACACGCGGTCGGCGTCGGCACGGGAACCGACGCGCTCGTCCTCGCGCTGCGCGCGCTCGGCGTCGGGCCCGGAGACGAGGTGGTGACCGCCGCCAACACCTTCATCGCGACGGTGACGGCGATCCTGACGGTCAGCGCGCGGCCGGTGCTGGTCGACCCCGACCCGGCGACGATGAACGTCGACGCCGAGGGCGTGCGCGGCGCGCTGACCGAGCGCACCAAGGCGGTGATCCCGGTGCACCTCTACGGCCGCGCGGCGCCGATGGCGGCGATCGGCGCGGTCTGCGCCGAAGCGGGCGTGACGGTCGTCGAGGACGCCGCCCAAGCGCACGGCGCCAGGACCGACGTCGAGGGCCGCGCCGGCGCGTGCGGCGCGCTCGGCTGCTTCAGCTTCCATCCGAGCAAGAACCTCGGCGCGTTCGGCGACGGCGGCCTGATCGCGCTGGACGACGACGACCTCGCCGACGAGCTGCGCGCTCGGCGCGACCTCGGCAAGGTCGGGAAGCACGCGGTCCGGTACGTGGGGGCGAACTCGAAGCTCGACACGCTCCAGGCGGCGCTGCTCGGACTGAAGCTCCCCCACCTCGACGAATGGAACGAGCGGCGGCGCGCGATCGCCGCGCGATACCGCGAGGCGCTCGCCGGGATCGGCGACCTGAAGCTGCCCGACGATCCGGGCGGCGGGCGGCACGTGTTCCACCTCTTCGTCGTCCGCACGCCCGGGCGCGACGCCCTGCGCGCGTTCCTGAAGGAGCGCGGCGTGAAGGCGAGCCTCCACTACCCGATCCCGCCGCACCTGCAGGACCTCGCCGACGCCGACCTCGGTTACGCCGCCGGCGACTTCCCCGTGGCCGAGGAGTTCGCGCGGACCGTGCTGTCGCTGCCGGTCGCGCCGGAGCTGACCGACGAGGAGATCGGCCGCGTCTGCGCCGAGGTGCGCTCGTTCTTCGGAGCGCCGGCGTGAAGGTCGTCACGCTGCTCGGCGGCTCGAGCGCCTTCACCCCCGCGCTCGCCGGCGCGCTCGCGGCGCGAGCGGCCGACCTGCCGGAGCTCGAGCTGCGGCTCTACGGCCGCAACGAGGCGCACCTGCGGACCGTCGCGCACTTCTCTTCCGCGCTGGCACACGCCCGCGGCGCCGACCACGCCTACGCGCACACGACCTCGCTGCCGGACGCGCTCCGCGGCGCGGACGTCGTCGTCAACCAGGTACGCGTCGGAGGCTGGGAGGGCCGGACGCACGACGAGCGCTTCCCGCTCGAGTTCGACCTCCCCGGCGACGAGACGATCGGACCGGGCGGGCTCGCCTCGGCGCTGCGCGCGACGCCCGTCGTGCTCGAGCTGGCCCGCGCCTCGGCGCGGCACGCGCCGGGGAGCCCCTTCGTGCAGATGTCGAACCCGATGGGGATCCTGCTCACCGCGTTGCGCGAAGTAGACGACCTCGCGACGTTCGGGCTCTGCGAGCTGCCGAAGGCCACGCTGCGCGCGGCCCTCGCGCTCGCCGGCGAGCACGGCGCGGTGGACGTCGACTACGCCGGACTCAATCACCAGGGGTGGTTCACGCGCGTCGCGTCCGGCGACCGCGACCTCCTCCCGGCGATCTTCGACGCGGTCGAGCGCGAGGGTCCCGGGTTCCTCCGCGTCGAGGCCGGCGCGATGCGCGAGTGGGGCGCGCTGCCCGTCCCCTACCTGCGGCTGTACGCGCACCGCGAGCGCGAGGTGGCGGCGCTGCGCGCGCGCGCGACGAGCCGCGGCGAGGAGCTCGAGGCGCTTTCCAACCTCCTCTTCGAGCGCTACGCGAAAGAGGACGGCGCCCCGCCCGCGGAGCTCTCGACGCGCGACACGTCGTGGTATCCCGACGCGCTCGTGCCCTGCCTCGCCGCGCTCCTCGGCGGACCGCCGGCGGAGCTCTACGTCTCCGAGCCGAACCGCGGGCACCTGCCCGGGCTGCCCGACGAAGCGGTCGTCGAAAAGCGCTCCACCGTCGCAGCCGCGGGCGTCGAACCGATCCCGCTCGTCGCTCCGCCGCCGGAGAAGCTCACCGCCTTCCTCGCGTGCGCGGCCGACTTCGAGGAGCTCGCCGCGCGCGCCGCGCTTCGCCCCAGCGAGGAGCGCGTGGTCTCCGCCCTGCGCGCCCACCCGTTCGGCATCGATCGGGCCACGGCGCGCGGGCTCGCGCAGGCGTGCCTGAAGACCGCGGGAGCCGCGCGATGACGACCGACTTCGACCGCCGCACCGAGGGCGAGCGCGAGCGCGCGCTGATGGCGCGCGTGCGCGGCGGGACGCTCGGGCGCGCGGAGCTCGCCGGCGCGCTGCCCGACTTCCCGCTCAAGATCCAGATCCAGACGTTCTCGCCGTGCAACGCGGCCTGCACGATGTGCCCGTGGCCCGCCACGAAGGACACGCTCCCGCAGGGGCGCATGGAGGAGGAGGTGTTCGAGCTCCTCGTCGACCAGCTCGCCGGTCGCGGCGTCGAGCGCACGAGCCTCTTCCTGATGAACGAGCCGCTGCTCGACAAGCGCCTCGAGGCGTTTACCGCGCACCTGAAGGCGCGCGTGCCCGAGACGACGGCGCTGATCTACACCAACGGCTCGCTCCTGACGGCGAAGCGCGCGCGCGCGCTGGCCGAGGCCGGCATGGACGAGGTCAACGTCTCCGTGGTCGGGTTCGACGCGGCGAGCTACGCCGCCATCATGCGCGACATCTCCTTCGACGCGGTGATGGCGAACCTCGCCGCGGTGGCCGCGGCGCGCCGCGCGGGCGACCTTGGCGCGATGGAGGTGCGCGTCATCGGGCTGGAGTTTCCCGAGGCGCTTTGCGGCATCGAAGAGTTCCGCCGGAAGGTCGACCTCGAGCTCTTCCTGAAGCCGGTGACGAACCGCGCCGGTCTGATCGACGTCGACGCCTTTGACGCGCCCCCCTTTTCGAAAGAGGACGAAGGCCGGCGGTTCCTCGCCTGCCAGCGCCCCTTCGTCAAGGCCTACGTGCTCTACAATGGCGACGTGGTGCTCTGCAACTGCGACTGGGAGCGCACGACGATCGTCGGCAACCTGCGCGAGCGCCCGCTCGCGGACATCTGGCGCGGCGAGAAGCTCACGACCATCCGCGGCTGGCACCTGGACGCCGCGCCGCCTGAGAAGTCGATCTGCGGACGCTGCGACTATCCCTATCACACCACTTGCGCATGAAGCTCTCGGTTTGCCCGCAGCCCCTGTACTCGCTGGGCCTCGACCGCGCCCTCGACGCCGCGCGCGACCTCGGCGTGGCGGCGATCGAGCTGCCGGTCGACCTGCGCTCGCCCCTCCTGGACCTGGACGAGCTCCTCGGCGGCGGCGCGAAGGCGCTGAAGGAGAAGCTCGGCGCGCGCGACCTCACGATCTCCGCGATCTCCAACCACCAGGAGGGGCAGCTCCTCCTCGGCCCCCACCACGCGGACACCGACGCGATCTTCGCGGGGACGCCGCCGGAGAAGATCGCCTTCGCCGACATGCGGCTGCGCAAGACGGCCGAGCTCGCGAGCGAGCTCGAGGTGCCGGTGGTCGTCGGTTTCACCGGCTGCGAGGACTACACGCGCTTCTTCCCCTGGCCGGATCCGAGGGGCTGGGAGTCGATGATCCCGGTCTTCCAGCAGCGCGTCGCCCACCTGCTCGGATACTTCGACCGGCTCGGCGTGTCCTTCGCGCAGGAGGCGCACCCGAAGCAGATGGTCTACAACACCGAGACCGCACAAGAGAGCGTGAAGCTCCTCGGCGAGCACCCGCGCTGGGGCTTCAACCTCGATCCGGCCAACCTGCTCCTCGCCGGCGTCGACCCGGTCGTCTTCGCGCGGGAGCTCGGCCCGCGGATCTTGCACGTGCACGCCAAGGACGGCGAGCTGGTCGAGCACAACGCGCGCCGCTCGGGCCTCCTCGCCCACGGCGCGTGGGACCGCCCCGACCGCGGCTTTCGGTTTCGCGTGCCCGGCTGGGGCGACGTGCCGTGGAAGCGGCTGATCTCGGAGCTGCAGCTCCTCGGCTACGACGGCTACCTCGCGATCGAGAACGAGGACCCGGTGTTCGCGCCGCTCGACGGTCTCGAGAAGGCGGTGCAGGCGCTGCAGCCGCTGCTGCCGCGCGGACCGCGGGGGGAGCGATGGTGGTAGAGGGCGCGGCGATTCCGCCCGCGCTCGAGTACCTGCCGGGGCTCTTCGTGCGCCGGACGCCGCCGGAGGTCGAAGCGGACGTCGTCGACGACGGCAACGCCGGACGGATCGCGGCGGAGACCGCGGCGTTCTTTCGCGAGCGCGGCGTCGAGCGCGTCGTCCTGCACGTTCCAGCCGTTGACGAGACGGCGGCCGAGATCCTCGAAGCGGCGCTGATCCGCGCGGAGCTCGGGGTTCACCGTGTCGGAGCCGCAGCGCCGACTTCGGAGGAAGGCCTGCTCCTCCCGGAAACGCCCGAGCAGGGCACGATCGAGGAGCTCTACGCGAAGGCGCGGGAGACGAAGCTCCCGCTCGACCCCGGTCCGCGGCGAACGTCGTGGACGCTGCTCGCGGAACCGCGCTGGCGGGCGGCGCTGACTGCGCTCGCCGGGCGCGCGTACCTGCAACACCTGCCGCTCCTGCTCACCGTCGTCGGCTTCCGGCGGCAGGGCGTGCACCCGCTCGCGGAGATGTACGCCGGCAACGGCCTGATCGAGCGCAACCGCGAGCTGCTCGCGAACGTCCTGCCGTGAACAGCCGGCCGCTCCTTTGGCTCCACCCGGAGCTGCACGCGTGCGAGACGCCGTTCTGGCGGGCGCTGGCGGATGCCGACGGCGAAAGCCTCGAGCCGGTCGAGATCCCGCGCGGCGTGCGCGTGCTCCCGCTCGCCGGCGAGGCGGTGGTGCGCGCCGCGGAGCTCGCCGAAGAGAACCCGGAACGCTTCGGCGCACCGCGACCGGTCCCGGTGTTCGTCGGCGCGTGCCGCGCGGCCGACGGGCCGGTGGAGACGCGGGTCGCGCCGACGTGGGTCGGCCTCTTGCCCGGCGATCGCTACCCGCCGGAGGTGCGGGAGGCGACACGGCGGCTGATCCGCACGCTGCACCCGGAGCGCTACCTCTTCTTCCTCATGCTCGAGCACTACGCCCTCGCCGGGGTCGATCTGGAGGAGCAGGCCTGGACCGACCTCTTCAAGCGCGCCCCGGACGAAACGGAGCGCGCGCGGCCGCGGATCGTCGCGATCGAGGGGATCGACGGCGCGGGCAAGTCGACGCACCTCGCGGCGTTGCGCGAGCACCTGGAAGGCCGCGGGCGCAGGTGCGCCTCGTTCAAGATCTTTCGCCACGGCCTCTTCCACGAGACGGTCACCGACCTGACGCGGCTCTGTGCGGACGACAAGAACCTGCATCTCTGGAGGATCCAGCGCCTGGTCAAGGCCTTCGACTCGGTGAAGGTCTTCCACGCGGAGGTCGAGCCGGCGCTCGAAGGCTGCGACGTCGCGCTCTTCGACCGCTACGTGTACACGCACCTCGCCGCGGGCACCGGGCGCCTTCACCACGACCCATACACGACGGAGCTGCTCGCCGTCTATCCGCGTCCCGACGCCGTCTTTCTGCTCGACCTGCCGGAGGAGGAAGCCCTCGCACGCATCGGCGAGCGCGCGGAGCGCACCGTGGACGAGAACGCGTACATGCTCGGCCGCTACAGAAAGATGCTGCTCGGCATCGCCGAGCGCGAGGGCTTCCGCGTCCTCGACGCGCGCGCGCCGTTCGAGGAGAACCAGGCCGCCATCCGCGCGAGCCTCGACGGGAGCTCGGTCGCGTGACGCAGCCGTTCCACCTGGCGATCGGAGCGCCGGAGGTGCCCGCGCTTCTGCCGGAGGACGGCGAGTACCGGCGCGCCGTCGCGTCCCTGCGCCGGCTGCCCGACCGCGAGCGGCTGCACCTCTTCGCCTACGAGGTCGTCGAGCGGTGCCGCGAGGCCGTGATGGCCGGGCGGCGCCGCGCGTCGGTCGACGTGTGGCCGGAGGTGGTCTTCCTCGCTTCGGGGGTGAAGGCGCACGCCGCGGGCGAGATCCTCTCGCTCCTGCCGGCGAGCGTCGAGATCTCGTGGCTGCCGGACGTGTTCTTCCCCCACGCCCGTTTGAAGGATCTCGGCTTGCCGCCCGCGCTGGACTCCGCGGAGGAGACGCTCGCGAAGCTCGCGACCGAGCGGGGCTGGCGACGCCGCTTCCCCAAACCGATCGCCCTGCGCGACGAGCCGGAGGAGCGGACGGCGGCCGGCGTCCTCGTCCGCGACGGCGCCGTGCTGCTCGAACGGCGCCCGCCGGATGCGCGGGTGACACCCGGCGTCTGGGACATCCCCGGCGGTCACGCGGAGCGCGGCGAGGATCCCGAGGCCACCCTCCGGCGTGAATGGGAGGAGGAGCTCGGCCTTCGCGTCACCGAAGCGCGCCTCGCGCTCGAGCTGGACGCCTTCGAGTCGCCGGGGCGACACCACTACCGCCATTCCATCTTCGTCGTCTCCGGCGCGGACGGCGAAGCGAGCGCGCGCGAGGGTCAAGCGCTCGAGTGGCTTCCCCCGGCCGAGGCGCTGCGGCTGGACGACCTCCGCCCGCCGACCGGCTACGCGCTCCAGGAGCTCTACGAGCTCGGCGAGATCTAGTTGCGGCCGACGCCGCGCGTCATCAGCGCTTTGAGCTCGTCGAGGTGCTCCGCGTACACCGCCCGCGGGTCGCAGTCGAAGCGCTTGCAGAGCGACGCCGCCATCCCGACGATCTCCCCCATCGCACAGGTCGTCTTCATCACCCGCACGGCGCCCAGCGCCTCGTGCGTCACGCTGATGTCGCGGCCGGCCATGAAGAGGTTCGCGACGTTGCGGCTGTAGAGGCAGCGGTACGGCGCCCAGTACGGACCCTTGTACTCGTAGCCTGCGCCGCGCGTGTAGTCGGCGATGAACTCGTCGCCGTCGTGTCCCTCGCTGTAGCGTGGGTCGGGGAAGTGCGTGTCGATGCCCCAGGTGCACGGGAACGCGCCGTCCTCGAACACGGTGCCGTCGCGGAGGTCCTCGGCGGTCAGGATCACGTCGCCGAAGAGGCGGCGCGACTCGCGCTTGCCGGCGATGTAGGCGACCCAGTTCAGCTTGTGCGCCGGGTAGCGCCCCTCGACGTTCTTGATCGCGTCCCAGGCGCCGTACATCGCGCGGAAGTTCTGGTCGCGGATGCGCTCCATGTCCCAGATCGGGTCGCGGTCGAAGCCGTTCTCCCAGAACCAGTTGCCGAGGCTGATCGGCTTGCCGCCGTCGGCCACCGGCTCGGTGCTGCCGCTCGTGCGCCCCGGGAAGGGCTTGTCCGTCAGGTCGACCGCCCACGGGCAGCGCGGGAACTTCGCCTCTTCGGTGGCGCGCTGCATCTCCATCGAGAGCGGGTCCTCGTCCTTGCACAAACACTGGACGTTCCAGAGGTTGCTCGCGCCCATGTGGCCGGTCTCGGTGACGCCGAAGTCGGCGCCGACGAGGAAGCCGACCGACGCGTCGCCCGTGCTGTCGAGGAACCAGCGGCCGCGGTAGCGCGTGCGCCCGGCGGTGCGGACGTCCTGGCTCGTCACCCAGCGGATGCGGCCGTCCTCGGCGTGCGCCGCGTTGACGCGCTCTTCGAGGAAGAGCTCGATGTTCGGCTCCGCCCGCGCGACGCGGAGCTTCCTGTCGTCGTCGAAGACGTGCGCGCCCTGCGCGTTGCGCGAATCCGGACGCCGCTCCGGCACGAGCTCCATCACGACGTCGCCGACGCGCGGGTAGGGCTCCTGGTTGACGTGGCCCTCGGGCCAGACGCGCACCTCCGAGCTGGAGTTGCCGCCGAGGACCGGCCGGTCCTGCACCAGCGCGACCTTCAGCCCGAGCCGCGCGGCCGTCACCGCCGCGCTCGTGCCGGCCATCCCGCCGCCGACGACGACCAGGTCGAACTCGCCCGCGTCGCGCGGCTCGTCCGGGAGGCCGAGAGCTTCGCGCCGGAACGCGGCGAGCGCCTCGCGCTCGTTCGGCACGGTCCAGGCAAGGTCGGGACTGAACACGATGGCGTCGCAGCGCCCCTCGAAGCCGGTCAGGTCGTGGAGGGCGATCCGCGCCGTCGCGCCGACCTCGACCTCGCCGCCGTCCTGCCAGTGCCATTCCGCGCCCTCCGTTCCGAAGGTCGTCTCGAGCGGCGTCCCGTCGACGAGCACCTGGAACCGCCCCGGCGCGCCGGGCGCGTTCCACGGCGCGACCCAGTCGCGCGTTCGCACCCACACCCGGTAGGTGCCCGGCGCGGGGAAGGCGACCGTCGTCGTCGCGTCCGCGACGGGAACGCCGATCCCGTGAGCGAGCAGGTACGGCGAGCCCATGAGGTCCATGAACTGCTGGTCGAGCACCCACCCGCCGAGGTCGTCGAAGGCCTCGGCCTCGACGAGGACGGGGCTTTGCGCGGCGAGCGCCAAGGTCCCCGATGCAAGAAGGGTCGCGAGCATCGCGCGGCTATTGGACCGCGGTTCCCGACAGACCGAAACCCGTCGCGTGGTCGATCGCGACGCGCGCGCGCGTTCCGATCCGTTCCGGCTCGCCCGGGAAGCTGACCGGCAGGTTGTGGAAGGTGCGGCCGAGCAGCACGCCCTCGCGGCGTTCCGACTCGGCCTCGCAGAAGGCGTCCACCTCGTTCCCGAGCCAGCTTTCCATCCGGCCGAGCGCGACGCGCTCGACGGCGCGGAGCAGCTCCTGGTTGCGCTCCTTCTTCGCTTCGACGGGAACGTCGTCCTCCATAGCGTGCGCCGCGGTCTCGGGCCGCGGGTCGTACTTGAAGACGTAGCCCTGCGCGAAGCCGATCTCCTCCAGGAACGCGAGCGTTTGCTCGAAGTCCGCGTCGGTCTCGCCGGGGAAGCCCACGATCCAGTCCGAGCCCAGCTCGATGTCCGGCACCGCCTCGCGCAGGATCGCGACGCGGCGGCGGTAGAGGTCCGTCGTGTAGCCGCGCTTCATGCGCCGCAGCACCTCGTCGGAGCCCGACTGGGCCGGCAGCGGCAGGAAGCGGTCGACCTTGTCGCAGTCGCGGACCGCCGCGGCGAGCTCGGGCGTCACGTAGGACGGGTGCAGCGTCACCAGGCGGATCCGCTCGAGCCCCTCGACCTCCTGGAGCGCGTAGAGCAGGTCCGCGAGGCTCGGCCGGCCCTGGCGCCCGCGAAAGCGCGGCTCGCCGGCGGCCGGCTTCGGCAGGTCCTCGCCGTAGCTGTTCACCGTCTGACCGAGCAGCGTGATCACCCGCGCCCCCCCGGCCACCATCCAGCGCGCCTCGGCGACAAGGCTCGCGATCGGGCGGCTCTGCACGCGGCCGCGGACGCGCGGCACGATGCAGAAGGTGCAATTGAGGTCGCAGCCGCGCATCACGGCGAGGTAGCCGCACAACCCGCCGGTGTAGCGGTCGGCCGAGCGGTCGACGGCCACGTGCGCATTCATGCGGACTTCGAGCAGCCGCCGCTCGTCCGGCGCGAAGCGGTCGGGGTCCGCCCGCCGCTCGAAGAGCTCGTCCACCATGTCGGGGAGGTGCTGGAGCTGCCGCGTCCCGCAGACGAGATCGACGTGGCCGGCGCGCTCGAAGATCTCCTCCCCGGCGCGCTGCGCCATGCAGCCCATGACACCGATGACGAGCTCGGGCCGGCGCTCCTTCGCGCGGCGGAGCTCGCCCACCCAGGAGTAGACGCGCTCCTCGGCGTGCTCGCGCACCGAGCAGGTGTTGAAGAGCACGACGTCCGCGGCGTCCACGTCGCCGGCGATCCGGTAGCCCTTGCGCGCGAAGCGCCCCTCGACGAGGAGGGAGTCGTACTTGTTCATCTGGCACCCGAAGGTGACGAGGTGAACGGACGGCCGGGTGGCCTCCCCCGTTGCGGAGGCCTTCGACTGGAACCGGGTCAAAGTCATGGAACCCGGCATTCTAGGTTCGCGACCGCCGCGAGGCTACGATCCGCGCGGTCGGCATGCCCCTGCTGGAAGACCCGAGCCCGCTCCTGACCCTAGCCGTCGTCGTGCTCGCCGGAGTGCTCTCCGGCGCGGCGGCCCGGCTGTGCCGCGTGCCGGGCATCACCGGGCAGATCGTCGCGGGCGTCGCGCTGGGCTCGTCGGGGCTGCACCTCTTCGACCACGACGCGATCGACGCGCTCCAGGCGCTCACGCACTTCGCGCTCGGGCTGATGGCGGTGACGATCGGGTCACACCTGAACCTCAGGAAGCTGCGCGGCGCGGGGAAGCGGCTCGTCCTGCTCCTCGTCGCGGAGTCGACCGTCACGCCGCTGATGGTCTTCTTCGGGATGGTGATGATCCCGGGGCTCGAGTGGACCACCGCGATGCTGCTCGGCGCGCTCGCGATCTCGACGGCGCCGGTGACGATCGTCGCCCTCGTCAAGGAGACGCGCTCGAAGGGCGTCTTCGTCAAGACGCTGATCGCGGCGGTGGCGCTGAACAACGTCTCCTGCATCCTGCTCTTCGAGCTCGCGCGGGCCGTCGCGCGCTACGAGATCGACACGGGCGGCGAGCACTCGCTGATGGGCGGGATCGCGTCGCCGGCGCTCCAGCTCCTGAAGGCGCTGGGGCTCGGCGGGACGGTGGCCATCCTGCTCAACGTGATCGACCGCTTCGTGGTCCGGCCCGAGCTGCTCTCGACCGCCGGCGCGGCGGCGATCCTCTTCACGTCGGGGCTCTCGGACTACTTCGGCGTCTCGCCGCTGCTCTCGTGCATGTGCCTCGGCATGATCCAGGCGAACACGATGGCGTCGCGCGACAAGCTCGCCGACGCGGTCTTCGCCAACTTCGAGCCGGCGATCCTGGCCGTGTTCTTCACGCTCGCCGGGATGCACTTGAACTTCGACCAGGCGGCGACGGCGGGCGTCGCGGCGATGCTCTTCTTCTCGCTCCGCGGCGCCGGCAAGGTCCTAGCGGTCCGGGTCGCGATGAAGTTCGCCGCGGCCACCGACCGCGTGCGCAACTACCTCGGCCCGGCGCTCCTGCCGCAGGCCGGCATCGCGATCGGCCTCGTGATCCTCCTCCAGGACGACCCGGTCTTCCAGCGGCAGGAGGGCCTGCTCGACCTTTTCGTCGCGGTCGTCCTGACCGTCGTGACGATGAACGAGATCTTCGGTCCGATCGCGACGCGCTGGGCGCTGAAGAAGGCGGGCGACCTCGGCAAGGACCGCATGCGCCTGATCGACTTCCTCCAGGAGGAGAACATCATCACCGGGCTGCGCGCCTTCTCGAAGCAGGAGGCGATCGAGCGCCTCGTCGACCTGATGATCAAGTCGCACCATCTCAAGGTGGACCGCGACGAGCTCTTGACGAGTATCCTCGACCGGGAAGGTCAAGCGTCGACGTGCCTGGGCGGCGGGCTCGCGGTGCCGCACGGGCTCCTTCCCGAGGGGCATCCGATGGTCGGCGTCATGGCGCTCTCGAGCGAGGGGATGACCTTCCCGACGCCGGACGGGCGGCCGGTGCACTGCATGGTGCTCCTCGGCACGTCCAAGGGCGAGCGCGACCGCCACCTGCAGGTGCTCGCGGCGCTCGCGCGGACGATCGGCGCGGACCCGACCTTCCAGGACCTGCTCTACCACTCCGACAGCCCCGCGCACGCCGCCGAGGTGCTGCACGGGGAGGAGTCGGAGGACTTCAACTACTTCCTCGAGGACTGACGAGCGTCACCACGACGCCGGTCGCCACCGCGCCGGCGAAGGCCCAGAACACCGGCAGGAAACCGACGGTCGGGTAGAGCTCGTACCGCCCGAGGATCAGGAGCGCGTTGCCCACGACGATCGATGCGACGGCCGCCGGCCCGGTGAAGCGCGACCAGCGCACGCCGAGGAAAAGCGCGGGGACGAGCGTCGTGTAGCCCTCGAAGGCCCAGCGCGAGATCGCGAAGACGCTCTCGTCCTTCCAGAGGATGGACAGCACGAACACGAGGGCGGCGAGCGCGACGCCGAACAGTCGGCCGGCCAAGACCGCCCGCTGCGGCGCCGGGCGCGACACGTCGCGCACCAGCATCGACGAGAGGGTCAGAAGCTGCGCGTCGAGCGTGGACATCACCGCCGCGATCACCGCCAGGAACCCGAAGATGCCGAGCCAGGCGGGCATGTGCGCGTCCGCCATGAGCTGGAAGATGCGGTCGGAGTCCGCCTTCTCCAGCCCCGGGAAAGCGCCGGCCCCCCAAACGCCGATCAGGACGGCCGGCACCCAGAGCAGCGCCAGCGCCAGCGGGTAGAGCCGGCAAACGCTCTTCAGCGCGCGTTCGTCCTTCGCCGCCATCAAGCGCGCGAACATATGCGGAAAGCCGATCACGGTCAGCGAGATCACCGTCCCCCACGAGGCCCACTTGCGCGGCGCGAAGAGCCACTCGTCGGTCTTGCGCAGGAGGTCCGGGTCCTGCGCCTCGACCCGCGCGGTCGCCTCGGTCAGCCCCCCGAGCGAGCGCGACATCAGGAAGAAGGCGGCGATCATGAAGACCAGGAACAGCGCGCCCTGGAAGACGTTGGTCCACGCGGTCGCGCGCATCCCGCCGAGGCTCGTGTAGACCAGCGCGATGACGAGCACCGCGAGCCCGGCCTGCCACATCGCGACCGCGCCGTCGGTCGCCTGCGCCGCGGTGATGCCGGCGCCCTTCACCGACTGGACCATGTAGGGCACCGTGTACGCGGTGAAGAAGAGGAAGAACACGACGCCGACCGCGCGCGAGTCGAAGCGGCGCGCGTAGAGCTCGGCCGGCGTGAGCGCGCCGAGCTTCCGCGCGAGGCGCCGCGCCGGCGAGCCGATCGCCCAGAAGGTCAGCGGGATCCCGAGCGCGACCACCGCCGCGTTGAGGCCGAACACGCCGATCCCGTAGCGGTAGGAGATCCCGGGGATGCCGACGAGCACGAACGACGTGCAGTTCGTGCCGAAGAGCGCCATGAAGAGCACGACCGTCCCGAGCCCGCGGCCGGCGAGGAAGTACTCCTCCGGCGAGCGCGACGAGCGCCGCGTCGCGAACACGCCGAGCGCGAGCACGACCGCGAAGTAGAGCGCGACGGCGACGCCGATCTCGAGCACTCAGTCGGCCTCCCGCCACACGCGCGCGCAGAACCAGATCAGGAAAACCCAGGCGAGGAGCATCCAGAGCAGGCGGAAGAGGAGCTCCTCCGGCATCCAGCCGAAGTACGGGCCGGCGGGGAGCGGCCGCCAGACGTCGAGGTGGAGCAGCAGGAGAACGGCGAGACCGACGACGGCGATCAAGGCGTTGCGCGACGCTGCGTTCACGAAGCTGATGGTAAGCTCGGGCCTCCCGCCGGGACCAGGAGCCCATCATGCGCGTTTTCTCCGCCCTCCTCGCCCTCGCCCTCGCGCCGGTCCCGGCCCACGCCCAGGGGCAGCTCCTCGGCGAGCTGCACAACCTGGTCCCGCCGTTCACCGACGAGACCGATGAGCTGGCCGTCGAGGACCTCAACGGCGACGGCGTCCCCGATCTCTTCGTCGCGAACGCGGACCAGGATCGCGTTCACTTGAACACCGGCGCCGGGAGATTCCTCCACGCCGCCGGCGCGCTGCCGGTCGACGACTCCTACAGCCAATCGGTCGCGCTGGGCGACGTCGACAGCGACGGCGACGCCGACGCGCTCGTCGGCAAGGCGCCGGCGTTCGGGACGAGCAAGCTGCTCTTCAACGACGGTTCCGCCGTGTTCACGGACTCCTCCGCAAGCCTCCCGCCCCACGCCGGCTCGGCGGAGAAGGTGTTCCTGGAGGACGTCGACGCGGACGGCTACCTCGACGTCGTGCTGCTCCACTCGACCAACGCGGGCGCGCTGGGCTTCGGCTACGGCACGGGTTCGTTCGTGCCCGGGGCCGGCGTTCCCCAGCGGCCCATCCTCGACGGCGCCATCGGCGACGTCGACGGCGACAGCGACCTCGACATCCTGGTCGGCCTTGGCACACCGTCTACGGGCGTGCCGAACGAGCTCTACAAGCTCGTCGGGTCCGGCTATGTGCTCTCCCCCACCACGCCGGTCAACTTCGTCCCCTCGTACGGCGTCGAGCTCGCCGACGTGGACCTGGACGGCGACCTCGACGGCGTGATCGGCAACTCCGGGCTCAGCCGGATCTACGCGAACGACGGGCTCGGCAACTTCACCGAAGCGCTCGGGGCGTTGCCTCCGGTCTTGCTGTCCCTGCCGCCGGTCTCCGTGGGCGACGTCGACCTGGACGGCGACGTCGACGCGCTGATCAGCACGACGCTCTTCCTCAACGACGGCTCCGGCACCTTCGGCCTGAGCACGAACCCGGACCTCGTCGGTTCCAGCAAGCGCGAGAACCTGCTCGCCGACGTCGACGGCGACGGCGACCTGGACGCCTTCGTCTCGGGTGGCGCCCAGACCGTCTACGGGAGCCTGACGTTCCTGAACCTGAACGACGGCTCCGGGAGCTTCGCGCCGGTGGTGGAAGACGTGCCGAGCCCGCCCCCGAGCTCCTTCGCGGCGGCCGTGGCCGACGTGGACGGCGACGGCGACATCGACGCGTTCGGAGGAGGCGGCTTCAACGCCGTCAACAGACTCCTCGTCAACGACGGTACGGGCTTCTTCGCGGATGCGAGCGATCAGCTTCCCGTCACCGGGACTTTCAACACGGGCGACGTGCTGCTGGAGGATCTCGACGGCGACGGGGACGCGGACGTCCTGCGCGGGAATGGGGGCTTCAACCAGCTCTTCCGCAACGAGGGCACCGGGACGTTCGTGAACACGTCGCTCGACCTGCCGCAGCATCAGGATGACACGGAGGGTCTCGACGCCGGCGACGTCGACGGGGACGGGGACGTCGACCTCCTGGTCGCCAACGACGGGCAGAACCGCCTCTACCGCCAGCTCGGCGATGCGACCTTCCAGGACACGGGAGCCCTGCCCTTCGAGGCCGGCGATACCTATGACGGCGCGTTGTTCGATGCGGACGGCGACGGCGACCTCGACGTTCTCTTCGGGAACTTCAGCCACAGCTTTCCCCCGGTCAGCGGCCAGAACCGGCTTCTCCTGGGCGACGGCGCCGGCGCGTTCGTCGACGTGACCGAAACGAGCCTGCCAGCGATGTCGAACAAGACGACCTCGCTCGCGGTCGGCGACGCCGATGCCGACGGTGACCTCGACGTCTTCGTCGGCAACGCCCTCCAGCAGAACAACCTGCTCGCGAACGACGGCTCCGGCGGCTTCGCGGACGCGACGGCTCAGCTTCCCCCCGCCGGCGACCAGACCTACGCCGTCGCGTTCATCGATCCGGACGGCGACGGCGACCTCGACGCGTTGAGCGGCAACACCGGCGAGGAGGACGTGCGCTTTCTCGAGAACGACGGTGCGGGGTTCTTCGCGCTGGCGCAGGACGCGATCCCGCGCGCGAGGTTCGTCAACGACTTCGCCGTGGGCGACCTGGACGGCGACGGCGACCAGGACGTCCTGCTGTCGTCCCGCGACCACATCCGCGTCTGGCGCAGCCTCGACCGCCAGGTCGCCTGGGGCGACGCACCGCGGCTCGGCAAGACCTACACACTAGAGGTCTACGGCCCGCCCGGGGAGCCGTGGTTTCTCGCCTGGTCGCTCGCCCCGGCGAGCATCCCGCTCGTACCCTTCGGCACGCTCCGCCTCGCGCTCGGCCCGCTGAAGGTGGACAGCTCCGGCTTCCTCGACGCGAACGGCTTCGCGTCGCGCAGCTTCGTCGGGCCGACGGATCCGGTGTGGGTGGGGAGCTCGCTCTACTGGCAGCAGATCTCGGGGTTCGAGCTGACCTTCAGCAACCTGGAGCTCACGACGTTCGCGGATCTCTAGCCTCAGTCTCGCGGAACCGCTGCGGTGCGGTCGGCGGGAGTCTCGCCTCGGTCGTACAGGTGGAAGGGGCGGCGCTCGGCTCCGTTCGGGACGGCGGTGCGGGGGGGCTTGCCGGCGTCGTTTCTTCCCTCAGCGCCGCCCCGCGAGCGCGGCTGCGCGAGCCCGCGGAAAAGTGGCCCGTCCTCGGGCCGCTTTGACGCGTGAGGACCGCGAGCG
>JANQEJ010000023.1 GCA_028278425.1 Planctomycetota bacterium | reverse complement strand
GCGGCCCAACCACAGGAATCGAGTCCTTCCTGCGTGATCACGGAGCTCCGCCTCCCCTACGTCAGCGGTCATGAGTTGCTGCGACGTGTGGGTGAGTTGGGCTTTGAACATCCGATCATCATCTACACGGCTGTCCGGGACGTTGAAGCGGCCGTCGAGGCGATGAAGCTCGGGGCAGCGGACTACTTGGTGAAGCCCGTTCGCCCGCAGCGCCTGGTGGAGGCCGTCCAGCTCGCTCTGGAGCGGGATGAGGCGGCCCGCGCGACTGCTTCTTCCGACTGGCGAAATCGATTCGGGACTCTGACGGGCCGCGAATCGGAAGTGCTCCAGATGCTCATGCAGGGCCTCTCGAGTAAGCAGATCGCGGCGAAGCTGCACATCAGCAAGAAGACCGTGGGCTTTCACCGCGGCAACATCGTGCAGAAGATCGGAGCCGGTTCGACGGCGGAGCTTGTCGCGCTCGCCGTCCGGCACTGGGAACAGTCCTAGGCACAACTGGGACTTGATCCATCGAGCTGGGCACGGCGTGCGCTCGATGACATCCCTCGGTTCAGGTTCTCCCCGTACCCTCAAAGAGTCAAGTCTCATGGAAAGCCTCGCCGTGAGCGGCATCAGCCGATCACCGACCCATCACGCGTTTGCTCGACAGCCTACCGAGGGGCTCCGCGGCGCTCAGGCCAAGCAAGGAACGCAGGAGCCGGTCATCGATCCCACCGGACCCAGTCGAAGGCTCATTCTCGCCTGGCGAACACAGTCACGCTTGGAGTTGCCGGTCAGGTTGTCCCCCACTCCGATGGATGAGTGGACGATCTCTTATCTCGCCTAGCGGCATCCTGTGAAGCACCAGGAACCTCCGGCCGCGCTGAGGCCCAGCAATCTTGCCGCCGTCGTGACCGTGCCCTCCCTCCCCAGCATGGTCGGGCAGCTTAGCAGCATGCTCGAAGATAGGGGCGCCAGCCTGCACGACGTCGCACGGCTCATAGGACAAGACCCAGCTATCTCGGCCAAAGTGCTGCGCCTCGCCAACAGCGCCCATTACGGCCGTGAGAACGTGCTCGTCGACCTTCACGAAGCGGCTTCGGTTCTCGGCACGAAGGTCCTGTGCGCGATCGTCCTCCAAACGTCCGTCGTGACGGCCTTTGCATCACTCGAGACCCGGTGTGGTGACGCACTCCGCGCCTTCTGGCGGCACAGCACCATGATCGCCCGCGTCGCCGATCATCTCAGCAGGACACTCTCCTCCAAGACCGGCGCACCTCACATCCGTCCCGGTGACGCCTACACCTGTGCACTCCTGCACGACTTCGGCCAACTCGCCCTCCTCGAGAAGCTCGGCCTGTCCTACCTACAATTCAAGCAATCCGCCGAAGAGGAGGGCAGCCGACTGCATCTCGTGGAACGAGAGGTGCTGGGCTACGACCATGCCCGAGTCGGTGGCCTGATCGCTCGATACTGGTCCCTGCCCGACCAGGTCGTGCAAGCCATCGCTCGCCATCACTTCTCTCCTCGCATCGTGAGCGCCTATCCCATCGTCTTGATCGTGCAACTGGCGGAGCATCTCGCGGACATTGTCGACGGTACTGCTCGGAAGGGAGCCAAGGTTGTCGAACGCGAGTTGCTCCGCTACCTCCCACTCAGCCCCGACGAGCTCAAAGACGCACTCAAACGCGCGAGCGCCTGGGCGGACGCCCTGAACCAGGCCCCTTTCTTCTAATACGCGATCGTCATCGGACAGTCTCGCTCGACCCGAGTCTGCGGCTATCCGGTCCACCTGTTGACGAGATCGCTCTCCAAGCGGCCCACTCCCTCGAACGGTTCTTGAGGACAATGCTGGCCAGGGGCGAGTAGGCTACCATAGCGTGTCGCCACCGTGCCTCCTCACCTACCCACGCCGAACTCCAAGCAACTCAGTGAGCTTTCCACCGGGGACCTTGTAGAGGAAGTGCACCTCGGCCGGACGAATGCCTGGAACGAGGTGTACCGACGGTACCGAGTGTACTTGCTGGTGTCCGTTCGAACCCGCCTTGGGTTCGACACGCAGACAATCCTGTCCTCCGAGGACCTCCTTCAATCCGCTCTGCTGGCGGCCTGGAAACGAATCGACTCCTTCGAGTACCGCGGAGAAGGTAGCTTCCGTCGGTGGCTTCGTCAGATCATCATCAATTGCGCCAGGGACCGGCTTCGTCAACGCGCCCATGATCCGACACCTCTGTCCTCCATCGTCTCTCCCGTGGACGTAGCTGCCGACACTCCAAGTGGCCTTGTCGCTCGTCTCGAAGAAGACGCTCGCCTGATCGAGGCGCTCGTACAGCTTCCTGAACGCGATCATAGCACCATCGTGATGCGCGACTTTGAAGGTAAGACCTGGAGTGACATCTCCCGCATCGCCGGGGTGGCACCGAGCACCCTGCGCGGTCGATATCGCAGGGGTATCGCCCGGCTCACTCAATTGCTGGAGAATGGCTGAGACACCGCACACTCCCGCCGACGCATCGAGCCGATTGGACGAGTCTCTCGTGACGCGGTTGTTTGACGAGTACCTACGCGCGTGCGAAACGGCTGGTCACGTTGACGTCGACTCGATCGTCCGGAAGGCCGGGCAGGATCAAGCGGAGCTGCGTAGGCGGATTGCGGTACACCAGTCTCTTCGTCGCCTGGCCAAGTCCTTCGGACAAGAGGAGGTGCCGACTCAGTTCGATAGGTTCTTGATTCGCTCGCTTCTGGGAACTGGGGGCCTTGGGCGTGTGTATCGTGCCTACGATCCGACACTGCATCGAGAGATCGCGCTCAAGGTTCTTGATACGGGACTGGACGACTCTCGCCGTCGCGCCTGGATCCTGAACGAGGCGAGAGCCCTCGCTCATCTTCAACACGACGGCATCGTACAGGTCCACGAGGTCGGACAAGGTGAGCGGCATGACTACGTCGTCATGGAGCTCGTTGAAGGCGTATCTCTGTCCGAAGTTCTCAAGCAGCTACGGGACGAGTCAACCGACGGCACCGATGCGCATCGCGAAACAGTCGATCGCATGCGCCCTCTGTCGGCGCGGATTCGGTGTCTCGAACAGGTTGCTCGAGCCTTGGCCTACTGTCACGACTGCGGGGTCATCCACCGTGACGTCAAGCCAGCCAACATCCTCTTCGACGGTCGATACAATCCGGTCCTGGTCGACTTTGGGTTGGCGCACTGTGACGACGTTCTGGATGAAGACGCACGAACAAACATCACGCAGGAGCTCATCGGCACACCCGCCTACCTGGCGCCGGAGCAAGCGGAGCAAGGAGTCACCGGGACCGATCCTCGAAGCGACCAATTCTCGTTCGGGATCGTTGCGTACGAGTTGCTGACGCTGCGGAATCCATTCCACAAGGAGACGCGAAGTCGCACGCTTGACGCGATCACGCTAGCGCACCCCGAACCTCCCCGGCAGGTCAACCCCGCTCTGCCGGAGGACGTCGAGTTGGTCGTGCTGCACGCGCTGGAACGCGATCCCTCCGAGCGGTACGCCACCATGGGCCAACTCGCCGCTGATCTGGTGGCGGTTCTGGAACACCGCCGCGTTTCCGTGAGTGCTCCGTCCCTCCGTAGACTTGCTCGGTTGTGGTTCCGCCGACGTCGCCGAGCTGTGCTCGGGATCGGTGCCGCCCTCCTCTTGGCTGCTGCGGCTCTGCTGAGCGTCTGGATCGTCCATTGCCTTCACGAACGCGCTGGAATCGTTCGGGAGCTCGCTGCCGTGCGGTCACAAATAGGTGAGCTGGCGTCACCTGTAGAGTTTGAAGAGGCCGGACTGCGTCTGGCCGCATGTGAAGCCTCAGCACGGCGCTTTGACGCACATCTGCTACGGCGGACGCTCTTTGGGGACTGCAACACCGATGTGCACGCTGTGCTGCTGGCATGGTCTCGCCGGCTGAGCGAAGTGATTCGTACCGAGGAGCGGAATTCGGGCGACGCTTTCCAACGAATCGCATGGCAGGAAATCGTCCACCTCGAGGAGCAACTGTGCGAGGAGTCCCCCTGGAACAGAGACTTCCGGTCCCGTGGCACGGTGCTGATCACCGGCCCCCCAGCGGGTGAAACGCGCGTCTACCGACAAGACGTGCTCAAGGCTGGCAAGGTGACCGAGGGGTTTCGGGCGTTCCGAGTATCGGACTTCGGCGACCGCCCGATCCCGGGGTACTATCGCGTCATCCATTGGGATCCCAGCGGCAGGGACGCCCTCTGGGAGCAAGAGTTTGTGCACTTCTCAAGCTGGGATCGCGCACGGCACATTCCCGTCCGGAAGCGGCGTGATGACGTCAGATCACGGGCTGTCCTCATAGATGGCTCAAAGTGGCCCGTGGTCCATCCAGGAGAGAACCAGGACTCCCAGGAGGTCTTGGGACACGTCGACCAGCCCGCGTTCGCAATCACTCCCCTGGTGACCTGGGATGAGTTCGAGCGATTCCGGGAGGCCACCGGCACGGACGGCGGATTTGCCCGACCTGGGAATGACGGACTTGCATGGCTGCCCTGCCGCGAGGCTAGTGCCTACGCCAGTTGGGCGGGCGGCCGCCTCCCCTGTGCCCTGGAACTTGCCGCGGCTCGAAGGGCGGGCGTGCCGCTCCAAGCCTCCGGTCAACGCGCACACGCCGAATGGGTGTCAGACTTGATGCTCGACCTGGGGCCAACTGTTGCGTGCGCATTGCGTTACGACCTCTTGGAGGAACAAGAAGCCGGCCCGTCTGCTGTGTGGATCATCCCCACAACGAGGGACAAAGCGATGGAGAAGCCAGGTAGCCAGCACGATGGGCAGCAAGCACGTGTTGGCACTGCCTTTCGTGTCGCGTTCACCGCAGACACGCGCGAGGCGATGGAACGCGCGGCGCACATGGTGCGTCACTAAGAAAACCGGCCGAAGCGTTCGCGCATCTCTCATCTGGAAATAGAATCCCAACGGAAGGAACAAACACCATGACTCTCCGCGTTGACATCTTCCGCAAGTCGCTCACTCACTCGCCTGACGTGCTTGTCGACGGCGGTGTACTGCAGCTCTCCTCCCGCCTCAACAGCTTACTTCAGGCATCGGTTCCCCCCTCAACCACGATCGCTACGATCAGAAGCTGCCTGAAGCGAGAATATGGCAAGGAGAACGTGCAACAAATAGCGCTCTCGACCGACTACAAGCTAGTGTGGGATCCAGAACAGGGTCTCATCATGGTCTGCTGCGACCGTAGTGAGCTGGAAGTCCGCGACGGGGAGGCCGAGCCCTTGCTGGTTCAGATCGAGGTCGGAGCGCCCTACGAGCCGGCTTCGAGCTAGTCGCGCCCCTCCAAGAACGCTATCGCTTCTCTGAGGAGGCCAACCACACGCTGCCGCTGTGCGCGCGGTGCCGTGCGAGACACGGTGAAGTCGTAGATTCGAAGCGTGTTGCCGTCCTTGCGTAGATAGGTGCGTCGGCGCCCGGGTTGTGCTTTGCCGGATGCAACCCTGAGCTCGTTGCGCAACCTACTGACGGACCAGCCCTCGTTTTCAACCCTCTTTGCCCAGGCCTCCGGGTTGGAGACGTCCGCTCGCGCGAGCACACTTGCGTGGGCCATGGAGATCGTTCCCTCGTCAAGAAGCTCCTGGATCGTCGGAGAGAATTCCAGGAGAGCCTCATATCTGGTGACTTGCTTCTCGGAGAGCCCAAGGCAGGCCGCGATAGCTTGGCGGCTTTTGCCCCGCTTCTTAGCGAGCTGGATGGCGTGGGCTGTCTCAAGCGGCGAGAGGTTTCTTCGCACGACATTGCGAACGAACGCATAGGTGTGCGCCTCTTCCTCTGCGAGGTCCGGATGGATCAGAGCTTGAACCGTCGTATGACCGAGCCTTCGAAGCGCCTCCACGCGTCGGAAGCCATCCATCACGAGGTACGGAGGGCGGCCGCAGACGGCGATGGGCTCCTGCTGGCCTTCCGCGCGGATTGAGCGTACAAGGTCACCGACATCTTCCCGCTGTCGGTACTGAAACCTGCGATCGTCCGCGTGCACGGCGGCAATGGGGACCTGCTCAAGCCTCGTTCGTCGGTCGTTGAGTGCAGGGTCGGCCATTGGCGTGGAGGAGACATCATGTCCAATCGAGCCAAACCAAGCTGTTGCTTGGGCTTGCGTCGATACCTCCTGAATCCCCCAACGGAGATCGGCCCCAAATCGGCGGCAAAAAAGCGCAATTCGCAACCCGATCTGAGGCCGGGTAACCGCCCGGATCCAGCGCCATCGCTCACGCGTGCCCCGACGCTCCCACGGGAAGGGCCGGCCCCGGCCCCTGTAACAGCCCAGATCAATTCAGCCACGGCATCCGAAGACGGGGACGGCCCTCGCCGAGCGAGAGCCGCCCCCTTCAGGAGGGTCACGTAGTACAAAGGGCGAGCTTCAGCAACGTAACCGGCCCTGTAGACCTACGCCGCTCGCCAACCCATGCAATTTCGGTTCATCGGCCCTAACGCACGGCGGCTATCGATTCGCGGCTGGTCTTCGGTCTCAGCGACCGCGCAGCGCCCTAAGTCTGTGCAAGGACGAGTCGTTAGGTCGCTATTTCGAATCCGCGGTTAGAGCGTATTCCGCTCGATATCGAGGTATCTGAACTCCACCGCCACTGGACGTCCGTCCTTACCTCGAAGCTCGCACTCAGCCGGAAGAACCTCTCCTCGCTCGTTCCTGATGCGAAACTGAGCCCGGCCCCCTCTTTGAAGGATCTGCTCCCCTGCGTCCGTTGTCTTGCCCGACTCCATGCCAACTTCAAAGCTGTCGGACACGATGAGACTAATGTAGTTGCGCCATTGCCCTTCCGGGTGAATCGTCACTACGTAGTTGCCTGCTGGGATGCCATCCAACTCGTAGACCCCGCTCTCCGAGTCGTCGTTCACAACCAGGCTCGGCTCGAGGCCGTCATCGTCCGCAGCAAAGAACCCGAAGCCCGCTTCCTGAATCGGATGATCCTCGTCGTCTGCAAGCCTGACTCTCACACTCCCGGGAGGAGGTAGCCGGTGCAGCACGGCCGTCTCCGTTATCACCTCTCCCGCCATCGGTGAGGTGACGCTAAGAAGCGCCGTCTGATAGCCCCTTTTCTTGAGCGCGACCTCGTAGGTGGGTCGCTTCGGGCGCAAACCGCGTGGTGAGTACGAGACTCGTCTCACTGCGGGAGAAGTGAGCCCTGCGACGCTGATGGACAAGCGAGCAGATCCAATGGCCATTCGCTTCAACGACATCGGCGGTCTTGATGAAACCAAAGAGCTTCAAGTCTTCCGATTCGACGAAGATCGGCATCCACGGATTCACGACGTGCACATGCGCGCTAGATGGCTCGAGTCACACCTCGCAAAACTCCGCAGGCAAGATTGATCGATCCTCGGACGAGGTCATCCGCGATCTTGAAGACGAGGTTCAACGCTTCGACAGGGCGTACAACGTCGGGAACACTTCAAGTCGCCGGCGATCAAGCAGTTCGTGAAGGCTGTCCGCCGAATGGGCGAGCTGTCGGCCTGGAAGTCGACGAGGATCAGCGCCAACTCTGTAAAGTGCTCCTCAAAGCCAGGGCTCCGCGAACTCTTCGAAAGTCATGGCATTGCGCCTCCAACTCCTAAGACTCTACTCGTCCCCTGTTTGAGCCATCGTCACCCGAAGTGTCACTTCATTGGGAGCGGAACTGCGCGAACGCATGCGATAGAGTGCACGGCAATGTGCCCTCAGGTACCCTAGAACGGTTGGGGGAGTGGCGGAACCGGTAGACGCATCGGACTTAAAATCCGAAGGGCTTCGGCCCGTGGGAGTTCGAGTCTCCCCTCCCCTACCAAGCCTGCGCGCCGGCAACTCGCGCGGTAGGCTCTCTTATCTCTTTCGGCACCGCCGGCGTCTATCCGTTCGGCCTCGGCGGCGATCGGCTCGTCGGTGACGAGCTCACGACGCCCAAGATCGCGCGCGGGTCGATTCCCGAGCGCCTGCTCGCGTCGAATCAGACGACGGACGCGCGGGCGGCGGCGCCGCCTCCCTGACGCTGTGCGGGTCAGAGGGAGAAGAAGTGCAGCGGCAGCGCGTTGCTCGCGAAGGTCGCTGCGCCGAGCGGCGAGATCGTCAGGAACGCGTGGTGTACCGTCCGGCCGGCGAGCTGCGGGATGAACTCGATCGTCGCCGAGGCCTTCCCGCTGCCGTCCAGCGTCCCGAGCGTCGAGAGCAACGGCGACTGGTTCGGGTGCGTCGCCGAGTACGAGAGGTACGCGTCCGGATTGAGGGGCAGCGTCACGCCGAGCACGGAAACGCCCGGCGACGTGCCCGAGAAGCTCCCGACGACGAGGTAGACCTCGCCCGCGTGCGCGGGGCCGGCGTCGAGCTCGAGCGGCTGGGAGTTGCCGAACGTGACGTCCCAGTCCGAGTGGAGCGGGAGGGTCACGGGCGACGTCACCCGCACGAGGCCCGTCGTCCCGTCGCCGACGACGAGCTCCGGCCGCCCGTCGCCGGTGAAGTCGCGCGCCCCCGCAATGGCGTTGCGGCGGCCGGTGATCGTCGTCACTCCCCCCGCCTGGATCGGCGAGTACGCGAAGAGCTCCCCGCCGTCCTGCCCGGAGAAGCCCTTCAGCTCGCGCGGGTTGCCGTCGGGAACCTCGAACACGTCGCCGAAGCCGTCGAGGTTGAAGTCGCCGCCCGCGGACACGAGGAAGCCGAGCTGCTCGCCCGCCTGCGTGCCGAGGATCTTCTGCAGCTCCGAACCGCCGTGGCCGGAGTAGATCGAGATGCGACCGGCGTTGATCCCGTTCGTGTTGTCGCTCGGCAGACCGATCGCGACGTCGAGGAAGCCGTCGGCGTTCGCGTCGCCCGCGGTCGTGCCCCCGGTGACGTCGAGCAGCACGCCGAAACCGTCGAAGCTCGTCGGCTGGAGGAGCGCCGGGCCCCACGTGAAGAGCACCGCGCCGTTGTTGCCGGAGCGAACCTGCACCGTGCTTCCGAAGCCGACGTGTGAGAAGGCGTAGTCGGGAATGCCGTCGCCGCTCATGTCCCCGAGCCGGCCGACGTTGAAGAAGCCCTGCTGCCCCGTCGCGTCGTGGATGACCGCCCCCGTCGCCCCGTCGTGCGCGCGCACGCCTCCGAGCTGGAGGCTGCCGGCGAGGAAGTCCGCCACGCCGTCGCCGTTCACGTCGCCGAGCCCTTCGACGATGCCGCCGAGCGCTTCGCCCGGCGCGAGCCCGGGCACGGTGTAGAGCGGCGTCGTGGAGCCGAGCTCGAGCACCTGCACCATGCCCGCCGGCTGGACCCCGGGAGCGCCGACGACCACCTCCGGGACGCCGTCCCCCGTGACGTCGCCGAGCGCCGACACGCCGCTGCCGAAGCGGGCCAGGGCTCCGGGCCCGTCGTAGGTCCGCACGACCTTTCCGCTATCGGCGTCGACGAGGTAGGCGCGACCCGCGGCCACGCCGACGGCGCCGTCGTTGGGAGCGCCGACGAGGATCAGGGCGCGCGATCCCAGGTCCACGAAATCGAGGTGCTCGCCGAAGGCGTCGGCGGTGCCGGTCGGACTGACCGCCGTCGTGACGTGGGTCTGGGCGGAGAGGCAGAGGGAGGGAACGAGGAGCGGAGCGAGGAATCGCAACATCGCGGGGGGTCCTGTGGAGGCTGTTTCGGAGTGGTGCGCCGGGGCGTGCGGATTTCGCTGCAAGCGACATTCCGGAACTGCCCAACGCTACCAGACGGCGCCGTCGACCGGACGGTGTTCCCGGGCGGTAGCGCGCGACGCCCCCGGCGGCAACGGCTCAGCGGTTCGCACAAAGGCGTACGCGCGCGCAGCGAACCCGGTACTCCTCGCCCTCGCGCGCCGTCCACGCGAGAAACGCCCCTTCGCCGTCGGCGAGCATCCGCAGAAACCCGGCGGCTCGCGTCGGCTCCACCGACGACACGGTCAGCGGCTCGCCGGCCCGCTCGCCCGCGACGAAACGCGCCACGCGCCAATCGGCGGTTCCGGCACCCGTCCGCTGGAGCCAGGCGACGAGCAGCGAGCCGTCGGCCAGATAGGCCGCGTCGACCCGCCCCAGCACGTCCTCCCCGGCGACGAGCCGCGGGGAACCGAAGCTCCGGCCGCCGTCGCCGGAGAAGGCGAGCTTCACGCGCGGCCCCTCGGGCTCCGTGTACCAGGCGCACGCGAGCTCGCCGCCGCTCGCCGCGAGGGCGGGTCCGTTCACGGGACAACCGTTGAAGATCCAGTTGTCGGGGAAGACGCACACGGGCTCGCTCGCCTCGCCGCCGGCGATGCGCACGACGCTGACGTCCCGGCGCTCGTCCTCCCCGCGGTCGCGGTAGGCGACCACGAGCGCTCCGTCGTCGAGGCGAACGAGGTCGGTCTGACAGCAGGAGCAGACGCGGTCGTCCAGCTCGACCTCCTCGCCGCGCGCACCGTCCGCGTCGAGTGTGCGGTGGTAGAGCGCCATGGGTCCGCCGCCGGCCGTGCGGCGGCCGTCGAGCCACACCGCGCCGAAGCGTCCGCCCTCGATCGGAACGACCGAGACGAAGCCGTGCTCAGTCCGCGACAGGTCCTCGTGCAGGAAGGCCGGCTCGGTCCAGTCCTCCGATCCGCCGCGCGCGATGCGGTAGCGCACCGCGTAGTCGTAGCCCTCGCCGCGGCGCTGCAGCCAGAAGGCGGCGACGCTCCCGTCCGCGAGCGCGGACAGCGCCGGGAAGTCGGCCCAGTTGACGAACCACTCCGCCCCGGCGGGTCCGCGCCGCGGGGCCCTCCAGCGCCCCGGCGCTCCGCCCTCGAACGTCGCGAACCCGAGAAGCGCTTCGCCCTCGCCGGCGACCTCGGTCCAGGCGAGGTAGGCGCGCCCGTCGGCGCCGCGGGCCAGGGTTGGATGGCGCGACCCGGCGGGCGCCGGGCTCGCGAGCGTGAGCAGCTCGAGCCGCACGGCCGCGTCTTCGCCGAAGGGAGAAAGGACGGTCAGGCAAGCGAGAATGAGGAAGGTCGGCATGTCGGCCCGCGGCGCGCCTCCGCGGCCGGCCGCTCAGCTTACCGCGCCGGGCCCTTGGCCGCTTCGAAGGCGCCGCTCCTGCCGGAGGGCGAACAGCGTCGGAACGACGAACATCGTGATCAGGACGACGGTCATGCCTCCGAAGGACGGGATCGCCATCGGCACCATCACGTCCGCGCCGCGGCCCGTCGACGTCAGGACCGGGAGCAAGGCGAGGATCGTCGTCGCCGACGTCATCAAGCAGGGGCGCGCCCGCCGCAGGCCCGCGGCGACGACCGCCTCGCGGACCTCGGCGACGGTGCGCGGCGCCGCGCGCGTGAAGGACTGCTTCAGGTACGTCGCGATCACGACGCCGTCGTCCGTGGCGATGCCGAAGAGCGCGAGGAACCCCACCCACACGGCGACGCTCAGGTTCAGGGGCCCGACCTGGAACAGGTCGCGCATGTTCACGCCGAAGACCTCGAAGTCGAGGAACCAGGGGCGCCCGTAGAGCCAGATCAGGAGGAAGCCGCCCGACCAGGCGACGAAGACGCCGCTGAACACCATCAGCGTCGTCGAGACCGCCCGGAACTGGAGGTAGAGGATCAGGAAGATCACGAACAGGGCGAGCGGCACGACGAGCATGAGCGTGTCGGCCGCGCGGAGCTGGTTCTCGTACGTGCCGGCGAAGGTGTAGGAGACGCCGTCGGGGATGACCAGCTCGCCGCTCTCGCGCTTCTCCTCGAGGTAGGCGCGGCACTCCTCGACGACGTCCACCTCCGCGAGCCCCGGCTGCTTGTCGAAGATCACGTACGAGGTGAGGAACGTGTTCTCCGTCTTGATCATCTGCGGCCCGCGGACGTAGCGGATCTCCGCGAGCTGCCCCAGCGGAACCTGCGCGTCGCCGGCGGTGGGAATCAGGACCCGCTGCATTCCCTCGACCGTGTCGCGCAGCTCGCGCATGTAGCGCACGCGCACCGGGTAGCGCTCGCGGCCCTCCACCGTCGTCGTGATCCGGCGGCCGCCGAGCGCGATCTCGATGACGTTCTGCACGTCGGCGATCGAGGCGCCGTAGCGCGCGGCGGCGCGGCGGTCGACGTCGATCTCCAGGTAGGGCTTGCCCACGACGCGGTCGGCGAAGGTGGCGTCCGCCTTCACCGACGGGACCTCCTTCAGCAGGCGCTCGATGTCGAGGCCGACCCGCTCGATCGCCTCGAGCGAGGGCCCCTTGACCTTGACGCCCATCGGCGCGCGCATCCCGCTCTGGAGCATCACGAGCCTCGCCGCGATCGGCTGGAGCTCCGGCGCCGTGACCGTTCCGGTGAGCCGCGCCGCGCGGACGATCTCGTCCCAGATGTCTCCGGGGCTCTCGATCTCCGGACGCCAGTTGCGGAACGGGCGGCCGTCGGGGTCGGGGATCAGCGCTCCCGCCTCGTCCCGCGCGAACGCGTCGCGCTCGCGGTCGTAGCGGAAGTTCATCCTCCGCCCCGAGGCGTCGACGACGAACTCCGGCTTGTAGTTGACCACGGTCTCGATCATCGACACCGGCGCCGGGTCGAGCGCGCTGTCCACGCGGCCGATCTTGCCGACCGCGAGCTCGACCTCCGGCACGCTCTCGATCGCGCGGTCGAGCTTCTGCAGCACGTCGAGCGCCTCGCCAATGGACGCGTGCGGCGTCGTCGTCGGCATGAAGAGGTAGGAGCCCTCGTCGAGCGGCGGCATGAACTCCTTCCCGAGGCCGGGGAAGAGCGCGTCCCCGCGCGCCCACAGCGTCGTCGAGCGCACGGCCGACTCGTCGACACCCACGCGCGCGAGGGACGCGGGCACGAACCCGAGCACGCGGTCCATCCCGAGCCAGACCATCGCGCCGAGCACCACCAGCGTGGTGGGAAGCGACAGGAAGAGCGCCTTGTGCGCGAGGCACCAGCGCAGCACGCGCTCGTAGGCCCGCAGGAAGAGCCAGAAGCCGACGAGCACCCCGAGCAGGGCGCCGAGGACGAAGACGAGGTTTCGGATCTCGCCGCGCGCGTGGCCCAGCGGCTCCCAGTGCCGCGACAGGATGACGGCGACGAAGAGGATCGCGAGCCCGTTGACGGCGTACCGCCAGCCGACGCGCGTGACCCGGCGGCGTTCGAGCAGCCGCCGCGCCCACGCACCGGCGCGGCCGCCGCGGAGCTGGAAGAGGAGCAGCGCGAAGGCCGGAATGATCAGGAGCGCCACGAGGACCGCCCCGATCAGCGCGAAGGTCTTCGTGAACGCGAGGGGCCGGAAAAGCTTCCCCTCGGCGCCGATCATCCGGAAGACCGGCAGGAACCCGACCACCGTCGTCGCCACGGCCGTCAGCACGGCGGAACCCACCTCCGTCGTGGCGGAGTGCACGACGTCGATCGCCGGCTCGTGGGACCCGGCGCGGCGCATGCGGCTCAGGATGTTCTCGCAGAGCACGATGCCCATGTCGACCATCGTCCCGATCGCGATCGCGATGCCGGAGAGCGCGACGATGTTCGCGTCGACGCCGAGCTTGCGCATGCACACGAAGGTGAAGAGCACCGCCACCGGCAGGAGCGCCGCGATCAGGAGCGACGCGCGCAGGTGCATCACGAGGAAGATCACGACGATGAGCGTGACGAGGATCTCGTCGGTGATCGCGGTCTTGAGCGTCCCGAGCGTCTCGTGGATCAGCCCGGTGCGGTCGTAGAACGGCACGATCGTCACCTGAGAGACCGTCCCGTCGTCGAGCTCCTTCCGCGGGAGGGCGGGCGCGATCTCGTCGATCTTCTTCTTGACGTTCTGGATCACCTCGAGCGGGTTCGCGCCGTAGCGGACGACGACGACGCCGCCCACCGCCTCGGCGCCGCCCTTGTCGAGCGCGCCGCGCCGCAGCGCGGGTCCGAGGGAGACGTGAGCGACGTCCTTGACCCGGATGGGCACCTCGTCGACCGACTTGATCACCGCCTCCTCGACGTCCTCCGCGCCCCGGATCCAGCCGAGACCGCGGACGAAGTACTCCGCGCGGTTGATCTCGATCACCCGCGCGCCGACCTCGAGGTTCGAGCCGCGCACCGCGCGGAAGACCTCGTCCAGGCTCACGCGGTGCGCGCGCATCGCGTCGGGGTCGACGTCGACCTGGTACTCGCGGACGAAGCCCCCCACCGAGGCCACCTCGGAGACGCCGTCCGCGCTCATCAGCGCGTAGCGGACCGTCCAGTCCTGGATCGAGCGCAGCTCGTCGAGGTTCCAGCCGCCGGCGGGGCGCCCCTCGGGGTCGCGGCCCTCGAGCGTGTACCAGAACACCTGCCCGAGCGCCGTGGCGTCGGGACCGAGCGCCGGCTGAACGCCTTCGGGCAGCGTGCCCGCGGGCAGGCTGTTCAGCTTCTCGAGCACGCGCGAGCGCGACCAGTAGAACTCGACGTCCTCCTTGAAGATGACGTAGATCGTCGAGAACCCGAAGAACGACGACGAGCGCACGGTCTTGACGCCGGGGAGCCCGAGCAGCGCGACCGTCAGCGGGTAGGTGACCTGGTCCTCGACGTCCTGCGGGGAGCGCCCCGTCCACTCGGTGAAGACGATCTGCTGGTTCTCGCCGACGTCGGGGATGGCGTCGACGGGAACGGGATCCCGGCGAAGACCGAAAAGGTCCCACTCGAACGGGGCGGTGAGCACGCCCCACACCGCGACGAACACCAAGAGCAGGAGCGCCACGAGGCGCTGCTCGAGGAAGAACCGGACGACCCAGGAGAGCATCGTCAGCGCTCGCGCTCGAGGACCAGGACCCGGGACCCGCAGCGGTGCATCCGGCTGCCGAAGTAGGGGTTGGCGATCTCGCCGCCGCGCTGGATCCAGTCCGCTCCCTCGCCGTCGAGCGCCATCGGGCAGTGGAAGACGGCCAGCTCGTCGCCCGCGTAGCCGAAGACGCGCAGCGCGCGGACGAGATGCCGCGTCAGCGACGGGAGCTCCGCGCGCCGCTCGCCTTGCCCGGCGGCGCGCGCCGCCGCGTCGACCGCCGCGCGCAGGTCGCGGGCGATCTCCTCCCACGCCGCGCGGGCTTCGCCCGCGAGGACCGTCGGATCGACCGCGCCGAAGGCCGCGGCGACCGCGCGCGCCTCGTCCGCGCCCGCCCCGTCCGCGGCGAGCTTCTCCTGGAGCGCGACGTACGCGTCGGCGACGCGGCCGAGCGCTTGCCGGAACGGCGCCGGCGCGTCGAAGGAACGCGCTCCCGGCGCGCCGTCGCCGGTCCCGGCGATCCGCCGCGGGCTCTCCGGGTTCATCATGCTCGGCCGCGCGCGGATCTGGAGCTCGCTGTCGATCTTGAAGTTGCCGTGGACGACGACCTCCTCGCCCTCGGCAAGGCCCCCGTGAACGACGTACCACGCGCCGGCGCGCGGACCGAGGGCGACGTCGCGGCCCTCGAAGGTCGGCTTCTCCCGGCCGGGGAGCCGCACGTAGACGACCGCGCGCTTCCCGGTGATCAGCGGCGCGGTATCGGGGATCACGAGGGAGAGCTCGCCCCGCCCGGCGGAGACGAAGCCCAGCTCCGAGGCCGGGACGATGTCCATCCCGCACTCCGGACACGCCACCGCGCCGTCGGCGAGCACCTCGGGGTGCATCGGGCACATCCACTTGTCCGCGAGCGCCGCGTCGACGACCTGTCCGCCCGACGTGAGCACGGCGTGCGCCGTCGCCGACACGAACATGTCCGGCTTCAGCCGCCGGTCGGTGTTCTCGACGTTGAGACGCACCTTGACCGTGCGCGTCCGGTCGTCGAGCACCGGGTCGATGAAGGCGACGCGCCCGTGGAAGGCCTCGCCCGGGTAGGCCTGAACGCGGAACTCCACGTCCTGGCCGTAGCGCAGCCACGCGATGTCCGACTCGTACGCCTCGAGCACGACCCAGACCTTCGAGAGGTCGGCGATCGTGAAGAGCTGCGTCCCCTCGTCGGCGTACATCCCGGCCAGCGCGTTCTTCTCCACGACGACGCCGCCGATCGGCGCGTTGAGCGTCACGTGCTCGTCCGGCGCGCCTCGCGCGATGACCGCTTCGATCTGCTCCGCGCTGATCCCGAGGAGCCGCAGCTTCTCGCGCGCCGACTGGATCGTGCGCTCGCTGGTCTCGCGCAGGAGGGAGTCCTCGCCGAGCTTGGACGCCGTCTCGATCGCCTGGAGCAGCTCCTGCTGCGCGGTGTAGAGCTTGGGGCTGTAGATCTCCGCCAGGTGGTCGCCCGCGCGGACGTTGACGCCGGTCGAGTCGACGAACAGGCGGTCGAGCCGCCCGCGCACCCAGGCGGTGAGGTACGCGAGCCGCGTCTCGTCGAACGCCACCTTGCCGACCATCTGCACCTCGTGCGCGACGCTGCGCCGCTCGACCGGCGCGGTCTCGATCTCCGCCAGGGCCACGGCGGCCTCCGTCATCCGCAGGACGCGCGAGCCCAGCTCGTCCTCGTCCGCGCCGCCGTTGGCCGGGACGAGGTCCATGAAACAGATCGGGCACTGTCCGGGCTCGGGGAGACGCACCTGCGGGTGCATCGAGCACGTCCAATCGGACGGTTGCGGCGTCTCGACGGGCTCCTCTCCCCCGTCCCCGGACGATTCGACGCGGTCCGGTCCGAGCGCGCGGCCGACCGCGAAGGCGACGACCGCGATCGCGATCGCCGCGAGGAGAGTGCGTGTCTTCGGAAGGCTCATCGTCCGTCCTCCGCGCCGGTCGCGGCTCCCGCCTCCGACGGCTTCAGGGACACCCCCGTGATTCGCTCGATCGCGGCGAGCGCCTGGGCCCGGTCGGCCTCGGCACGCGCGGCCTGGAGCTGGAACTCGAGCAGCGCCCGCTCCGCATCGATCAGGTCGAGGAAGCCCTCGTCCCCGCTCTGGTAGGCGGTGTCGAGGGTCTGAACGGACTCCTCGCCCTTGGGGATCAGGCTGCCGCGGAACAGCGCGGCGCGGCGGTCGGCGTCGCGGAACTCGTAGAGCGCGAGCTCGAGCTCCGCGCTCAGCGCACGCCACGCTTCCTCGCGCTCCTTGCGCGCGGCGCGCAGCCGCGCCTCGGCTTCGCGCTGCCCGGCGCGGTAGGAGCCCCGCCACACCGGCAGCTCGAGCCCGAGCGTCAGCGCGAGCGCGTCGCCGCCCGAGCCGGACACGCCCGGGGCCTCCGCCGGGCCGATCAGCGAGTACTCCGCGCCGACGAGGAAATCGGGATAGAAGGCCTTGTCGGCGAGCTCCACCGCGACGCGCGCCGCCTCGACGCGGTGCTCCATCGCGCGCAGGCGCGGGCTGGACGAGGCCAGCCCGTCGCGCAGCGCGGCCTCGTAGGGCGCCGCGGCCGGCTCGGCGAGCGGCACGCTCGGCCGCGGGAGCGGCGCGTCCGCCGCCCGGTTCAGCGCGGCGTTGAGGCGCGCTTCGAGCGGCCGGCGCAGGTCGCGCAGGGTGAGCAGCCGGTCTTCGAGCTTCCCGAGCTCGATCTGCGCGCGGATGACGTCGGAGTGCGAGCCGCTCCCGCTCGCGAGGCGCGACTGCGCCACGCCCTCCCAGTGCACGAGCAGCTCCCGGTGCCCCTCGGCGATGCCGACCGCCTGCTCCAGCCAGGCGTACTCGAACCAGGCGTCGCGCACGCGGTGCTCCAGGTCGAGCCGCGCGGCCTCGACGTGCTCGCGCGCTTCCTCGGCGGCGTGCAGCGCGAGCTCGCCGCGGGCGTCCAGCTTGCCGAACCACGGCACGGGCTGCGTCAACCCCGCGCGCGCCTGCACCGGTCCGACGCGCGTCTCGATCTCCGAGAGGTACGCCGCGAGCGTCACGCGCGGCGGGGGCAGCGTCGTCGCCTGCGGCACGCGCTCGAGCGCCTCGACCCAGCGGAGGAAAGCCGCCTCGAGGCCGGCGTTCCGGCGGCGCGCGCGATCGAGCAGCGCCGTCAGATCGGCGTCGGCGCCGAGCTCAGTCTCCCCCGCCGCCGCCGCGCGACGGGCACGCGCCACCTCCGCCTGCTCCGCGTAGCCGGAGGGCGGTGAAGCGCAGCTCGACACGACGAGCGCGAGGAGTACGGACGAACGAAATCGCATGGGCTTCTTGCCGCGGGCATGGGAGCGTAGACCAAGGTCGCCGCTGCCCGGAAGGAAACCGCGCCGACCCTCGGCCGGCGCGACGCAGAAGGCCCAATCTCAATTGCGTGCGACCGAGAGCGCGGCGAGGAACGCCGCGAGTCCGCGCACGACCAGGGTGCGGAGCCGGGGGCACTCCCGCGGCGGGCCGTGGCTCCCGGAGGGGGCGCCGAGCCGGCCCGGTGACGCGTGCTCCGCCGAGTCCGGGGCCCGCGCCGCCGGACGGTTCGCCCCGCCGTCGATCCAGCGCGAGAACGCGTCCTCCGCGGCCACGTCCGCCACCCGAACCGCGGCCGGCGCCGGTTGGGGGCCGGGGTGCGGGACGGACTCGCAGTCGCACTCCACCTGCAGCACCGGAGCGGGCGCTTCCTCGGGGGCGCAACAGCCCGCGGGGTCGGGAACCTCCACGGGGGCGCAGCAACAGTCGGACGACGCGCCGCCGTCCGAGCATGCGGCGGGGAGACCCTCCAAGGCGAGCGCCGGTTGGACGATCAACGCCACCGCCAGGAGCAGCGACACCACCGCGCGCAGGCGCGCGCGCAGGCCGGCGGAAGGGCTGCGTTGGGTTTCCATGTTCAGCTCGCGGGGTCCCGTTCCCTCTTCCATCTATCGGATCGAAACCCCTAGGGAGAGTACCACTTCCGACGCCCGGATGTTGGCGCACGCCTCCCGTCGCCCCCGTGGGGGCGGATTCGACGCTCCCGCGGGTCGACGGAGCGGAAACCAGCGCCCTGCCCGCGCCCTTGGGCCGTTGCCAGATTCGCGCGCGCCCCCTAGCGTGGGCCCGTGACCCGTTCCCTCGTCCGGATCGCGCTCGTCGTCGCGCTGGCCTGCCTCGCCGGCCACGCGCACGAGGGTCTGCACGCGAAGCTCGCGAAGGCCACGGAGGCGATCGCCGACGCCCCCGGCGCGGCGTCGCTGTACCTGAAGCGCGCGGATCTCCACCGCCGGCACCGCGACTGGCCGGCGGCCTACGCCGACCTGCGGCGGGCCGAGGACCTCGACGTGGCGCTCGAGGGTCTGGACCTCGCGTGGGCGCGGTACTTCCGCGACAACGGCGAACCGCGCCGCGCCGCCGTGCACGCGGAACGTGAGCTCCGAGCGCGCCCGCGGTCCGAGGGCGCGCTCGTCCTGCGCGCGGAGCTCGCGGTCGAGCTCGGCGACCACGCGGGCGCCGCCGCCGCTCTTGCGCGCGCGATCGCGGCGGCGCCGCAGCCGACGCCGGAGCTCTTCGTCGTAAGGGCGCGCGCGCTGGCATCGCTCGGCGACGTCGACGCCGCCGTCGGCGCGCTCGACGACGGCCTCGCCGCGCTCGGGCCGCTGCCCGCGCTGCAGAACGAGGCGATCGAGCTCGAGCTCGGCCGCGGGGGTTACGACGCCGCGCTCGCGCGCATCGACGCGCGCGTCGCGCAGGCCGCGCGCAAGGAGAGCCTCCTCGCGCGCCGGGGCGACGTTCTCCTCGCCGCCGGACGACCCGACGCGGCGCGCGAGGCGTTCCTCGCCGCGCAAGCGGCTCTCGCGGAATTGAAGCCCCGCCGCCGAACCACGCGCGCGATGCAGGAGCTCGACCTCCGGCTTCGCGCCGCCCTACGGGATCTTTGAAACCAACCATGCACAAGCTGCCCCTCACCGCCCTCGCGCTCACCCTCGCCGCCTCCACCGCCGCCGCGAACGACCTGCTCGTGCAGCGCGGCTCGACCTGGAAGTACCGCGACCTGGGCACCGACGAGGGCACGGCCTGGCAGGCGGTGGGGTTCGACGACAGCCTCTGGTCGTCCGGCGCCGCGCAGCTCGGCTACGGCGACGGCGACGAGACGACGGTCGTCTCGTTCGGTGGCGACCCGGACAACAAGTTCACGACGACCTACTTCCGCCACGAGTTCAACGTCGCCGACCCGTCGATCTACAACTTCGTGGTGCTCAAGGTGGCGGTCGACGACGGCGCGGTCGTCTACTTGAACGGCGCCGAGCTCCAGCGGATCAACATGCCGGCGGGCACGATCCTCTTCGACACCTTCGCCGCTTCCACCCACGCGAGCGCGGAGGAGCACACGTTCCAGCCCTACGCCTTCTCCCCCACCCTGCTCGCGACGGGGGCGAACACCTTCGCCGTCGAGGTGCACCAGCGGTCGCTGACCAGCTCGGACATCAGCTTCGATCTCGAGCTCGTCGCGTCGGCGGATCCGATCGTCACGCGCGGGCCTTACCTTCAGCTCGGCACGCCGACCTCGATCGAGGTCCGCTGGCGCACGGCCACCGCGACCACCGGCCGCGTGGCCTACGGGCTCGCGCCCGGCACGCTCGACCAGATGGTCGACTTCGCGTTTCCGCTGACGGACCACTCGATCTCCCTCACGGGACTCCTGCCGGACACGACGTACTACTACTCGATCGGCACGACGACTACGGCGCTCGCCGGCGCGGACGCCGACCACTTCTTCGTGACGCCGCCGACCGCGGGCACGAAGAAGAAGTTCCGCATCTGGGCGCTGGGCGACTCCGGCACGGCCTCGATCGATGCCCAGGGAGTCCGCGACGCCTACTACGCCTTCACCGGCGCGACGCACACCGACATGTGGCTGATGTTGGGCGACAACGCCTACGAGGAAGGCACCGACATGCAGTACCAGGGCGGGGTCTTCGACACGTTCGCAGACATGCTGCGGAAGAGCGTCCTCTGGCCGACGCGCGGCAACCACGAGGACAGCCTGAGCACGTACTGGAACCTCTTCACGCTGCCGACGCAGGCCCAGGCCGGCGGCGTCGCGTCGGGAACCGAGTCGTACTACTCCTTCGACTACGCCAACGTCCACTTCATCTGCCTGGACTCCGAGGGGTCGAGCAAGGCCGTCGGCGGCCCGATGTACAACTGGCTCCAGAGCGACCTCCTCGCCACCGAGCAGGACTGGATCATCGCCTTCTGGCACCACCCGCCGTACTCGAAGGGCTCGCACGACTCCGACGCGGAGAGCGACCTGATCCAGATGCGGACGAACTTCCTGCCGCTCCTCGAGTCGCACGGCGTCGACCTGGTCCTCTGCGGGCACAGCCACGCCTACGAGCGCTCGTTCCTGCTCGACGGACACTACGGAAGCTCGGGCACCTTCGTAGATGCGATGAAGATCGACGACGGCGACGGCGACCCCGCCGGCGACGGCGCTTACATCAAGGTGATGGCGCCGAACCAGGGCGCGGTCTACGTCGTCTCGGGCAGCGGGTCCAAGCTCAGCGGCGGAACGATGGACCACCCGGCGATGCACACCAACCTGGTCGTGCGCGGGTCGCTCGTGATCGACGTCGACGACGACGTGCTGGACGTCCAGTTCCTGACCGACTCCTTCGGCGCGACCGATCCGTTCCGGATCATCGTGTTCCCGACCCTGGCCGCGGACGTCTCGTCCCTGCAGGCCGCCGTCGGCGGCGTGCAGAACTTCGACCTGAAGGCGGGAGTGCCCCACGCGCTCGACTTCTACTGGATGTTCGGGAGCCTGAGCGGCACCGCCGGCGTCCCGATCGGCGCCGTGACCGTGCCGCTGACGTTCGACGCCTACTTCAACCTCACTTTGGTCAACCCGACGGCGAGCCCGTTCACCGCGTTCCTCAGCACGCTCGCCGGCGACGGGACTGCCAGCGCCGCGCTGACGCTGCCGCCGGTGCCGACGCTCGCCGGACTGACCGCGAACCACGCCTACGCGGTGTTCAAGCCGACGGGGCTCGCGTCGCTCGCGAGCAACGCGGTGGAGTTGAACTTCCAGTAGCGCGCTCTAGAATCCGCGCGCGCGCCACGCGCTTTTTTCGGACTCAAGAGGAGGAACCAGTGACCGACATCACGCTGCAGATGGCCCGCGCCGCGGTGGACGCCGCCCGGGAGAAGTCGACCGAGCTCTCCACGAAGATGAACATCGCCGTCGTCGACGCCGGCGGGAACCTCAAGGCCTTCGCGCGCATGGACGACGCCTGGCTCGGCTCGATCGACATCGCGATCAAGAAGGCGAAGACCGCCCGCTTCTTCGACATGAACACCGGCGAGATCGGCAAGCTCTCGCAGCCCGGCGGCGCGCTCTACAACATCGAGCACTCCAACGGCGGCCTGATCACCTTCCCCGGCGGCGTCCCGATCCGCCGGGGCGACACCGTCATCGGCGCCATCGGCGTCTCCGGCAGCACGGTCGAGAACGACCACACGGTGGCCGAGGCCGGCGCGGCGGCGGTTTCCTGATCCGCGCCAAGGAGTCGTCCGACATCGGAGGGTGACGGAGGGCACGGAGCCCGGAGTTTAACACGGAGAAGGAACGGAGTTATCGGAGAGCACGGAGATCGGAATCTACGGTGTCCGTCTCGGCGAGTTGTCCGTCTCTGACCGTCGTCCGGTCGCGGCGTGATGCGACCACGGAGGCAGCCGAGGTATCAGAACGGAGTTGCGAGGAACGGTCCGGATCGTGGAACTCGCAGAGACGTTGCTCCGTAGATTCCGATCTCCGTGCTCTCCGATAACTCCGTTCCTTCTCCGTGTTAAACTCCGGGCTCCG
>JANQEJ010000016.1 GCA_028278425.1 Planctomycetota bacterium | reverse complement strand
GAGCTCGGCATCTCGGTGAGCAGCGTCAAGACGCACTACTACCGCGCGCTGGACAAGCTGCGCGACGTGATCGATCCGCGGGCTCGCACCGCGCGCGAGGTGAGAGAATGAACGAGCACGAAGAGAAGCGGGAAGAGCTCCTCCAGCGGCTCTTGTTCGAGCCCGAGGCGGAGTCCGCCGACGACGTGCGGGCGGAGCTCGCGGCCGACGCCGAGCTGCGCGAGCGGGCCGACGGGCTGCGCGCGGCGCGCGAGACCCTCAAGGCCGCCGGCGACGCCGAGCGCGACGCGGTCTTCCGCGAGGCGGAGGGCCTCGCGGACTACCCGGGGCGCGAGCGCGCGGAGGAAACGCTGGAGCGCCTGACTCAGCCGGCGCCGACGTCGCCCCGGTCCGTTTGGCCGGTCGTGATCGCGGCGGCCGCGGCTCTGCTCGTCGGCTTCTTCGCCTACCGCGTCTTCTTCCCGTCGGACGAGCCGAAAGGGGACGTGTTCGTCGGACCCGAGAGCGCTCTCTCGCCGTCGGGCGAAGTCGAGGCGTACGGCACGTTCACGTGGGACCTCCCGCTGCTGGCCGGCGGCACCTACGAGGTCCGCATCTGGGACGACGCGGAGGGAGCCTCTCCGGATCCGTGGAAGGTCGTACGCTACCTGGAGGAGGCCACATGGACACCGGAACCCGACTCGCTGCCGCCGCGGATTCGCTGGGACGTGCGCGCCCTCGACATCAACGGCGACGTGCGCGCTTCGGCCTCGGCGCAAGCGTCGTTGCGCTGACGCTCGCCGCCGCCGTCGGGCCGGCGCAGGAGCGGGAGAAGGACGAGCCGGTCTGGACGCCGCGCGTGGCGAAGCTCGTTGGCGAGCTGCGTGCGCGAGAGACGGCGCCCGCCGCCGCGGAGGAGCTCGTGGAGCTCATCGACGAGCTCGAGCCGGCGGTGCTCGACAACCCGGAGGCCGATCCAGACCGTGGCAACGCGTACTGGCGCGCGATCGACGCGCTCGAGCGCATGTACCACCCGCCGGACTGGAACTCGGTCGAGCGCCTCGGCAACGCCTACGAGGTCGTGCGCGTCGTCGGCGACCTCGAGGACAACAAGTGCTACGTCGCGGACCTGTACGGCAACGCCCTCTTTGCCGCCGGGCGCACGCGCGAGGCGCGGGAAGTCCTCCGCGCGGCCGACGCGGAGTTCGAAGACGCCCTGCGGATGCGGCCCTATCTCCTGACGCGACTGGCGCAGATGGAGAAGTACCGCGGCGACTACGGCGAAGCGTACGCGCTCGTCGAGCGCGCGGAACGTGCGCGCGCGTCGCTCCCGACGGATTCGCTGCAATACGAGAACGCCCGGGGCGAGATCCTCGCCGTGCGCACGGAGCTCGCGCTGAAGCTCGGCAACGCCCAGGAGGCAGCGGTACTCATTCGAGAGGAGCGCAAGCTGGAACGCACGGGACCTCGGCTCGCGGCCTTCCACGTGCTTCACCAGGCGGATCTCTACCTCCTTCAGGCGCACGACGACCGCGTCGCGACGCTGGTCGAGGAGAAGCTCCCGGAGCTGGGGCGCCTCCCCGACATGCAGGCGCTGCTGCGGCTGCGCCTCGCGATCGCCCAGGCCAACCAGGGCTGGGCCGATCCCGCCGCCGCCGGGAAGGCGGAGGAGAACCTCGTGCTCGTCCTGGAGGCGCCGGGCGTCAGCCTCATCGACAAGGCGATCACCGCCGCGCGGCTGGCGGAGCTGCGTCTGCGCGACGGCCGCCTGGACGGGGCCGCCGAGGCGCTGGACGAGGCCGCGGACCGCCTCGCTCGCGCGCTTACCGACGACGAGCTGGGTTTCGTCAAGGAGAGCACCTACGTGTCCGCCGTGCGGAGCAAGCTGACGCTCGCGCGGACGGAGACGGAGAGGCGCGCGATGCTCGCCGAGCTCGAGACCGACGTCGCGCGGATGCGCGACGCGTGGGCGTCGGCCTCTCCGCGCAAGGACGGCGTGTCGTTCCTGCACTACCAGGAGCGCTGGTTCATCGTCTCCGAGCTGATCCGGCTCACGCACGCCGTCGAGGGACCGGAGGCGGCGCTGCAGGCCCTGCACCGCGTGCAGGCGCTGGGGTCGATGGCGCGGCGCGAGGCGTACTCGCTCGCCCCGATCGAGGAAGTGCAGCGGCGGCTGACCGGAGACGGCACGGGGCTTCTCGTGTACATGCCGGGTCGGGAGCGCAGCCACGTCTTCGCCGTGGATTCCGAGTGCGTGATTCACGAGGAGATCGCCCCGCACCGCGAGATCGCTCTCCTGCGCCGGACGTTCGAGGAGGCGATCCTGCGCCGCGACGACGAGGAGACGATACGGCGGAGCGGCGCGGCGCTCGCCGAGATCCTGCTCCCCGCGCCGGTGCGGGCGCGCCTCGACAAGTGGAAGGGCGTGACCGTGGTCGGCCTCGAGATCCTCGGCCGCGTCGCGTTCGAGTACCTGCCGCTCGCGGACGGGGAGTACCTGGGCCACAAGCTCGCGCTCGGCTACCTGGGCTCGATTCCCGTCGGCATGCTGCTCGCCGACCGCCCCGATCCGAGCGAGGCGTTCTTCCCGATCCAGCTCCAGGCGATCCTCGGCGACGAGCTCTCCGAGGCCACGCGCGCTCTCGCGCCGCAGAAGCTCGCCGACCTCGACCTCGGCAAGGACTTCAAGCTGGCGCTGACCGAGCCGTTCGGCCGCGGGCAGGTGGAGTTCCATCAGGGCCCCGACGCGACGCGCGAACGACTCGAGTCGGAGGATCTCGAGGACGTCCGCATGCTCCTGATTCTCGCCCACGGCGTCCCGCTTCCCGAAGGCGTGGCGATCGCTCTCGCCCCGGTCGACGAAGACGACGACGGGCTCGTGACGCGCGAAGAGCTCGCCCAGACGACGCTCCCGCCGTTCGTGGTCTTCGCCTCCTGCCAGGCCAAGGACGCCACGCTGCGCCGCGGCGAAGACGTCGGCGCGAGCCTCGCCGGCGCCGCGTTCGCCGCGGGCACGCGCGCGGTGCTGTCGTCACCGTTCCGGCTCGAGCTAGGCGCGCTCCAGATCATGCTGCCGGTCCTGTACCGGCGCCTGGCGGCGGGCGACTCGCCCGCCGAGGCGATGCGGCACGCACGGATCGCGCTGTCCAAGGACCCGGACCGCGGCCATCCGTTCTACGGACTGCTCCACGTCGAAGGGCTGGCACACGCGCCGCTGCTGCGGATCACGGGATCACGAGAGGACCGTTGAACGGGCCGAACTCGTAACCGTGCAGCGGATACGCACCGCCCTTGCTCGGGTCGGTCGACAACTGGGGCGGATCGGGCGGATCGGGGTACGCGCCGATGAAATCCCCCCAGACGGTAACGTCCGTCGTGAAGGCGAAGTAGCGCGGCGCAAGCGCCCGGCGCTCCGGCGTTTCCACGACCATGTAGGCCGCCAGGTAGTGCGCGTCGACCGCCATGCCGCCCGGCGGAGAGACGTTGAGGCTGACCGTGACCTCGGCGGACTCGTCTTGGTACCACGGCGGTGGTATCTCGGTGTCCGGAGGAGAGAGCGATCCCGCCAGCGGGCTGCCGAGGATGGGAGCGCTTTCGTCGAGTGGATTCGGAGTCGGGAACTCGGGTCGGAAGTACCCGGCGATCTGGAAGTGCGCGTCGTCGGGGATGATCGCCGGAGGGGTCAGCGCCAGCGTCGCGAGGACCATGAGGTCGCCGCTTATGCCGTAGCTGAACGAGTACCTGACGCGTTGGATGCTGGTCACGAACTGATCCGCGCCGACCAGCGTTCCGCGGTACAGGCTTCCGTTGACCAGGATGTCGGGCTCGGGCTCCTGGTTGCCGGCGAAGTAGCCGTCCTGCTCGAGCTCGCCGAAGTGCACGAGGGCGCTGCTGGTGTCGAAATTGTCCGGAAGGCCAGCGGCGTAGTTGTCCACGACGAGGACGTTCAACGAGCTGAACACCGGGCGCGCGCCGGGACCGGCCGTGCCGTTGAGGACGATGAGCTCGGACGGCGACGGCGAAAGGCAGGCCAGATCGGCGTCTCCGTCCTGGTCGTAGTCGGCCACGTCGAACGCGTCGATGGTCCACGGCGACACCACGGCGCTGGACGAAACGCCGTTGCTGCCCACGACCTGGATCTCGTGCTCGCTGCCGTTGTCCGTCACCCAGGCGACCGATTCGAGCGCGAAGTTGTCCGTCTCGAGCCGCGTCAGAAGGCCGCCGACCGGCGTGCCCATCACGCCCGTGAGAGACCGCGCGGCCATGTCGTAGATTTCAAGCCGGTCGCTGTGCTCGGCGGCGAACTCGGGAAAACCGTCGGCGTCGATGTCGAGCAGCGCGAAGGCTTCCACCTGCCTCACGAGGTTCATGGTTCCGATCTCTCCGAGGTACGTTCCGTCCTCGGAGTCGAACTCGAGCCAGCTCACCGAGCGCCGGTTGGCGTGCAGGACCGCGACGTAGGCGGAGGAAGTCGACGCGAAGTCGATGACGGCGACTTCCAGCGCGCCGGCGTACTGCGGGAGCCAGAGCGACACGTCCATGGCGAGCGTCGTGTCGTTCCACTCCATGACCCGCAGGCCGGTGGCGTTCACCGTCAGCACCGGTACCGCGCCGTCGAAGTCGAGCGTGTTGAAGACCGCCATGTCGTTGACGATGTTCGGAAAGTCGACCGAGACCTTGGCTAGGTTGACGCTGTGCAGCAGCACCGGCGTCGAGCCGAAGTCGGGCAGGACGACCGCGTCCATGAAGCCAGAGCCTGTGATGTCGGCGGCGCCGATCCGAGCCGTCGAGGACATCGTGGGCCACGACGTGTCGAAGGGGTCGTCGAATCCGGCCTGTGCGGCGGCCGTCACCGCCAGCGCCGCTGCCACGCATGCGCGTAACCCGATGAGGGGGATCTTCTTCAGCATTGGAGTTGCCTCCCTGGGTTGCAGTGGGCCGTGCGCGGGGCGCCGGCCCGATTGTAGTGCGTTCACGCGATTGCGGCCGTTCTAGAAGAAGCCCTCCAGATCGACCGCCAGTTCGTTCGGTGACCGCACGTCTCCCCAGGTCAGGTCTCCACTCGGCTTGACTTCGAGATGGAACCAGGAACCACGGAACCAGATCCGATCCGCTCGATCGCGGTGTGCCTTCCCCTGTTGGTTGACCATCGGATACTCGGTTCCCGGGTGCGTGATCGTGAGCGTCCAGAAGCGGGTCTCCATGCCCGCCTCGTCCAGCATCCACGGGCCGAACCAGATGCTCGCCGCGGACTGCTCGCCGGCGTGTTGCCAGAAGAAGGCCGTGTACTCGGCGCCTTCGGCTCGCGGCAGGACTTGAAGCTCGCCGCTCTCGCCCGCCCGGACGCCGGCGTCCGCCGGCGCGCACGCTGCGGCCAAGAGGCCGACGAGCGCCAGCCACGGCGCCGCGGGTCGCTTCGAACCTCGGTTCGTCTTCATCGCTCTCGATCGGGACACGTTCTCAAACGCCGCCCGCGACGGAACCGGCCACACGACCGGGGTCGCGGACGGCGACCCCAAGTCGTTACGGAATGTTGATGTATCCGTAGGCGCTGCAATCCGTCAGCACGTCGAACCAGATGTTCGACGGGTTGCAGGAGAAGAAGTGGGTCCGACGGCAGCCGTCGAACTCCACGATCTGCTGGTTGCTCACGCCGTAGATCAGGATGTTCGTCAGGACGACGTCGCAGCCGGTCGAGGAGTCCTCGATCGTCGTCTTGAGCGTCATCCACGGGCCGCCGACCGCGTCGTCGAACGTGTCCTCGGTGGTCCACGTCCCGTACGACTTGCTGCAGGTGTTGCTGGTGGCGGTAGCCGACGCCGTGAGGAGCAACGCCATTCCGGCTGCGATCAACCACGTCTTCTTGGTCAAAACCCTGAACATGGGCTTCCTCCTGAAAGCTCGGAAGGGCGGCACGGGTGGATCCGACCCGAGAGCCGGCGACCTGGGGGTGTGCCGCGGTCGGACTCTTGGTGTGCGGGAGGACGTCCCGGGTCGACAGGAAGTCGTCTTTTTCTAGAAGACGAAGGGGGCCGAGTCCGTCCCGGTCGTCGCGAGCGGGAACGACGGGGTCGCCGGGACCGCCGCCGCCTGGAAGTAGAGGTTCGTGAGCGGCGGCAGACCCGTGAGCGTGACGGGCACGCTGTGGTTCAGCCAGCCGGCGGCCGGCACGGTCGGAGTTGCGACCAAGCCGAGCGAGGTCCCGGCGCCTCCGAGCGCCAGGTCGAGCAAGCCGGGGAAGCTCGTCGGCGTCGGGTCGAGCGAGACCGCGAGGACCAGCGCGTCGGCGGGGTCGCTTCCGAGCGTGAAGTCCGCGTTCTGTCCCGAGAAGAGGGCGCTGTTGTGAAGGATCAAGGTCGGTTCCGGCGCGACGACGTCGAGCAGAACGACGCCCGACCCGGCAAAGCTCGTGACCTCGAGCGGCAAAGCACCGAGCGCGGGTGCCTTCGGAAGGTCGACGATCAGCGTGGTGTTGTCCACGGCTTCAAAGCTCTCCACGTCGACACCGCCCAGCGTGACGGTGTGGACGCCGAAGAAGCTGCAGCCGGTGAGCGTGATCTGGTTCAGCCCGATGACGAGCGACGGCACGGTCGTGGCGGAAGTGTTCGTGATCGTCGGCGGGCCGCCGGGACAGCCGAGGCCGTCCTCCACGCTGGGCTCGGAAGCTCCCGCGAGCGCGAAGGTCACCGGAAGTGCCGTTCCGGAGGCGGCGAACACGCGAACCTCGTGAACGCCGGCGGTTTGCGCCTGGAAGCGGATGAGCTCGACGTTGTCGACCGCGCTCGCCGACGAGGCGACGACCGCACCGTTCGGATCGCGGATCTCGAGGTCGAGATTCGCCACGTCGAGGGAGCTCGTGAGCTCACGGTTCCACGTGAGCGCGAAGGTCCGCTGCTCCGCCGCGCCCAGTTCGACGTGGAAGACCCTCGTCTGTCCCGCGATCGCTTCGGAGACGACACGACCGGCGAGCGCGGCGTCCACCGCGCTCTTCACGTGCAGGTAGCCGTAGCCTGCGGCGTCGGGATTCCCCCCCGGGTCGCTGGGGACCGATTCGCCGAGCAGAAGCGCCTTGACCTCGAGTTGCGTGGACTCCGGCCGCGCCTGCGTGACGAGGAGCGCCGCGCCCGCGATGAACGCGGACCCCGAAGACGTACCACCGGCCCCACCGGCCTCGGTTTCCGTGTCCTGCCAGGCGCAGGAGACCGCCATGCCCTGGCCGAGAAGATGCGGGTACCGGCGACCGTCGGGGAGCGGCCCTATCGCGCTCGTGAAGAAGCCGGGAATGTCCACCGGGCTCTTCATCCTTTCCAGCGAAGCGGCGGAGACGATCGCGTTGTAGCAGCCGTGCGAGACGATCCCCACGGGTCCGGAGTTGCCGCCCGCAACCGCAACGAACACGCCCGAGAGCGCCGTGGCGTCGATCGCGCCGTTGAGAGTGCTCAGCGCGCTCTGGGCTCCGCTCGTGCTCATGTTCGCCGCGCGGATGTCGGGGTCCGCAGCCACCTGGTTGAACGCCGTGATCATGGCCGAGCCGACAACTCCCGAGGGCGCGTCGTCGCTGCCGATCTTCCAGATGCGCAGCTTCGCCTCGGGCGCGACGCCGTCCGCGATGTCGGGCAGCGAGCTGAAGTCGGCTCCGCCGAGCACGGCCGCCATGGCGGTCCCGTGGCCGTTGACGTCTTCCGCGTCGTCTACGCCGTCCGTGAGCACGAGGTCGACCGCCGTCAGGATGCGGCTCCCGCCGATCCCGCCACCCGTCGTCTTGGTGGGATCTCCGTCGGGATAAAAGGTGGCGTGCGGCCGGCCGGTGCCGCCCATGTCGAGGTCGATGCCGGAGTCGATGACCGCGATGTGCAGGCCGCCGCCCTTGAGCTTGACGCCGTCGAGGTCGATTGCGTGCGCGCTAATCGCGTCGTGGTGCTGCTCGTCGATCGCCTGCTCCAGTTGATACTCAACCACGCGGTCGCGCTCGATTCGCTCGACGAGGGGATGATCGCTCAGCAGCTCATCGAGCGCGGCGGACGCTCCCTCGACCACGAGCGCGTCGATCAGCCAGAGCCGGTCGACGACCTGAGCGCCGGCGCTCTCGACGACGGCGACCAACCGATCCTGGTTTGGTCGCTGCGCGGCTTGACGCGCCGCGAGCACGGACAGAAACGCCTCGCGATCTCCGTCGCGCCGCGCCGCGGCCAACCGCCGCAGCGTCGCCGCGTGGGCTTTGACGTCGTGCCTCAGGACGACGATGCGGCGGCCTTCGATCAAGGGGGGCTGAGAGGTCTGCGCGACGGAGGGAGTAGCCGCGAGCAGAGCGACGAGGAGGACTTGCATCTGCGGTTCCTTGGTCAGAAGACGAAGGGCGCGGACTGAACGCCCGTCGTCGCGAGCGGAAAGGAGGGGCTCGCCGGCACCACGACCGCCTGGAAGTAGAACTGCGTGAAGGGCGGCACGCCGGCGAGGGTGAACCCGAAGCTCAGGTCCTGCCACCCGGGGGCGGGCATCACCACGGTCACCAGCGGATACAGGGACGATCCCCCTCCGCCGATGGCGAGGTCGACGATGCCGGGCGCGATCGTCGGCGCGGGGTCGAGCGATGCCAGGAGGACCAGCGCGTCCGTCGGGACGCTGCCCAGCGTGAACTCCGCGTCCTGGCCCGAGAAGAAGGACGAGTTGTGGAGGATCAGCGTCGGCTGCGGCGCGACGACGTTGAGCGTCTGAACCGCCGAGCCGTTCTCGTTCGTCACCTCCAGGGGAAACGGGCCGAGCGCGGGCGCCTTTGGGAGATGGACCGTAAGGGTGGCGTTGTCCACGGCGTCGAAACTCACCGCGTCGATCCCTCCGAGCGTGACGGTGTGGACGCCGTAGAAGTTGCACCCCGAGAGCGTGACCTGGTTCGGCCCGGCGGCGATGGACGGAACCGTGGTAGCCGAAACGCCGGTGATCGTCGGCGCTCCCCCCGGACAGCCGAGGCCGTCGTCCACGCTGTGGGCGGAGGCTCCGGCGAGCGCGAAAGTGACCGGAAGGCCCGCGGCGGACGCCGCGGACACGCGGAGCTCGTAGGTTCCGGCGATCTGCGCCAGAAACCGGATGTGCTCGACGTTGTCGACCAGGCTCGCCGAGGAGGCCACCACGGCGCCGCCGGGGTCGCGAACCTCCAGATCGAGATTCGCCACGATGGACGCCGACGTGAGCTCACGGTTCCAGGCGAGGGCGAAGTTGCGGAACTCCCCCGCGTTCAGGTCGACCTGAAAGCGCTTCGTCTGCCCGTCGCCGATCGTCTCGCTGACGACGCGCCCCGCGAGCGCGGCGTCCACCGCGTTCTTGACGTGCAGGTAGCCGTAGCCCGAGGCGCTCGGGTCCGGGGTATACGAGGACGGCAGCGACTCGGCCAGCAGCAGGGCCTTGACCTCCAGCGGAGTCGACTCGGGACGGGCCTCGGTGACGAGCAGCGCCGCGCCCGCGATGAACGCGGACCCGGACGAGGTTCCCCCGGTCGAGCCGGCCACCGTCTCGGTGTCCTGCATCGCGCAGGTCACCGCTTCCCCCTGCCCCATGAGGTGCGGATAGGTGCGCCCGTCGGGAAGCGGGCCGATCGCGCTGATCGCGTAGCCCGGAATCGAAACGGGCGCCTTGGTGGCTTCGAAGGCCCCCGCGGCCACGATCGCGTTGTAGCAGGCGTGCGCGATGGACAGGTCGGAGCCGGCGTTGCCGCCGGCGACGGCCACGAAGACGCCGGCGAGCACCGCATTGTCGATGGCCGCGTTCGGCGCAGCGAAAAGACTCGGGCTGCCGCTCGTGCTCATGTTTGCGACCCGGATGTCGGGATCGGCGGCGGCCTGGTTGAGCGCTTGCGCCATGACGAGCGTACCAGCCGTCGTGGCGGGGAAGTTGTCGTTGCCGATCTTCCAGACGCGCAGCTTGGCGTCGGGCGCGACGCCGTCGGCGAGATCGGGCAGCACGCTGAACTGCGCGCCGCCCAGAACCGACGCCATGTTGGTGCCGTGGCCGAAGACGTCCTCGGCGTCGTCCACGCCGTCCGCCAGGACGAGGTCGACCGCCGACAGGATCCGGCTCCCGAAGATCCCTCCGCCGGTTTGGTTGAAGGGGTTGCCGTTGGGAAAGAACGCCGCGTGCGGACGTCCGGTGCCGCCCATGACCAGGTCGATGCCGCTGTCGATCACGGCGATGTGCAGGCCGCTTCCCTTGAGCCCGATCGCGTGCGCACCGATCGCGTCGTGGTGCTGCGCGTCGATCGCCTGGGCCAGGGAGAAAGCGGCCGGAGCGTTGCGCTGGTGCCGTTCGACGAGCGGGTGCCCTTCCAGGAGACCGTCCAGCTCGCCCGACGCGTCCTCGATCAGCAGCGCGTCGGTGAGCCAGAGCCGCTCGACGACCCGCGCGCCGGCGGCCTCGACGACGGCGGCGAGCTCGTCCTGCCGCGGCCGTTGGGCGGCGCGAAGCGCATCGAGCTCGGCCAGGAACGCGTCGCGGTCCCCGGCGCGGCGCAGCGCGGCCAGGCGGCGCAGCGTCCGGGAGTGGGCACCCGCGTCGGACCTCAGGGCGACGATGCGGCGCCCGTCGGTCGGATCGCCCGGTGACGTCTGGGCGGCCGCGGGGGTGAAAACGAGCAGGCAGGCGAGGAAGCCGGGCAGGAGCTGCATGGGGACCCTCTCTTCGAAGAGCGATCCCCCTGGGACCGAGGGACCTAGCCCCCCTCGCGGCGCCGGTCACGCAGGAAGCGCTACCTGCGTTTCGCCGCGTCCAAGAGCATCTGGTCGTACCGCTTCGCCTCCTCGTCCCGGCCGGTCGCCTTGAGGATCGCGACGATGCGGCTCACGGTCTGCGTGAGCCCCGGCGCGTGCTCGGCGGCGAGCTTGAGCTCGGCGAGCGCCTCCTCCGTGCGGCCGAGGCGGTCCAGCGCGATGCCGATGTTGTTGTGCGGCCCGTACCAGTCGTGGCCGTGCTCCAGGGCCTTGCGCGCCGCCGCGATCGATTCCTCGTAGCGCTCCAGCCCCATGTAGGCGGCGCTGAGCTGCAACCAGGCCGAGTGGTTGTACGGGTTCTCGGTCACGAGGCCCTCGAGGGTCGCCACGGATCCCTGCGGGTCGACCCCGACCATCTCCTGCGTCGAGAGGAAGCGGTTGAACGCAGCGATGCGCTGGCGCGGCGCGGGCCGGTCGCTGGGCACCAGCGGGCTCGGGCTCGGATCCTCGCCGGGGCCGGCGCCGGTGTAGCCCAGGCCCTGGAGCTGCTCGACCATCGACGCGGCGACCATGTCGCCCTCGTCGCGCTCTAGAACGCTGCGGCGGAAGACGCCCTCGATGCCGTCGCGGTAGCGGTCGAGCGCGCGGCCTTCGATCACGTTCTGAAGCTCGCCGGGGTCCGCGGCGACGTCGTAGAACTCCGGCGCGGAGCTGTGGATGTACTTCCCCTCGCGGTCCGCCCAGGCGGCCAGCGGGCTCCAGCCGAAGGAGTAGAAGCCGTAATAGCTCTCCATGTAGACGCCGCGGTCGTCCGGCGCGCGCGCGCCTAGCAAGCTCACCCCGTCGACGTCGGCGTTTCCGGAGAGGCCGAGGCCGTCGATCACCGTCGGGTAGACGTCGACGACGCTGACGATCTCGTTCGAGCGCTCGCCCGCGCGCTCCCCCGTGGGATAGCGAACGATGAACGGCACGCGCATCGTCGACTCGTAGACGAGCGTCGTGTGCGTGGCCTCCTCGTGCTCGCCCAGCCCCTCGCCGTGGTCCGCGACGACGACGATCATCGTGTCGTCCCACAGCTCCGCCTTCTTCAACTGGTCGAACACGCGGCCGATCGCGTGGTCCATCGAGGCGACCTCGGCGAGGTAACCGTCCCCGCCGGTCTTCGAGCGGAACGGGTTCGCCTCGTTGTAGGGAACGTGCGGATCGTAGAAGTGCAGCCAGGCGAAGAAGGGCCGCGTGTTGTCGCGTTTGCGCAGCCAGACGATCGCGTCGTCCGCGACCCAATCCGCTCCTCGGCGGCGGAGTTGGCCGGGCGCCACCACGCCGGCAGGCGGCGGATCCGGCTGCTTGTACACGTCGAACCCCTGGGCGAGGCCGAAACCGTCCGCGAGCACGATCGACGCGACGAAGGCCGCGGTTTCGAGCCCCGCCGCGCGCGCGTCCTCCGCCAACGTCCGCGCCGAGGCGGGCAGCGCGTTCAGGCTGTTCGCGCGCACCGTGTGCCGCGGTGGGTACAGCCCGGTCAGCATCGACGCGTGCGACGGCATCGTGATCGGGGCGACCGTGCGCGCCTCCGTGTAGAGGATCCCCTCCGCCGCGAGGGCGTCGAGGTTGGGCGTGACGCCGTCGGGCGCGCCGTAGCAGCTCACCGCGTCCGCGCGCGTCGTGTCGAGCGTGATCAGCATGACCGACCGCGCCGGCGGATCGCCGCCTCCGCACGAGGCGAAGGCGAGCGGAATGAGGAGCAGGAGGCGTCGCACGGGACGGGGATCCTATAGGCTACGCGGCCCCTTCGACAGCGATGAGACCCACACTTCGACGACTCGGCCCGGTGCTCCTCGCCGCGGCCGCCTCCTGCGGTGGCGAGGACCGCCCCGCCTACGCCCGCAACGTTCTGCTGGTGTCGCTCGACACGCTGCGGGCCGACCGCCTGGGCTGCTACGGCTACGAGCGCGACACGACGCCCCACATCGACCGTTGGGCGCGGGACGGCCTCGTCGTCGAGGACGCTTCGTCCCCGGCGAGCTGGACGTCTCCCGCGCACATGTCGATGTTGACCGGCCTCTACGCGCGCTCCCACGGCGTCGACGGCTTCAACAAAGAGGTCGCGGACGGCGTGGTCATGCTCGCCGAGCTCCTGAAGGAGCGCGGCTTCGCGACGCGCGCCTTCGTCAACACGGGCGTCCTTCTCGGCCGCATCGGCTTCGAGCGCGGTTTCGACGAGTACGAGATCCTGAGGCCCACCGTGGAACCCCACGGCGACGCCGCGGAGCTCGTGGACAAGGCGACGGCGTGGATGAGCGAGCCGCGCGAGGCGCCCTTCTTCCTGTTCCTTCACGTGTACGACACGCACAGCGACTACGTGCCGCTACCGGAGTACGAGAAGCTCTACGCGACCGAGTACGACGGGCCGGTCGACGGATCGACGAAGCAGCTCAAGGCCTATCGCAACGAGAAGCTCCCCGCCTGGGGCGACGACGACGCGCGCCGGCTGAACGCGCTCTACGACGCGGAGATCCGCCAGCTCGACGAGACCCTGGCGCGGCTCTTCGAGTTCCTGGAGGAGAGCGGCGTCGGACGGACACGCTCGTCGTCCTCACCTCGGACCACGGCGAGGAGTTCCTCGAGCACGGACAAGTCATGCACGGCCGCACGCTGCTCCAGGAGCTCGTGCACGTCCCGCTGATCCTCGTCGGCCCGGGTACGCCGCGCGGCGAGCGCCTTCAGGGTCCCGCGTCGCTGGTCGACCTCATGCCGACGATCCTCGGACGCCTGCGGGTGCCGGTGCCCGAGGGCCTGGAGGGCGTCGACCTGGCGCCCTTCTGGATGACGGGCGAAGGCGTTCCGCGCGACCGGCGCATCTTCGGCGAGGCGGACATGTGGTTCAGCCAGAAGCGCGGCAACCAGCGGCGCTCGATCCGGATGGGGCGCTACAAGCTGACGTGGGACAAGGACACCGACGCGCGCGAGCTCTTCGACCTCGAGGCGGACCCCGGCGAGCTCGAGAACATCGTGGAACGCGAGCCGGAGCTCGTCGAGCGCCTCTGGCGCGATCTGGACGCGTTCATGAAGAACGAGCGCGACGTCGTGGAGAGCCTGGAGATGTCGGAGGAAGCGCGGAAGGAGCTCGAGGCGCTCGGTTACTTCTAGCGTCGTCTCACGACCAAAAGGACGGGCCGGGGAACGCGTCGCGCGCCGGCCCCGGCCCGTGTCTCCGTGGGCGAAGACGTCAGAGCTGCGCCTTCCACTCCCCTTTGTACTTGCCGACCGGGTCGCCGATCTTGGAGGGCGGATCCGAGAACTTGCCCGCCATCTTGCCGATCTGGACGACCGGGCCGAGCGGCGAGACCTGTTTGTTGATCGAGGCCTGGAAGGTGCCCTGGCCGGCGAGGTTGGAGGTCCAGTTCCCGCTGACCGTGAAGAGCGGGAAGAGAGCGGGGTCGCCGTCGTCGAGCTCGCCCTTGATGGTGCCGACGCGCACGGCGAAGCTCGGCGAGACGGTTTCCTTCAGCTCGGCCTTCATCTTGAAAACGGTGTTGCCGCCGGAGTCGTTGAGGACGCCGGTGGCGAATCCGTTGCTGCCGCCGGACGGCAGATTCCAGTCGCCGAACGTCACGCCGCCGACCGTCGAAACGGCGGCCGCCGCGGTGAGACCGAGCGCCAAAAGCACGAATGCGAACGTACCGAGTCTGCGGAATGGATTCCTGCGCATGGGAGGCTCCCTTGGTTGCAAGTTCAATTGGGGGGGCGTCCGGAAAACAACGCGTTTCCGGATCGGGGGCCAGTCTAGCCCGCGTTCCGCAACCGGGTGCGCAATTCGTCCGCGGTTCACGCAGTCCCATACGCGGGAAGCCTCCGTTGCGGGGATTCCCGCGCTAACCCTGCGCAACGGGCGCTCGTCCTATACTCGTCGCGTCTCCCCGACGAGCTCTTTCGACTCTCTTGAAGGAGGAAGTGATGTTGCGGATCACGCGGACGGTGGAGACGCTCGCGGTGACGTTGCTCGCCGCGGCGGGCGGCGTCGAAGCCCAGAGCTTCGTGGCGGCGGACTGGGAGATCGCGGTCGACGACCTGGGACCCGACGACGGGAACGGTTGGGGAGCCGCGGGGGAGCCGATCGAGCTCCTCCACTCCGCCGCCCTCGTCGTGCGGGTGACCGACTTCGATCAGGACGGCGACGACGACGTGCTGCTCGGAGGCAACTCGGGCTGGGGCGTGCGCGTTCACTACCTGGACTCGACCGTCCCCGGTTGGGTGAAGCACACCGAGATCTTCCCGCTGGCGGACGTGCGGGACTGCTACGACGTGTACGTGGGGCTGTTGAACGCCGACCCGTATCCCGACGTGGTCGTGGGAAGGCGGCTCGACTGCCAGGACGTGACCAACGGCGACCGCGACAAGGTGTTCCTGAACGCCGGCGCGCCGGACGCGAACGACGACTGGTTCACCGTGCCGCCGACGTCGCTGCCCAACCCCGACGCCGACGCCGACGCGAGCTGTCTCGGCGAGACCTTCAGCATCCTGATCCGCGACGTCGACGGCGACGGGAACCTCGACGTCATCGAGGCGGGCAACTACGGCATCCACTTCCTTCGCGGCGACGGCCTGGGCGGCTTCACCTGGGTCAAGACGTACTTCGACCAGGGCAACCAGGGCAACTACCGCAGCATGACCTTCGCCGACGTCGACGGCGACGGCGACGGCGACGAGGACATGGTGGCGGCGCGGATGAACGGCTTCATCACGCGCATCTACTTCAGCCGGAAGAACGACCCGGGCTTCGATCCGGACGATCCCTTCGCGCTCGCGCCGAACCAGCCCGATCTCCAGTGGCCCGCGCTGCAGAGCATCGGCTGGCAGCTCCTCTGCGGGCACTTCGGAACCTTCGGCGAGCTTCCCGGAACGGCGTCGGTCTTCGGCTCCGACCTCGCCGACCTGGACCTCGACGGCGACCTCGACCTCGTCACCGCCAATCTGCAGAGCAGGAGCGCGGCCTATCTCAACAACGGCGCGGGATACTTCGGCAGCGAGGACGACGCCGGCGTGCTCCCCTTCAACGACGGAGAGCCCGCGTTCGTGTTTCCGGCGCTGACGCCGACCTTCCAGGGCCAGAGCATCACCATGGACGCGTTCCTGACCGGCCCCGGCAATCCCCTCCCTGCCGCGGGTCCCGGATGCGTCTACGTGTGGACGATGCCGGGCGTGTACATCAACCACAACACCGACGTCGACGTCGCGGACGTGAACGGCGACGGACTGCCCGACGTCGCGCTCTCGAACCGCAACGACGTCGGCGACGCGTTCGACACCCTGGGCGAGCTCCACCTCCTGCCGGAGACCTTCGACTTCCTCTTCTTCAACCGCAGCCAGGGCAAGGGGGACGTCCGCTTCGACCGCTGCGTCGAGATGCTCGGCGTCGCCAACGACGGGACGGGCTACGGCGAATTCCACCATCTCAACCTCAATCCCGGCCCGGGCCCCGGCACCGCCGTCGACGACCGACCGGAGTGGTTCGACGCCAACTTCGCCAACTTCGGCCCGAGCGAGATGCCCTTCAACCGGATCTGGTGGGGCCTGCCCCTCGTCGCGCAGAACTGCGACCAGGTCGACGAGACGGGCGACAACGTGCCCGTCGATCTGCACCTCAGCACGCGCCAGGAGTTCGTCGGGCGCACCTGGGCAGTGCTCGGCTCCGCGACGGGCATGTGGCCGGCCGTGCCGCCGAAGCTCCTGGGCGTCGACGTGCCGCTCGTGCAGGACTGCCTCTACAACTACCTGCTTCAATCCGGCAACCTGATCACCGGGATCGTGCCCGACCCGCCGATGACGGCGCTCCAGCCGAGCCTGCCGACGAATCTGGCCTGTATCGGCACCGACCTGTTCTTAGCTCTCGGGCTGTACGACCCCGGAACGATGGCGCTCGACGTCACGCACCCGATTCGCGTGCCGCTCTCGCTGCCCTAGCGGAAAGCGTCAGGCCGGTTTGAGGATCACGCCCTCCCCGCCGCTCATCTTGACGACGACGGGCTCGGGCAAGCGCACGTGCCGGACGAACTCGGTCTCGCGCGCCGCGTCGCGGGAGGCAAGCCAGTCCCAGTCGACGTAGCCCTCGTCCACGTCCGGGTTGACCGTGAAGTAGCCGACGTTCTGCGACGTCAGGTTCTGGAAGAAGTGCGTGCCCTGGGACGGCGCCACCTTGAAGTCCTTGAAGCCGGCCTCGACGATCACGCGCGCGCCGGTGATCTGGTTCCAGCCGACCGGGATGCCGAGGTGCGGGTCCGAGGAGCCCCAGCGGCCGACGCCGATCAAGAGGTAGGCGCGCTCCTCCTTGCGAAGAATCGCGTCGAACTTGGCGACGTCGAGCGCCACCTCGCGGCTCTTGCCGCGCTCGAAGCTCTGGATGTCGACGACGATCAGGTCGTGCACGTCGTCGATGAGCCCGACGCCAAGAACCTTGCTGCTGGAACAGACGAGGTCCTCGCGGCGCTCGTCGCCGATCGCCACCGCCTCGCCTTCCCCCGCCATCGCGAGCGGCCGCATCTGCAAGAAGGCGAACTGCGGCCGGTTGCCGTCGCGGCCCAGATTGCCGGCAAACTCGATCTCGACGGGAGCGCCGGTGCCCTGCGTGCACTCGTCCAAAAGGTCGCGCAGGAGATCCGCGAGCGGGAAGGCGCCGTGCTTCAGCACCTGCGCGAAGCTGACGAGCCGCACACCGGCGCGCGAGATGCCGTCCACGATGATGTTGTTGTCCGCCGACCACGTCGAGCCGAGCCACGCCAGCGGCCCGTCCTCTTCGGCGGCCTCGAGCGGCAGCCGCAGCAAGTCGCTAAGCCCGGGGTCGGGCGCTTCGCGGTTCAGGTCCAACGCATAGAACTGGCGCTGCGAGTTCTCGAGCGCGTCCGCGACCGAGGAGACGCTGACGAGCTGCTTCGGATACTTCGGGCAGAACCGCAGGCACGGGCTTCCGTCGACCACGGCGCGCCCCATGCCGAGCGCGATCGCGACGACGCCGTCCTCGGCGGCGTGACCGGGCTCGGGATAGAAGTTGTACGAGCGCGCGACGCCGGCGAAGTCGGGATAGAAACGGTCCTGGTGGCGGATGCCGACCAGCTCCTGGATCATCACCGCCATCTTCTCTTCTTCCAGGCGGTACGACGTCATCGAGAGATAGCTCTTCGCCTGCTCGGTGAACGTCGAGGCGTAGACGCGCTTGATCGCGTTGCCGAGGTGCGTCGTCCGCTTGTTCAGGTCCGGGTCGTTGTTCGGCAGCATGTAGGTGCGGTACACGCCGGCGAAGGGCTGCGACAGCGAGTCCTCGAGCAGGCTCGAAGACCGCACCGCCAGCGGGTACTTCACGCGCTGGAGGAACGCGTAGAGGTCGCGCGCCGCCGCGCGCGGGAACGGCGCCTCGAGGAAGCGCCGCTCGATCTCCGCGTCCGGGTGCTTTCCGATCGCGAAGTCGCGGAGCCGCGGATACTCCAGGAACTCGTCGAAGACCTGCGACGCGAGCACGACCGACGGCGGCACGTAGATGTCGACGTCCGGGAAGCGCCGGTCGAGCCCGGATTCGCGCAGGAGCCGGTTGGCGAACGCGACGCCCCGGGCCTTCCCGCCGAGCGAGCCGCTGCCGATGCGGGTGAAGCTGACCTTGGGCTCGAAGCGCTCGCGCTGGAAATCGGCGATGACGGTGCGATACCGCTCGAGCCGCGACTCCGCGATCATCTCCAGCAGGTGCGCCCGCATGTGGTCGACGCTCTCGAAGTCCTCGAGCCGCCGCGGCCGCAACCGCTCGGCGAGAGCGAATTCGGCGCGCGCCTTGAGCCAGTTCGAGAAGTGGTTCCGCTCGGCGTGGTAGGCGAGACACTCCCCCGCCACGGTCTCGAGCTTCTCCGCCAGCGTCCGCAGGTCCTTCGCGCGGTCGACCTCCGTGCCGTCGGGCCGGCGGAAGACGAAGTCGCCGAAGCCGAAGCGCTCGACCAGGATCTTGCGCAGGTCCTGGAGCAGCACCGGGGATCCCTTGAGGAGGAAGGAGGCACCGAGCTCCTCGGCGAGCGCGCGGTTCGTCTCCTCGCTCGACTGCAGGACGATGCGGACGTCCGGCCGCGCCTCGAGGACGTTCGAGCACAACTCGAGGCCCGCGTGCTTCTCCAGCTTGCCGCCCTTCGGGTACTCGAAGTCCGAGACGACGCCCAGGACGTCCTCCTGGTAGCGCTCGAAGTACGACCAGGCCTCCTCGTACGTGTCGCAGAGCAGCACCTTCGGGCGCGTCCGCATGCGCATCACGCGCTGCGAGAGGTTCAAGTCCTCCGACAGCAGCCGGTCGGTGTGGTTGTACAGCTCGGCGTAGATCGCGGGCAGGAACGACGAGTAGAAGCGGATGCTGTCCTCGACCAGGATGATCGCCGGCACGCCGTTGACCAGCGTGTCGTGCTCGACGTTAAGGCGATCCTCGAGGTACTTGACCATCGCGAGCAGGATCCGCACGTCGCCCTGCCACAGGAAGATGCGCTCGAGCTCATCCCTTTCGCCGTTGGCGCTGAACTCGCGCAGCTCCTGCCCGGTGTAGGCGAGCGCGATCACCGGCATCTCGTGCCCCGCGGCGCGAAGCTGCTTTGCGAGCGAGCTCGCATCGCACGAACAGGTGCTCAGGCTTGTGATGACGAGCTCGAACTTGTCGTCCCGCGAAAGCAGCTCGAGCGCCTCCTCGGGCCCCGGCACCTGGATGAGGTCGGGGAAGTGGCTCAGGTTCAGCGCGATGAACTGGCTGAGCAGCGACTCCTGCAGGTGCCCCTCCTCCGACATGATGAACGAGTCGTACAGACTCGACACGAGGAGGATGCGCTGCACCCGATGCTGCATCAGCTCGTGAAAGCTGAGCAGCCCTGTCTTTCGCGCGGTCATGCCGCGTGGGATTCTAGACCAGACCCTGATCCATCATCGAATCCGCGACCTTGAGGAACCCGGCGATGTTGGCGCCGTTCACGTAGTTGCCGGGCGAGCCGAAGCGCTCGGAGGCGGACACGCAGGCGCCGTGGATGTCGGCCATGATGCGCTGGAGCTTCAGGTCGACCTCTTCGCGCGTCCAGGCGTAGCGCATGCTGTTCTGCGCCATCTCGAGGCCGGAAACCGCCACGCCGCCGGCGTTGGCGGCTTTGCCGGGGGCGAAAAGGACGCCGGCTTCGACGAACTGGGTGACGCCGTCGGCGGAGGTGGGCATGTTCGCGCCTTCGCTGATGACGCGGACGCCGTTGTCGAGCAGGTTGGTCGCATCGACGCCGTTGATCTCGTTCTGCGTGGCGCACGGGAAGGCGCAGTCGGCGTTGTGGGCCCAGAGCGGGTTGTGGTCCAGCGACGCGTCGGCGGCGGTGTAGACGGTGCCGGGGTAGTTGTCGGCGTACTCGCTGATGCGCCCGCGGCGCACGTTCTTGAGCTCCATGACGAAGTCGAGCTTCGCGCGGTCGATTCCCTCTTCGTCGTAGATGTAGCCGCCGGAATCGGAGAGCGTCACGGGCTTCGCGCCGAGCTCGATCAGCTTCTCGACGGCGTACTGCGCGACGTTGCCGCTGCCGGAGACCAGGCAGGTCTTCCCGAAGAGCGTGTCGTCCTTCGTCGCCATCATCTCGCGGGCGAAGTACACCGCGCCGTAGCCCGTGGCCTCGGGACGGATCAGCGAGCCGCCCCAGTTCAGCCCCTTACCGGTGAGGACGCCGGTGAACTCGTTCGCGAGCCGTTTGTACTGCCCGAAGAGGTAGCCGATCTCGCGCCCGCCGACGCCGATGTCGCCGGCCGGGACGTCGGTGTTGGGACCGATGTGGTCGTGGAGCTCGGTCATGAAGCTCTGGCAGAAGCGCATGACCTCGGCGTCGCTCTTGCCCTTCGGGTCGAAGTCGGAGCCGCCCTTGCCGCCGCCCATCGGCAGCGTGGTGAGCGAGTTCTTGAACACCTGCTCGAAGGCGAGGAACTTCAGGATCCCGAGGTTGACCGACGGGTGGAAGCGCAGGCCGCCCTTGTACGGGCCGATCGCGCTGTTCATCTTCACCCGAAACCCGCGGTTGACGTGCACGTCGCCCTGGTCCCCCATCCACGGCACGCGGAACATCACGACGCGCTCGGGCTCGATGATGCGCTCGAGGATCCGGGCGCTGCGGTACTCGGGGTGCTTGTCGAAGACGAGGGTCAGCGACTCGGCGACCTCTTGGACGGCCTGGTGGAACTCCGGCTCGGCGGGGTTCTTGGCCACCACTTCTTCCATCAAGCTTGCGACATAGTCCATCGGTTCGAATCGGGGGTCCTGGGGGTGAGAGTGTAGGAGGCGAGGTTTTAGCAACCCCGGCCGGTTTCGGGGCAGCTTCGCCCCGAGAAACCGCGGTAGGATGGCGGCCGATGAGCCCGCTCATCGCGCTTCTCCTGAGCCTCCCTCCCGGCGGCGACAACATCCTCCGGAACGGCGACTTCGAGGCCGGCGGAAGGGACACGCCGGCAATCTGGATGAGGGTCCAGCCGCCCGCCGAGGAGGCGCGTTTCGAACACCCCGAGGAGGGCGCCCACGGCGGGAAGAGCTGCGGACTCCTGACGACGACCAAGGGGGCCGGCTACAGCTCGTTTACCCAGCGGATCGATGCCCCGCCGCGGAAGGCGACCGTGCTCCGGCTCGCCGGCTGGATCCGGGCGGACGAGCTCGCCGAGGGCGCGGCCGCCTCGCTGCTGGTCGCGTTCGACGCGCCGGACAACCCGGCGGCGGGCGGCGTACACGAGACGCCCCGGGTGACCGAGACCGGCGACTGGACTTTCGTCGAGACCGAGATCGCCGTGCCGGAGGGCGCGCGGAGCTGGCTCGTCCGCTGCGGTCTGCGCGGCGTCGGCCGGGTCGCCTTCGACGACGTCGAGGTCACCTGGTCGAAGGAGAAGAGCCTGGTCGAGACCAAGCTCGCGATCCACCACGGGACGTTCCGGGTCGAGGCGAAGTCGAAGTCCAAGAAGCCCTGGATGCGGTTCTCGATCCCGTTCCCGTTCGAGGGTCAGACGCCGCTCGCGATCCGCGTCACGAGCGACCCGCCGGGCAAGGTGGCGGCGCTCGCCGTGGCCGAGGACAAGGAGAACCGGCCGCTCGAGGTGCGCTTCGTGGCGCTCGAACGGGGCGAGAAGGTGCGCCTGCGCGCCGAGACGCTCGTGATGGTGCGCGACCGTCCGCTCGCGGATGGGAGCGAGGTCGACCTCGCGAAGAAGAGCAAGGTGCCGAAGAACGTGCGCCAGCACCTGAAGCCCGCGCCCGGCGTCGACGTCAAGGACGAGACCGTCGCCGGGGCGGCGAAGGAACTCGATCGCTCGGACCTGAAGTCGCTGACCGACGACGTGAACGAGTTCCTCGCGGAGAAACTCACCTACGACGGCGGCGAGGACCAGGGCGCCGAGAAGTGCCTCGAGCTCGGCAAGGCGGTCTGCACGGGCTACGCGAACGTCGCCGCTTCGCTGCTGATCGCGGCCGACGTTCCGACGCGCATCCTCGCCTGCACGCAGCTCTCGGGACGCCTCCAGGAGCACTACATCGTCGAGGTCTGGACGCCCGAGCTCGGCTGGTCGCGGCTCGAGTCGACCATGGCCCGGTTCCCCTGGGCGGACTCGAACAACCTGATCGTGCGCGTCGTCTACCCCGATTCGAGCCGCAGCCGGATCAACGTGCCGCTCTACTCGGAGACCGGCGGCGGCGTCACCGGCGGCTTCGACATGGGCGACGACACCTGCTGGCAGGGCGCGGACATGGTGGGGAGCTTCCTCGTCGGCGAGAAGGAGCTCGCAGCGATCGAGACGGCGGCGCGCGGGGCTTTCGAGAGCCTTCTCAAGAAGCCCGGGGAAGGCGCGCAGGTCCGGCTCACGCCGGAGAAGCCTCCTTCGAAGGTGAAGGAGCGCGGCCAGCGCATCCTCGCGACCGTCGCCGACTTCGAGTCGGACCGTTGAAGGCCCTCGCCCTCGCCCTGGCGGCGCTCAGCGCGCAGGACGCCGAGCACAACTGGCCTCAGTGGCGCGGACCGCTCGGCACCGGCGTCGCGCCGCACGCCGACCCGCCGCTCGAGTGGAGCGAGGACGAGAACGTCCGCTGGAAGGTGTCCGTTCCGGGCACCGGCCACTCGTCGCCGATCGTGTGGGGCGAGCGCGTCTTCGTCACGACCGCCGTCCCCACCGGCGAGGCCGTCGAACCGGCGCCCGAGACCGCGCCGGGCGCGCACGACAACGCCCCTGTGACGCACCGGCAGAAGTTCATGGTGTTCGCCTTCGCGCGCAGGGACGGCAAGCGCCTATGGGAGCGCGAGCTGCACGAGGCGCTGCCGCACGACCGCGCGCACGTGACCGCGAGCTTCGCGTCCAACTCGCCGGTCACCGACGGTGCGCACCTCTTCGCCTTCTTCGGCTCGAACGGCCTCTACTGCCTCGACCTCGACGGCGGGCTGGTCTGGAAGACCGACCTCGGCGACATGCAGGCCAAGCACGCCCACGGCGAGGGCGCGTCGCCGGCGCTCCACGGCGGTACGGTCGTCGTGAACTGGGACCACGAGGGCCAGTCCTTCGTCGTCGCGCTCGACAAGAAGACCGGCGAGGAGCGCTGGCGCGTCGACCGCGACGAGGTCACCTCCTGGGCGACCCCGATCGTCGTCGAGCACGACGGAAAGCCGCAGGTCGTCGTCAGCGGCTCCCAGCGCATCCGCGGCTACGACCTCGCCACCGGCGAGGTGATCTGGGAGTGCGGCGGCCTCTCGCGCAACGTCGTCGCCACGCCGGTGGCGGCGAACGGCGTCGTGTACGCGGGCAGCAGCTATGAGAAGCAGGCGATGCTAGCCATCCGGCTCGAGGGCGCGAAGGGCGATCTGACGACGTCCAAGAACCTCGCCTGGATCCGCCGGCGCAGCACGCCGTACGTGCCGTCGCCGCTCCTGTACGACGACTCGCTCTACTTCCTGCACCACTACCAGAACGTGCTGTCGCGGATCAGCGCGAAGACGGGCAAGGAGGAGACCGGCCCGTTCCGGCTGAGCGGGATCCGCAACGTGTACGCCTCGCCGGTGGGCGCCGCGGGGCGGGTGTACGTCACGGATCTCGAGGGGACGACGGTCGTGCTCTCGCACGAGGCCGAGCCCACTCCGCTGGCGCAGAACCGACTGGACGACAGCTTCAGCGCCTCGGCGGCGCTCGCCGGGAAGGAGCTCTATCTGCGCGGCGAGCGGTATCTCTATTGCATCGCGGAGGACTGACCGGGCGGGCAGCACGCGACGGGCCCCCCGCGTTCGCACGCGGAGAGCCCGTCGCCGGAGTCGTCGAAGACGGTCGCCTTGCGACCCTACAGCTCGCCCAGGTCCACCGGGTTGGAGAGGTTCCAGCCGGAGCCGGACGGAGTGAAGTAGAAGACGAAGACCTGAAGGACACCCGTCAACGGCAGAGGCGGACTCTGAACGGGAACGCCGGTGTAGATCCTCCAGAACTTCCATGCGGAGGAATCGAGGAGAATCAGCCCGAAGTCCGGTGCGAACGGGTACGACAAGAACAGCTCGCCCGGCTGCGGCGAGGACCCCAGCCAAGCGTACGGACTCGGATCCCCGGTGATGGAAAGCGTGTAGAAGCCGCCCGGTCCCTCCGTCGCAGCAAGCTGCACGCGCGTGTACTCGTGGGCGCCCATGTCCACCCTCGCGGTCCTGTCCAGGTCACCGTCGATGATGCGCGGGTTGCCCGCGATGTCGGTGCCCTGAAGGCCCACCGGAGGCGGAGGCGTCCCTGCGTCGATGCAAGGCGAGCTCGGAAGGAGACGGAGGTCGTCCGTTTCGGATCCCGAGGGAATGCTCGCGAGCATGGGATCGAGCCCCATGTTCCCCACACCGCCGAAGGCACCCGTCCACCCCTGGATGCAACTGTACTGAACGCTGGGAAAGCCCGCCGTCGAGTGGATCTGCAGAAGCTCGCTCGCTTTGACGCCGGCGACGTCGTTGCCCCAGACGATGCTGTCGTTGAGCTCGAGCCGAGCCGCTCCGGCCAACTCCTCGTAGAAGACGCCTCCGCCGTTTTCCGTCGCCGTGTTACCGGCGATCGTGCAGTTCACGAGCCGCACTTTTCCTGAGCCGCCGTTGGCGTACGCGTACAGCCCGCCGCCGTCGGGAGCGCTGTTGCCGTTCACGACGCAGTTCTTGATCGTGGCGCCCGGGGACGCCACGGCGTAGATGCCGCCACCCTTTTCGACCGCCTGATTTCCGACAAAGAGCGTTCGCTCCACTACGGGGTTCCCCGAGCCGGCGCTGTCGTACAACCCGCCACCGTCGCCCGTCCCCAGTTCGACCTGACCCGTGGCTCGGTTGTCGACCACGATGCAGTCGCGGAGGATCATGGAACCGCCCGTGTTGTATATCCCGCCGCCGGAGTGAACCGCCTCGTTGTTGCGGAAGACGCAGCCCTCGAACGTGGAGGCGCCATGGTGAGAGACCCCTCCCCCCTTGCCGGCGAAGTTGTCCTCGAAAACGCAATCGATGAACGTGGCCACGGTAACCGACGTGGTCAATCCACCGCCGTTGCCACCGGAGTTCCTCGCAAAGGTGCAGCCGATCCAGATCGACTGGCTCTCTTTCAAGTGAACGCCGGCCCCGTCGTTGTTCGCTTGGTTGTCGACGATCTTGCAGTTTCGGACAACGGGGCTGCCCTCGCGAACCCGTATTCCACCACCATCCCGGTTGAGCGAGACATCGTCCGCGCGCCCGGCGCAGATGGTGAAGCCGTCGAGCTCGGGCGGGCTTTCGCCCCCAACGGGTGAACCGGTGTAAGTCACGACGTTGTTGCTGTTGTCCGCGAAGAGCCCGCTTCCGTCGTCCGCCGCCAGGTCTCCCGAGAGGATCGTGACGTGGACTTCGGGATCGCGCTCCGCCAGGAAGACCTCACCGCCAGCGAAGCCACCATAGATGGCAACTCCATCTAGGAGCTTGAACGACGCGGACGTGTCCCCCTGGAGAATGCCCACACCCCGGTCGGGGTGATACGTGCCCTCGGCGACCCAAACTTGGTCCCCGGGGAGAGCGACGCCCAAGGCGTCCTGAAGGTTCCGAAAGGCGTCGGCCCAGGTGATTCCCGCGCCTCCAGCCGGAGCGTTGGCGTCGACGTAAACGACCTGGGCCGATGCCACAGGCGAAACGAAAAGCATCTGCAAGGAGAGACCGGCCAACGGCGCCAGCCAAGCGGTGATCGTACGGTGGATCTTCATGACAAGGTCCTTTCTGCCTGCGCCCGGCGGGGATGAAACCTGCGATTCCCCGCACGGGCGGATTCGGTGATCGGGCGCCAGCCCGAGGGGGTTTCCATCCCCTTCAGGGGGTTCGGGGGGTAGGCGCCCGTCCTTACTGCGACTTGAGGTTTCTTGCGGCCGAGCGCCGCGACGGGCCTAAGGCAATAGCCCTTCGGCCCACGCGCGAGCCTCGTCCGCAAGAGCGGGCTCGCTCCCCTCTCCGCGCATCCGGCCGACCCAATAGAGCGTCCTGCGGGCGAGGATTCGATCGAGTCTCTCGAAGTCGAGCCACACGATCGTCCGCAGCCCTCCGACGACCAGGAGGCGGTCTCGCTCCGGGTCGGGAATGAGTCGCATGACGTGCTTACCTTCCGCGACCTGGAAGTTGGCGAGCAGCCGCCCCGTCTCCGAGTCCAGGGCGAGAACGTCTCCGACGGAGTTGCCGGCGAAGAGGACGTCGCCGTCCTTGGATATGGCGACGCTCAGGAACTCCATCGGCGTCGATCCCTTCGTGAAGAGCTCGACGCGATCCGGAACGCGGTTCAGCGGAGTCCACCACCCGATGCGCCCCGACTTATCGACGGAGATACACAACTGACCATTCGGATGAAACGCGAGGTCGGTAACCGTTTGGGCCAGGTGCTTTGAGCTGTCGGTCGCATGGATTCCGCTGGCGGTTCGCCAATATAGAGCTCCTTCCCCTCCGCTGACGGCGAGCACAAGTCCATCCGGGGACCAGGCCACCGCGCCTAGACGCTCTTTGGTTCGGCCGTCCGAGAGGTCGAAGCTCGTCGCCGGCCGTTCCAAGAACGGAGGGGCCCACACATGGAGCCAGCCCTCCTGATCCACGCCGGCGAGCTCCCGTCCGTCCGGGCGAAAGCGAACCAGATTGGCACCGCCCGCGTTGGCTTCGGGATTCCTGGGCAGGACGGCCGGATCCTCGCCCTCCGCGACGAGAAGGAACTCCCCGGCGCGGTCGGCGCAAGCGATCCAGGTGGACTCGCCGCGATACCTGTCCACCCCTGTGATGAGGTTTCCCGGAACGGGGACCTGACGGATGGACGCGCCGCCTCGATCCGAAAGGGAAAGGGACCCGAGGGAACCATCCGCCGTGATCACGCCGTCTCGGTCGACCCGGGCGTCATGGACCTGGTTCTGCGCGCTGGAGTGGTCCCCCAGGCCGACGATACCGGGCGGGTCGCCGTAGGGCTTCCACAGGCGGACCGTGCCGGGATCCTCGGTGCTCGCCAGCAGACCGGCGTCGGCCGAATAGCCCAGGCGCTGGACCTGATACTCGATTCCGCTCAGCCGCCCTTCGATTCGGTACGGTGCCGTCTCCGACTCGCGCGCGTAAAGGAGGATGCTGGAATCCTGGTTGCGAACGCCAAACCACTCTCCACTCGTCGGGCCGGGATAGCAGCCCGGATTCCGCCGACCGACGGGCTCGCGGAACTCCAGGATCTCCGGGCCGGGGCCGTCGATTCGGATCACGTGGAGGCCGACCGCGACCTGGGTCTCATCCGCGCTGAATCCCCCGAGGGACGTCAGATCGAACTCCGGTGACCGCCAGACGGGCTGCCACTCCTCGTTCGCCGTCTTCCTGAAGCAATGGACCAATTCGCCTCCCCCCAGCAACATGAATGCGCCGGAAGGTGACGCGAGAACCGTCTCCACCCTGCTGACAAGCTCCACCGGGAGCGTTTCCTCTGCGTCGGCGTCCAGGTGAGTGACGGCGACCTCGCGCGAGGGATTGACGAACACCAGTCCCGCCCCGTACGGAGAAGGCGACGCGAAAGACTCGAAGTCACTGCGGCTGGGCGTCGGCTCGGAGCGAACGTCCCAGACCCGATTGATGCTCCCAGACCGAGGGGGGGAAACGACGGAATAGCTAGCGTAGAGGTGTGTCCCGCGCGGGTGATACCGGACGTGCGGTCGCCGGCCGGTCCCCTCCGGGCCGGTCAACTCGTGGACGACCTCCAGCTCGGGAACCGAGAGCAATACGATCCCATCCGCGCTCGAGACGGCGATCGTCTCCCCGTCGGGGGACCAGTCCAGGTAACACGCCGAGTCGAGCTCGACCGCCGCCACGCACCGCTGCTCGAGGCAGAGCTCGCGAAGCGCCCACCTGCGCGCGCTGACCTCTCCGCTCTCGAAACTCTCTCGCAGACGCCGCAACGCCAGCGCGTTCGTCGTCGGGTCGAGGAACTCGGTGAAGAGCGTCTGCTCCGCCTGTCCGTGTTCCCCGGCGGCAAGCTGCTCCAACGCTCCGGCCACGATGTCACGGCCAACCCCGGCCGCGCGGACCTCGCGGACGAGGCGGGCCGCCGGCCAGGCGAGCAACAGCGCCATCATCACGACGACGGCCAGGGGATGCGTCTGGATCCAGCGCGCCGCGCGCAACGCGAGCCCGGGCGGGTGCGCGAGGACGGGCTCGCCCCGTAAGAGCCTCCCGACGTCGGCCGCGAGTGCCCCGGTGGATGCATAGCGGTCGCGCCGATCCACGGCGCAGGCCTTGGCAACCACGCGGTCGAGGTCTCCGCCCGCGCGCGCGGTCGCCACGTACCGACTGGGCGGGGCGTGAGGCACGCGACCGGATCCCGCAGAGCCGACCGACGAGCGATCTTCGGGAGGAGGCGGCTGCCCCGTCACCATCCGGTACAAGATCAACCCGAGCGCATAAACGTCGGTCCGCTCGTCGAGGTCGCGGTCGCCGCGGAGCTGTTCGGGCGAAGCCCAGGCCGTGGTGCCGACGAAGGCTCCGCCGCGCGTCAGCTCACCGGACTCGGGGTCCGCGCTCAGGTCGTCCGCCGGAGGCCCCACGTCCCGCGCCAGCCCGAAGTCGAGCACGAACGGCTCGCCGCGCGAGTCGACGAGCACGTTGGACGGCTTGAGATCTCGATGAAGGATCCCGCGGCGATTGGCGTACGAGACCGCCTCCGCGATCTTCTGGAAGACGAGAAGCCGTACCCGGAGGGGGCCCGAGTCCTCCAGCCCGTCGCAATACCGGTCGACGTGCAAACCGTCGACGAACTCCATCGCGCAGTACGGCACACCGCCGGGCGTCTCGCCGGCGTCGTAGATCGCGACGATGTTCGGATGGCGCAGGGCCGACGCGAGGCGGATCTCGCGGCGGAAGCGCCTGCGCTCGCTCCGCGTCGACCAGGCTCCGGACAGCAGAGCCTTCAACGCCACGCGACGGCACGTGGCTGCATGATAGGCCTCGTAGACGACACCCTGACCGCCCCGGCGGACCTCCTGCAGGATCTCGTAGCCGGGGGGCAGATCCAGGCCGGGAGGATTCGCCGAGATCAACGCGGAACGCAGCTCGCCCGCGACTTCGTCGCCAATGAGCTCGCGCTCGACGAGCTTCTGGCAACGCTCGCAAGCGTTCAGGTGCGCGAGCAGCGTTGCGGAGGCGTCCGGCTCCTCTAGGGCGGCGAACAGGGCTTCCCTTGACGGGCAGACGTCCTCCTGCACGCTCTTGGTCATCCCGTAGCCCCGTCTTCGCCGAAGGCCGCGTCGACTATCGGGCGGAGCTCCGCAAGGCGTTTCCGGCAGCGGTGCGTCGCGACGTAGACGGCCGAGATGGACAAATCCAGCTCGCGCGCGGCGTCCGCCGCGCTTCGGCCTTGGAGTTGGACGAGCTCGAAGGCGGCGAACGTCGTGTCCTGAAAGCCCGTCTCGCGCTTCAGGCGCTCGACCAACGTTCGGACCTTGTGGCGAGCGCACTCTTCATCCCAGAGCCTCTCGACGTCGGCGGCGGCTGAGAGTTCTTCGAACGCCGACTCGCCGCGCCTTAGAACGGTACGGCTCGCGCGACGATGGAAGTCGCGCGCTCGGTTGCGCGCGATGGCGGCGATCCAACCGCGCAACCGCCCCCGATCCCGGTCATACTTGTCAGCCCGGAAGTCGCGCACGAAGGACAGAAGGACGTCCTGTGCCAGGTCGGGCAGCTCGCGCGGTTCGATCCCCATCCGGCGCAGCACACCGGCGATGATGGGACGATACCGCTGCTCGAACATGGACCAGGCCTCGGAGTCCTCGCCGTGTAGGCCCTCCAGAAGCGCGGTCGTGGTGATGGACAGCGAGCGATCGTCGGCGGGATCTCCGGGAACTCGGGAAGGGAGCATCCAGAGGGCCATTGTAGCCGGCTGACGGCCCCGCACCCCTCAGCCGTGCGTCAAACGACGCGTCCCGGCCGTGAAGATGCACGGCCGGGCGGACAAGTGCGGTTGCAGGGCTCCGGTTCCTACGGGGACTCCCGGATTCTCTCGGCCACGATCTCGCCGGTCGCCGTGCCGCTTCCGCAGACCTACCGCTACCGCCGCTTCCGCCAGTACTCGAGGAACCGCTTCTCGAACCCCTCGAGGTCGACCCCGTACACCTCGCCGAGCGCGCGCTCGATCGCGGCGACGTCGTTGTAAGGCGTTCGGCCGATCGCGTGGACAAAGTCCCGGAAGCGGTCCTTCCACTCCTTGCTCTCGCGGACGAACTCGATCAGGCACGCGGCCTGGAGGTAGCCGTCGCTGGCGTCGCTGCCGCCGTCGAGGCGGTCGGTCTCCTGCGACATCAGGAGGCTCCGGACGAGAAAGAACTGCTCGAGCGGCACGTGCTTCTCTTCCTTGACGATCTTCTTGAAGGCCTTGCGCTCGTTCTTCGACGTCGACATGTACTCGGCGACGCCCTCCTGGAACCAGGAACCTCCGCCCGGGAGCCGCAGGCGGTTCTTGAAGATCTGGTGCGTCGCCTCGTGGATGTGCACGGGGTCGCGCGGCGCCTCGTACCATGTGGCGTAGTAGTCGTGCCAGGCCATGCCCTTCGAGTCGCGGGCTTCGTCCTCGGTCCAGCCGACCGTCTTGACGCAAAAGTCGTAGTACTGCTGATCGGTGCGGAAGAGGAAAACCGGCAACAGCTTCTCGCCGGGAACCTCCTCGAAGTCATAGACCTCCTTCACCGCCGCGTAGAACTCCTCCATCTTCTTCCCGAAGCTCTTCATGCTGCCCTTGCCGCAGTTGGAGAGGATCAGGTAGTGCTCGGTGCGGTGATACACGAGCTTCTCGTGCACCTCGTCGGGCGCGTCCGCCTCCCAGCGCGTGACGAGCTCCTCCTCGGTCCATTCCGCCTCCTGCGCCGGCCCCGCGTAGGAGATGCAGGTCGCCAGCGCTTCGAGCACCGTCTTGCGCTCGTCGTCGCTCAGCGCCGGCTCCGCCCAGATCTCGACGCCGTAGGCGTTGGTCTCGCCGATGCCGCCGAGACAGATGTGGTTGGCGACCGGCTTCGTCTCGTCGTAGCGCGTGTGCACGCCCAGGTACGTGTAGGGCACGTACCCGAAGGGACCGGCGAAGAGCTCGAGCTCCTGGTAGCGGAACGGCGCGCGCTTCTCCCCCGACTCCTCTTCCTCCGCTTCCTGCACTCGCGCGCGGTGACCCTCGACCAGGTAGACGACGTCCTCCGGCAGGTCGAGGCCGAGATCCTTGCGGCCGTACACCCAGAAGGACACGTAAACCTCGGCGCGGCCTACCGTCCCGATCCACCACGCGCGGCGCTGATCGCCCGCTTCCTGCTCGCCCTCCTCAAGCTCCTCGAAACCCGACAAGGTGAGCGTGACCCCGACGTCGTCGAAGGTCCTCGTCACCTCCTGGGCGTGGGCGACGGAAGGGGCAGCGACGAGAAGGCCGGCCAGGGCGAAGAGCTTCATGGGCGCATTCTACTTCCGCCGGCTCGTCCGGGAGAAGCCGCCCGCGCGCGTCGCCGCGCGGTACGCGGTACCGCTCCATGCTCGCGGTAGGCGCGCGGGACGCGTCACGCGAGCGCTTCGGGTCGCCCCGTTCCGGGGCGCGGTCGCGACGAGAACACCGACGGCTTGGGCTCCTTCGGCGCCCGGCGGGCCTACGACGCGAGGAAGTCGAAGTGCACCCCGAGGACGACTGCGATCAGCGTGCAGAGCTTGACGATGAGGTCCAGACTCCTGCGCGAGATGATCCAGGCCACCGGCGTGATCAGAGCGATGTCGGCCAGCAGCCCGAGGACGGAGATGAACAGTACGACGCCGAACGTGACGAAGGCGGCCATCCAGGCGTACACCCCAACGGCGATGAACATCGCCACCACCCATTGCCACCAGTTGAGGTTCACCCACAGGATGAAGCCCATGACCGAAGCGTAGGTCAGCGCGAGCACGAGACTCAGCTTGTTGGAGCGGAGCGCGTTCACTCGGGCCGCCGCCTGCTTGTGCTCGTCCGAGCCCGACGGAGCGCGCATGTAACGAGACCACGCGCGCGTGTAGCTCTTCGCGTCCGCCAGCATGGCGCGAGCCTTGGCAAACGTGAACGCTCCGTGCAGCCCGCGGCCGAACGCCCGCAGCCGGTGCTCGCCGACGATTTCGACGACGATGGTAAGGACCGCGAACGTCTGAAGAAGCTTGCCGATCCTCCCCCACCAGAAGATCTCGAGGCCCCAAAGCAAGTGGGCGTCGTCGAGCTTCTCCGAGGACCAGAGGGTCCACGCGTCGACCAGCTCTCCCATCTCTCCCCCGCCGGGTCAGGCCAGGCTAGCGCGGCCTCGCCCGAATGGAAGACCTGGCCCCCCCTGCCCTAGGGGCCGCCCCCGTCGATGAAGCTCTGCGCCCCTGGATCCGCCGTCGCGTCCGCGTCCAGGTAGGAGTCCAGCACGATCCCGGTCGCCGGATCGGTCAGCTTCTCGATCAGCGTCTTTCCGAGCGGCCCCGCCATGTTCGGGTCATCGGAGAAGTCGCGCAGCGTTCCCGTCGGCGGCTCGTCCATCGGGTGGTTGTTCGAGCCGTTGGACGTGCCGTCGACATCGACGATCGCGTCCAGGTTGTACTTCACCGTCGCCGCGTCGAAGCTCGTCGCGGGCGCGACGCCGTCGCAGCCCTTGCGGCCGGCGAAGGTGTCGAGCGGGTTCTCCGGACAGCCGTCCTCGTCGAAGTTGAAGAGCCCGGTGCCGAGCCCGGCGGCCATGTGGACGAACATCGGCGAGTTCATGTCGTTGCCCGTGTTCCTGCCGATGTGCTGCTTGAGCATGTTGTAGTTCAGCAGGTCGTACGCGTCGTTCTGCATCCGGGTCTTGAAGGCGGTGTACTGCCCGCCGTACTGCGCCAGGCCGTCGTCGGTCAGGTGGCAGGCGACGCAGTAGCGCGGCCCCTCGTAGCTCGAGTCGACCTTGCCGCGGATGGAGTGCTGCATGATGACGTTGTGGGCGAGCGACGACGGGTCCTCCGTGAACGGGTTGGCGCCGTTCGCGTTGCGGTCCGAGAAGGCGAAGGTCTTCGAGTCGACGTTGTTCTTGTCCTCGTAGGTGAAGAACATGTCGGTGTTCGGGACGATCGGACGGATCTTGTTGTCCGGACCGACGCCGAGCTGGAAGTGGACCGGCGTCTGGTAGACGAAGTCCGCCTCGCGCTCGCGGAACACGATGCGCTCGCCGGTGATGTTGCTGTAGTTGTCGCCGGTGTTGTACTCGCCCTCGAGGTGGCAGCCGATGCACGAGTTGGTCCACGAGGAGTGGCAGGCCTCGCAGCTCAGGTTGTCCATGTGGGAGAACCCGGGCGTCACCGCGTAGGTCTCCTGCTGCGGGCCGATGCCGGTCGCGGGGCTGCCGTCCGCCGTGCCCATCGCGTAGGAGGCCTTGGCGCTGTAGACGGGCTGCGACGTGAAGGGGTCGACCTTCCCGGTGTCCACCGTGACGTCGCGCGTTTGGCTGACGTAGTGCGTGTTCCCCGTCAGGCGGCTCACCATGTAGTAGTCGCCCTGCGCGTCGCGGAAGACGTGCTTGAGCTGGTTGCCCTCGCTGTCCATCGCGAGGTCCTTCACGACGCCGTCGTATCCGACGCCGGGAGCGACCGGCGCGTAGGCGGCCACGGTCCCGTGGCAGTCGACGCACTTGATCGCCACGGAGTGCTCCATCCGGCTCTTGATCTCGTTCTGGCCCGGCAGTGACGTGTCGCCGCCGTGCAGGTCGTAGCTGCCGTGGCAGTCGATGCAGCCCATCCCCGCCTCGTAGTGAACGTCCGGCGGCGTGTCGTCGAGCCCGTCGCCGTCGTAGTCCTCCTCGAGCAGGTACTGGTTCCGGTTGCGGCCGTTGAACGTGTTGTTGCCGACTACCGGGTCGAAGAGCCGCGTGTCGCCGCTCGTCGTCTTGAACGACGCCGGGTTGTCCGGGTACTGCCGGTCGTTCCTGACGTCCTGGTTCTGGTCGAGCCGGATGCCCCAGTACTGCATCACCGTGCGGTTCGAACCCTGGTGGCAGCCGGCGCACGTGTAGTCGTCGATCCCCTGGACGAACTCGCCGCTCGGCAGCGTCTTCGCGATCGACGTCAGGAGATGCCGCTTGATGTGCGGCAGCTCGGGCTCCTCGATCTGGTCCGGGTCGGCGGGCTCGAACGGGTCGACGTTCGGATCGCCGCTCGTGCTGCGGCCGTCCAGGCTGTAGCGCATGTGGCACGACGTGCAGCCGGACGAGCGAAAGTCGCCGTAGCGGTTGTTCGCCCCCGCGCTACCGAGGTGGCAGTCGCCGCAGGTGAACGCGACCTGCTCGTGGTAGAGGTCCGCGAGCGGCGAGCCCGTGATGACCCGCCCGTCCTGCAACTGGTCGTCGTCGAGGTCCGGCGAGAGGTAGTTGTCGTTCGCGTGGATCGAGCCCGGCTCGTTGAACACGCTGTAGACCGGATACTCGATCAGCTCGCCCACCGCCCCGGTGTTCGTCGGGTCGACGAAGTAGTTCGGATCGGTCACCGCGCGGAAGCCCTTGTCCGCGGCGGTGTCCTCGTAGAGCGTGACGCCGAGCGCGTTGTCGACGCCGATCGCGTACATCGCTCCCGAGAGGATGCCCGCCTCCGTCGCGAGCAGGCTCCCGTTGACCGTGTCCACGTGCGGGTCGTGGCACTGGCCGCAGCTCCGGTTCTGCGTGACGACGCGCAGGTCGCCGGGGTTGATGAACTGCAGGTAGTCGAGCGCGGTGTACGTCACGCCGCCCACCGTGTAGTCGGGCAGCTTGTCCAGCCCGGTCAGCGTCAGCCGGTTGAAGTACGCGAACTCGTCGTTCTCGAGCTGCGTGTCGTCGCCGATCTGCGGCGGCGGCGGCACGTGCGCGGCGAGCGGCGTCTCGCCGCCGGGATTGCCGCCGTGGCAGAACGTGCACGTCATGTTGGCCGCGAAGCCCGTCCCGTACGGGTGCGGGTTCTCGAGGCCCGGCCCCTTGTAGTCGTTCTGCTGCGACCCGTTGTGGCAGGTCATGCAGCTCTCGGTCGCCGACGACGTGCCTCCCCCGCTACCGCCCGGGTCGCCACACCCGAAGAACGCCGCCGACGCGCCCACCGCCAGCAGCAAGGCCTTCCCGAATCTACGCATGTCCCGCCGTTCCCCCGATCGAGCCGTTCCCACCGGCTCGATCCGTCTCATCGTCCCTCGCAAGCATCCAACTTGAGCCTCACAGCTCCGCGTCCTTCCAGGACGTCGGCTTGTGGCAGCGGTCGCAACGCTCCACCCAGCCGAAGGCGAAGTGGTTCGTCGTGCGGTTCAGGTCGGACACGTGGCAGGTGACGCACTCGGTGTCGGTCGGAATGAAGTTCCCGACCTCCGCGCCGGGATGGCAGCGGTGGCACGCCGTCACCGCGTGCACGCCGACGAGCGGGAAGCGCGTGCGCTGGTGCAGCTCGACCATGCCGAACGGCTGCCAGGTTTGCTCCCGGTGGCACTGGGTGCAGTTCTGTCCGAGGTCCCCCTGATGGATGTCCTCGTGACAGCCGGCGCAGCCCTTGGCGGCGAAGACCTCGACCGGACCGCGGTCGTTGTGGCAGCGCAGGCAGCGCGCCTCCGCGTGCGCGCCGAGGAGCGGCACGCCGGTCTCCGCCTCGTGGTCGAACTCGAAGTCCGCCGTCAAGGTGTGCCAGTCGCCGCCGACGTGACAAAGCCGGCAGTCCGCGGGGAAGTTGTCGTGCGGGATCACCGGGCCGAGCCCCGCCCACCAGCGGTGGCGCGACACGCTGCCCGGCCCCTGCATCGCGCAGGCGAGCGCGAGCGACGAGAGCGCGGCGACGAGGAAGAGCGTGGCCTTGTTCCGAGGGAATCGCATGGTTTTCACCTACCGAGGCTCTTCTGGACGTAGAGCCCGACGGAGAAGGCGGCTTCCTCCCCGTCGTAGAAGTTGGTTTCGGCGTCGATGGAGACGTCCCAGCCCGAAGCGGTATAGAAGCTCCGGCTCGCGCGCAGGTTGTGCTGGAAGACGTCGTCGTTGTCGTGGGCGAAGCCGTCGTTGTGGTGGTCGACGATGGAGTACGAGAGATCCCACCGCCCGCCGTCGACGTAGCGCCCGTAGGAGGCGCGCCCGCCGGCGGAGAACGAGAACTGCCCGCGCGTCGCGAAGAGCGTGAAGTCGGCGATGCTCCTGTCGAGGTAGAGATCCTCGACCTCGATCCCGAAGTCGACGTCGCCGCCGGAGTCGTCCTCGTCGTCCCAGCCGGCGATCTGGCCGTGGAGACGGTTGCCGTTCTCAAGCTCCTTCCAGCCCGAGAGCGAGAGCCGGTCGTAGCGGGCGTCCGCCAGCTCCTGCGGCGTCACCGGCACGAGGAAACCGGGGTTCTCGAGCTCCGGGAAGCGGATGCGCCGGAACGTGAGGTTCGCGGACGCGTCCGCCCAGCGGCGGCGGACCGTCGCGAGCGCCTGCGTGATCTCGGTGCCGGACTTCGCGTTGTCGCCCGAGCCGTAGAAGTCGATCCACGCCGTCGCGTACGCGTCCCAATCCGACGGCGGCAGGTACTCGGCCTTGACCACGAGGAGGTCGCGGTCGCTCGCGCCGTTGTGAAGCGTCTTCTGGAAGCCGGTCGTGACGTGGATCTCGTCCTGAGCGTTCGAGACCCACTCGTACCAGGCGGACATCTGGAAGTCCTCGCCGGTGTCGTAGTCGGCGTCCGGCTCGAGCAGGTAGCCGACGCTCGCGCCGTAGCGGTGGCCGTTGGCGCGCCGGCGCACCCACTCGATGCCGTCGACCACGCCGAACTCCGGCACGCCGTAGTGCAGGAAGCGGCCGAACTCGAGGCGGTCGTTCTCATAGCGCGTGCCGCCCCAGAAGTACGACAGCCGGTCGAGCCGCAACCTGGCGTCGTCGTCGTCGTCGAAGTCGGGAACGTCGACGTAGCGGTAGTTGGCCTCGCCGTCGAAGCGGAACCCACCGCCCAGGCCGAAGGGGTTCTCGACCTCGAGGTCGGTCCCAGCGCGGTAGAACCCGTCGGAGCGGCCCTCGTCGGTGGTGAACGTCTGGTCGGCGATGAAGTAGACGCGGCCGACGAAGAGAGGGGCTCGGTCCTCGGGGCGTAGCGCGCGCACCTTGGCGAGCAGCGGCATGTCCTCGGTCCACTCCTCGTCCTGGTTCTCCCACGGCGGGTGCTCGGGCGGCTCGTCTTCGGCTTCGACCACCGCCTCCGGCTCGACCTCGGGGCCAGCCTCGGGTTCGGGCTCCGGCGGCTCCCCCTCCTGCGCGGCGCGTTCGGCCAGCCGCGAACGCGGGACCAGGACCTCGCCGCGCGTTCCGGGCTCGGGAACGAAGGCCTTGTCGACGAGCTCGACCTCGGCGCTGCGCTCGTTGAGCCGCGCGATGGTGCCCTCGTAGACGCCGCCCTGCCTCGGTCGGAAGATCACGCGGTCGCCGACCTCGACGCCGTCGCTCGCGCCGCGGTCGATGCCGACGGTGCCCGTCGGGCTCGCGGAGATCACGCGCAGGTCGACGCGCTCGTGGGTTTCCTCCTGGGCGTGCGCCGGCAACGTGACGCACACGACCAGGAGCAGGACGAGGATGTGAAGTCTCACTGTTTCTTCCCCTTGCGCCGGATGACCGGTCCCTCGTGCGTGCCGTGGCAGTGCACGCAGTCCATCTCGATCGGCCGGTAGCGGATGGCCTCGACGCCGCTGTCGAACGTCTGAGACACGTGGCAGGACGAGCAGGGGACCTGGGCATGGGCGTCGCTCAGGGGAAAGCGCGAGTCCCACTGATGGTTGAAGCGAAGCGTCGACCAGCTTCGCGCGCTGTCGTGGCAGCGCTTGCAGTCGGTCGCGCCGTCGACGGCGAACTGATCCTCGTGCGAGTCGGCGTGGCAGTCCGAGCACCGCGAGCCGTCGGCGCGACCCCACGTGCGCCCGAGCTCGTCGGGTGCGCGCAGCGGCTCGTGGCAAGCGGAGCAGCCGATCTCGCCGTGCACGCCCTGGAGCGGGAAGTCGGTCCAGAGCGCGTGGTCGAAGTGGCCGGGCTCGAAGGCGCGGAACGACGTCTGCACGTGGCAGCGCGCGCAGTCCTCGCGCCCCTCCACGGCTCGCGGCAACCCGGGCTTGTCGAACTCGCCGTGGTGCGGGTCCTCGTGGCACGTGGCGCAGCCCTCGAACACCCCGAAGTGCTCCTCGACCCAGCCGAACGTGCGGCCGCGGTCGTCGGGCTCGTGGGCGCGCGGGTGACACTCCTCGCACTCGCCCTGCGCGTGCGCGCCGAGCACCGCGAAGTCGGTGAAGCGCCCGTGCGCGAAGCCGTCCGCGGGGAGCTCGTCGAAGGTCGTCGTCAGGTGGCAGGCCGCGCAGGCGCCGTGCTCGGTCGAAGCGAGCTCCTCCTCCACCGGCGCGAAGAAGCCGCGGTGGGCGTCGGCGTGGCAGTCCTCGCAGTCGGACGCGGTCCCGTGGAACACGCGCGGCTCACCCTCGACCTCGATCTCGTGACACTCGTCGCACTCGGCGTCGAGGTGGCTGCCGGTCAGCGCGAGCGACGCCAGCTCGTGCAGCTCGACGGTGAACGCGTGCGGCTCGAAGGCGTGGCGGTCGTGGCAGGCGATACAGCCCTGGCCCGCGAACGGTCCCGCCTCGAACTGCCCGCCGTGGGGATCGTCGTGGCAGGCCTGGCACTCGGTGGCGCCGCGTCCCGGATAGCGCGCGGCGAAGTCGCCGAGCTCGGGCGCGTGGCATTCCTCGCAGGAGACCTCGTCGTGCGGCGCCTCGAGCGCGAAGCCCGAGCGCCGGTGCTGCGCCGGAGTGATTTCGAGCAGCTCGTCCTGGAACGTCGTGTGCTCGGCCTCGTGGCAGACGACGCAGCTCGCGCCGGCCGGCATCTCGACCAGGTCCGCGATCCCTTCGGTGAAGTCCGCCGCGTGCGGCGACTCGTGGCAGTCCATGCACTGGCGCGCGAAGTCCCGGCGCCGGTGGCGTCCGAGCTTCTCGAGCACGTGCCTCCCCCGCGCGTGGCAGTCGGCGCACGCGACGTCGCCGTGCCCGCCGACGAGCGGCAGAAACTCGTCGTGGCCGGTGGCCTCGAGCTCGTCGAAGGCCACCTGTCCGTGGCAGCTCGCGCAACCGATCCGCATCTCCCCGTCGTGCGCGTCCTCGTGGCAGGCGGCGCAGTCCTGATCGAGGCCGAGGAAGCGGTGCTCGCCCTCGGGAAGCGGCAGCACCTCGGCGTTCGCGTGGCACTCCGAGCACTCGAGCTCGAGGTGCTTCCCGTCCATCGCGAAGCCGACGAAGTCGTGCTCGAACGCCTGCACGTCCGGAACGCCGGCGAGCCGGAAGCTCGAAGCGTTGACGACGGGGAAGTCGGGGCCGTGATGGTCGCTGTGGCACCGCGCGCACTGCATCGCCGTCGCGCGCTCGAGCGCGCCGTGCAGCCCCTTTCCCTCTTCGACGTCTCGACCGATGACCTCGTGGCAGTCGAGGCAGGCCTCGGTCATGCTCGTGAACCATCCGCCGTGGCACGCCGCGCAGCCCATGTTCCCCGAGAGGTCGGGGTGGCGTTCGTGGGCCGTCGTGAGCGGCCCGGGCGAGGTCGCCCCCATGTCGACCAGCGCGACGGTCAGCACCGCGGTCGCCGAGACCGCCGCGATCCAGAAGTGCGGGCGCTTGACGTTCAACCCACGCCTCCGTCGAAGAACGCGCCGTACGCGAGCGAGTACGCGACGTGCAGGATCACGAGCAGCACGAGCAACGCCGCGACCCAGCGGTGGAGGTACCGCCAGGAGCTCAGCACCGCGCGGAGATCCTCGTAGTGCGCGGCCATGAGGGCGGTGCGATGCGCCCGGCGCGCGAGCTGGATCGTCTCGCGCACGTCGTGCTCGGCGACGCCTTCCCGCCGCCCTTCGCGCGCGAGCTCGCGCAGCACGCGGTTCAGGTCGCGCTGCACGCCGAGCAGCGCGAGCGCGCGTCCCGGCAGCGACGCGCGCCACTGCTTCTCCTCGACGAGAGCCGCGATAGCGTCGCGAGCGCGCTCGCGGAAGCGCCGCTGGCCTTGGTCCCACTCCTCGGACATCCGCCCGAGGCGCGCCTTGACCTCGGCGAGCTCGAGCTCGCGCCCGTTCGCGGCGCGCGGCACCCAGGCGTAGAAGTAGCGCCCGACGGCGCCGGTCACGATCAGCACCGCGAGCGCCAGGAACGCGTGCCCTCCCACCGAGTTGCCGGCCGACATCGCCGCGTGCAGCACCGCGCAGAGGAACGCGAGGATCCCGGTGGCGACGTGGCTCGTCATCCACGCCTGCAGGGAGCCGAAGCGCAGCTTGAACCGCGGCGCCCGGCGCAGGACGTAGAGCAGGTTCACCGCGATCATCGCCGTCGCGGCGATCCCCAGCCAGAGCCCCGCTCCCATTCCGGGACGCAGCCACGGGTGCTTCACGTGCGTCGGCCGCTCGGTGGGCGCGAGCAGGTAGTAGTCCGCGTGCCAGACCGCCCAGAGCAGCGCCGCGACCGACAGGCCGAAGCCGACCTTGAGCGCGCGGCCGAGCCCCGTGCCCTGCTCGAGGAGCGGCTCCGGCGCGTCGCGCAGCGATGGGTCGAACGAGACGCCCGAGCGCGAGAGCAGCTCGAACGGCGGCACGCCGCCGGCCAGGATGAAGACGTCGTCGTTCGCCAGGGTGACGGTCTCGTCTCCGCGACCGTTCCGCACCGCGAGGTCGACCGCGTCGGGCCGGATCGCCCGCACCTCGCTCTCGAAGAGGACGCGGAGCTTGCCCTGACGCACGCATTCCTCGACGCGCTTCTCGTTTCTGGCGTGGACCCGGAAGAGGCTCTCCTTGCGGTAGGAGAGCGCGACCTCGTTGCCGGGCTGCTTCGCGAGCCCGAGCGCCGCTTCGACCGCGCTGTCGCCCCCGCCGACGACCAGGATGCGGCGCCCGGTGTAGGAGCGCGCGTCGAGCAGGCTGTACGCGACCTTGGGAAGCTCCTCGCCCGGCACGCCGAGCTTCCGCGGGCTGCCGCGCCGGCCGAGGGCGAGGCAGACGTGGCTCGCGACGTAGGTGCGGTCCTTCGTGCGGACGAGGTAGTTGCCCTTCCCGTCCGGCTCGAGCCCCTCGAAGGTCTCGCCGCCGCGCAGCGGCAAGTCCTGCCCGTCGACGATCCCGCGCCAGAGGTCGACCAGCTCCTCCTTGGTGTACGTCGTGTTCTTGAAGCGACCGTACAGCGGCATGTCGACCGGCTGCGTCATCACGAGCTTGCGCCGCGGATACTTCGCGACCGTGCCGCCGGCCGTCTCCTCCTGGTCGATCGTCACGAAGGAGAGCTCGTTGCGCTTCGCCTCGAGCGAGCAGGCGATGCCCGCCGGGCCGGCGCCGACGACGACGAGGTCGAGCACGCCGTTGCGGGCGGCCGGCTTCGCCTCCACGCGGCGCGCGACCTCGGATCCGACCGCGGCGCCGTGCTCGATCGCGGTCTTGATCAGCGCGTGCGCCGTGACCTCGCCCGCGAGGAACACCCCCGGCGCGCCGACCGCCTCGAGGTCCTCGGACACCGCGGGCACGTCGGTCCGGTCCTTCAGGTTCTCGATCGTGACGGTGATCGCGCCGACGGGACACTCGCGCTCGCAGGCGGAGACGCCCTGGCAGCGCGCGCCCTTCACCACCATCGCCTGGCCGTGGACGAGCTCGAGCACGCCCTCCTCCGGACACGCCGCCACGCACGTCCCGCACCCGAGGCAGCGCGAGAGGTCGACCACCGGGTGCTGGAGCTGCGCCTTCGCGCCGCCGTTGCGCGCCGCGCGCTCGCGCCGCTCGACCGCGCCGCGCATGCGCTTGAGCTCGGCGCGCCGGGCGAACTGGGCGAGCACGGCGATCCCGAGCGCCAGCGTGAGGCCGAAGAGCAGAAGCCAGCTCACGCCCGGACCTTCCCCGCACCTTCCGGAGTCACCGTTCGCGCGAACGGCCGGCGGACCGGCCGTTCAGCTCCCGTCGCTGACGTCGTCGGGGAGCCGCGAGACGGCGAGGGTTCCCGGCAGCGACGCGGCGCGGACGTACTCCTCCGCCGCCTCCATGCAGGCGGTCAGCCGGCGGTCGAGCTCGCCGGCCCAGTCGGTCAGCTTGACGACCTCGCCCTCGATGTCCGCCACCGAGGCGGCGTTGAAGTCGTTCTCGAGGTAGATCGCGTGGTCGCGCAGACCGAGGTTGAACGCGTCGTACGCCTCCTGCGCCTCGGCCACGGCCGCGAGCACCGCGTCGTAGCGCTCGCGGGTCGCGTCGAGCCGCACCTGGCTGCGCTCGCGCAAGCCGGCGGTCGCGAAGGTCTGCAGGTTCTGGGCCCACGTCTCGAAGACCTCCGCGGCGAGCTCGTGCATCGGCTCGACCGTGGAGCGGAGCTCCTCGGCCTGTTCCTCCGACACGTCGACCGCGGTGACGAACTCGGCGTAGGTCGCGACGGCGTCGATCTCGAACCGGCCGGCGACGATGTCGTGCAGCCTCTCGAGCGCCACGCCGGCGCGCGACTTGGAGAGCTCCGACTCGAAGTGGACGAGCTCGACCTGACTGACCAGAACGTCGACGTCGCGCAGGTTGTCGACCCGCTTGGACGTCCCAGCGCACCCCGCGACGGCCGTCAACAGGGGCGGTACGACAGCAAGCATTCTCACGAAGCGGCAACTCACTTCTTGTTTCCTCCGAGGGTTGAACGAGCGGTCTCTGGACCTTGCCCGCCATGGAGATTGGTAGGTCTTCCCTCGGCTTCGCGATCTACCGATCTTTAAGCGGCCTTGGATTCGGCAATCTCTTCCGGGGGGCGGCCTGGAACCGCCCGAAGACGGTCTGCGGCGGCGTTCCGGCGCTCCAGGAGCCACGCGACGCCGCCGAGGCCGACGATCGCCCACTGGACCAGGTAGTAGGTCCAGAGGGCGTCGTGGATCCCGCTGGTGAAGCCGTAGCTGTGCAGCCCGACGCCGAGCAGGTTCACACCCCACCACGAGAACGCCACGACCGTGCCGCCGAAGGCGGCGGCCGCGCACACGCCGTGGTCGCGCAGGAAGCCGCCCATGCGCGCGTGCAGGATCGCGATCTGCACGATGCAGATCAGGAGCGCGCCGTTCTCCTTCGGATCCCAGCCCCAGAAGCGGCCCCAACTGTCGTTCGCCCAGATGCCGCCGAGGATCGTCCCGATCAGCGAGAAGAGCAGTCCGAAGCAGAGCACGCCGTAGACCATGCGCGCGAGGCCCTTGTAGAACGCGCGGTCGTCGCGCTTGAAGCGCGCGAGCTTCGCCAGGAGGTACAGGCTTCCGAGCAGCGCGGCGAACATGCCGGCGGAGTAGCCGATCGTGATCGACGTGACGTGCGTCGCGAGCCAGAAGTTCGTGTCGAGCACCGCGACGAGGCTCGGCATCGTGTCCTGCTTGTCGAGCAGCTCGTAGCCGTTGGCGATGAAGAGCCCGATCATCCCGAAGATCGCCGCGGCCGACAGCGCCAGACGGCGGCGGTTCACGGCCTCGACAGCGAGCCCGACGATCGCCCCGACGCACGTCACGAAGAGAACCGTCTCGTAGAGCGTGCTGACCGGCGGCCGCCCGCGGATGACGCAGCGCACGACGATGGCCGCGATCAGGAGCAGCGTCGCGATCCCGGCGACGCCGGAGATGCCGGCGTAGAGCACCTTCGCCCGCGGGCGCAGCCACAGGAACGCGAGACCGAGGAAGGCGAACACGAAGAGGTAGAGGCTCCAGCTCAGGAGCTTCGCCTTGTAGTACGCGACCTCGAGCCCGACGCTCGCGTACTCGCCGCGCGCCTCCGCCAGGCCGGTCAGCCGCGCGTGCAGCCCGGCGAGCTCGCGCTCGAACGCGCCGGGGTCGAGGCGCGCGTCCACCAGCGCGACGAAGCTCCGCAGCGCCTCCGCGTGCTCGTCGGCGAGCCGGCCCTCGTCGTACGAGCGATAGAACACGTCGTCGGGCGTCAGCCAGCTCGGCTCGTCGTCCACCGGGGCGACCGGCGGGAGCAGCGCCAGCGAGCCGCTCGCGCCGCCGACGTCGGCGGCCGCGCGCAGGATGGCGAGCGCCTCGCCCCGCCCGGCGACGCCGTCGGCGAGTTCGTGGAGGCCCGGCGCGGCCCGGACGACGGCGTGGAACGGGACCACGCTCGCGTCGAAGAGCTCCGCCACCTCCGGCTCGGCGCCCACGCGCAGGCGCATCCGCGCGAAGTCGAGGTGCCCGGCGAGGCGCATGAACTCGTCCACGTTGTTCGCGAGGTGGACGACCTGCTGCTGCACGGAGCTGCGGTCGGCCTCCTCGATCAGCGTGTACTGGCGCGCGAGCTCGAAGAGCCGCCCGACGCCGGGTCGCAGCTCCTCGAAGGTGTAGCGGTCGCGCTTCTTGCGCTCGTCGACCGAGAGACCGATCGCCGCGATCACCTCGTCGTTCTGGACGAGGAACTGGCGGTATCCGATCGCCGTTTGCGGGAAGACGAGGATGTCGAGGAGCCATTCGGTCGGCCCCAGGCGCTCGCCCGACGGCGTGGTCAGGCTGCGCTTTCCGTTGAGCCGGAGCAGGGTGAACGACGCGAAGGTGTGGAGCGGCTTGACGCGGCCGCCGTCCTGCACCGGGAGGCTCTCCGCCAGCTCGACGATCCCGTCGGACCACGGGACGCGGCGGCTCTCGGGCTCCTGCGCCGCACCGTGAGACGCGACGCAGGTCAGGGCAACGACGATCGCGACGAGCAGCTTCACGCGCCCGCCTCCCTGCGCACGTACCCCGCCAGCTTGCGCGTGAAGTGGATCACGAGCCCCGCGGCGATCACGATGCACGCGTAGAGCGGCAGCTTGTCCGCCGGGTTGCGCACGACCGACAGCGTGGAGAACAGCCGGTCGCCCGGCCTGGCGCCACCCGGCCCCCACGAGGCTTGGTAGAGCACGAGCCCGGCCTCGCGCAGCGGCTCGTTCATCGAGATCTTCACCGGCCGCGAGGCTTCGCCCTCGATCACGGCGACGTCCGAGGAGAACTCCTTCGGCATGTTGATCCGCGGGTGGTCGACCTTGGTGAACTTCTCCAGCTCGATCGTGAACGGCATGGCGTACCGCTCGTGCCGCAGGTCGATCGCCCAGTCCTTGCCGCCGGCCGTGACGGTCAGCGGGTGCGCGTCCATGCCCCAGAGGATGCCGTCGGTGCGCGTGCCGTCGCGCTCGACGACCGAGACGTACGCGCCGGCGATGTTGGTCTCCGCTTCGGCCGCGAGCTCGCGTCCCTGCAGGAACACGCCGTCGACGACGGGAACGGCGACCTCGAACATCGGGCCCTTCGGCGTCGGCCGGCTGTTGGGCATGTAGTGACTGACTTCGACCTCGAAGGGAAGCTCCGGCGAGCCGAGGCGCGCCGTCCGATCCCCCTGCGCGTCGGCGAAGTCCTCCTGCGGGACGACGTGCTCCCGGAGGCGGCCGTCGCCGAGGTCCTCCGCGATCGCGATCTCCCAGCGGTAATAGCTCTCGAAGTGGTTCGCCCGCTGGTCCTCGAACAGCGTGACGTGGCCGTCGTCGGAGAAGTACATCTTGACGAAGCCGGAGAGCAGGAGGATCAGGATGCCGGCGTGGGCGATCAGGATCCCCGCGGTGCGCCGGTCGCGGCGCATGCGCGCCATGCCGCCCACCGCCAGGTTGACGAACAGAAGGCACAGGACGAGGTTCGCGCCCGGCAGCGGGATCGGGATCGAGCCCGCGTGGTGGACGAGGAAGAAGGACTCGAAGTACCTCTTCTGCACCTCGAAGAGGCCGTGGTCGACCTGCTCGAGCGTTCCCAGCCACGTGAGAAGGCCGAGCATCAGGAGCAGAGCGACGCTCAGGGCCAGCGAGGAGAAGACGCGCAGGAAACCGTCGAGCAGGACCCGCATCGCGTCAGCCCCTCCGCTCGAGGGAACGGCAGAACGCGAGGAAGTCCTCGCGCGCCGGCTCGACCTTCGCCCGCGGGCCGATCAGCTTGACGAAGACCGCGCGGTCGGGAAGCAGGCGGACCGCGCCGATCAGGAGCGCTTCGTCGATCTTCCGCTCTCCCGACGTGAACGTTCCCGCCGCCTCGACGATCGAGCCCTCCCCGCCGAGCATCGCGACCCGCGGAAGCGCGTCGTAGTCGGCCGACGACAGCGGCGAAGCCCCGACCTGCCCCCGCCAGCGGTTCGCGTTGGCGAGCGCGCCCCCGCCGTCGCCGGCGAGGAGCGTGACGTAGCACTCGGTCTCGGGATCCCCGCCGACGAGGAAGTTGGCCGCGCGCATCGCGGTCGGCGCCACCTGAAGCCAGCCGTCGGGGACGGAGTACGCGAGCTCCGCCACCTGCGCGGGCCCCGGGCCCCTCAGTCCGAAGCGCTCTTCGCTCGTCGCGTGCCAGCGGAAGCCTCCGTCAACCGGCGTGACGACGCGCGCCGTCTCCACGGTGCGGAGCCGGGACTCCCGGGACCCGCAGCCCACCCCGACGAGGGTCCATACGAGGACCGCCACGACGACCCCTTTTCCTCGCGCCTCTTCCAAATGCTCCCGCCGCCCGCGAACGGGTGGTCCGTCGGCCCTTTCGGCCGGCGCGGAGCCCAGTCTTGAGCGCTCCTGGGGCGGCGGCGCGTCCGGGGCGTCAGGGCTCGAGGTCGCGCAGCATCTTGGTGAGCTCCATCACGTGCTCCTCCTCGGCCGCGACCTGGCTGCGGGCATACTCCTCGAGGAAGACGCTATTGCCCTCGACGAGCTCGAGCAGCTTGTTGTACTTCTCGATCGCCCGCTGCTCGTGGGCGTGGCTCTCCTCGAGGATGTCCTTCATCGAGTGCCGGTGCGACTCGTCGATGGCGGAGATCCGCATCGACGGGTGCCCGCCGAGTCCGGTGAGGATCTCCCCCGCCCGCATCGCGTGCTGCAGCGCCTCGTTGGCCTGCCCTTGCAGGAACTCGACGATGGGGATCCGGTTCGGGCCGCTGACCATCAGGGCGTAGTGCGTGAACCGCACGACGCCGGCCAGCTCGAACTCGATGATCTCGCGAAGGATGTCGGTGACCGCGCTCTCGACCTGTTTCACGAATCTATTCTCGAACGCAACTTCGCGGCGCGCAAGTGCCGCGCGCGACTAACGCTTTCGCAGCCGTTCGATCGCTTCGTCCGCGAGCGCGCTCGCGTAGGCGCGCGTGTGCTCCGCGGAAACCTCCCGGTAAGCCTCCAGCACGCCCGCGCGCCGGCTCTCGTCGCCCGCGGCCTTGGCTTCCTTCTTGAGCGCGTCCTCGAAGGCCTTCCAGGCCTTCTTCTCGTTCTTGATCGTCTCCTTGGAGGCGATTTTCTTTCGCTCGGACGCCGCCCACTTCGCCTCGTCCATGCCTTCGAAGCGGTACTGGAAGACCAGCAAGTCCCCGTAGGCGCCCGCCGAGCTCGCGTTCCGGAGCTTCACCTCGAGGAAAGTGCGGTAAAAGGCCGCGAAGGCCTCGACCCGCTCGCGCACGTGGTCCGCGTCCGCGGCGACGGTCGCGTCCTTGTCCTTCTGGAGCTTCTTCGCCTTCTTCCACGCCGCTCCGTAGCAGGCGCCCTCGTAAGCAAGCTCCGCCTTCGCGAGCTTCGCGTGCAGCTTGCGCCCGAGTCCCTCGTCGAAGCGCTTGAACAGGAGCTCCTCGACCCACGACGGCGACGGCTCCTCGTCGTCGACGATGACGCCGTCGGCGCCGACCGTGAAGAAGTGCGGGATCAGGATCTCGCCGTCGGAGAAGCGGCCGAGCGTGCGGTCCTTCGGGTCGCAGCCGATCCAGAAGGTGGCGCCGCGCCGCTCGACGAACTCGCTGCGCAGCCGCGCGGCCGGCTCGCTCGAGAACACGATCATGCGGAAGCCGAGCGAGAAGTAGGCGTCGTGCAGGCGCGACAGCCGCTCGATCCGGGCCAGACAGGCCGGCTCGGTCGTCGTGAAGAAGCTCACGGCGTACACGTGGTCCTTCAGCGTCTCCACCGAGGGGGTGACCCCGCCGGTGTTGAGCCATTCCTCGGCTTCCAGCTTCGGGCAGGGCTTCCCGTCAAGGTTCCGCCAGTCGGCGGGGAGCAGGAGGGGCGCGAAAAGGACGGGGAGCAGGCGGAGCATCGCGGCCATCTTAGAAATCCGAGACGAGCTCGGCCGCCCAGGCTTCCCGCGCTTCGGCGAGAAGCTCTTCGTTGAGCTTCCCCTCGATCTCCATCCGGTGGATGCTCACCGGGAAGTCCGAGTGCAGGAAGAGGAACACGCCGCCCCTCTTGCGGGCGCCGCAGGGCAGCGACTGCTGGAGCTTGCCGTCGTAGTACATCGAGATCGTTTCGCCGTCGTGGCGGAGCTCCATCTTGTAGACGGAGTTCTGGTACATCACGTCGCGCTCCTCGGCGAAGGCCGCCTCCGAGACGCGGTCGTTCACGACCTCCAGGTCGAAGCGGTTGATCGCCCAGGCGAAGCTCTCGTTGCCGTCGTCGCAGATCGCGACCATGAAGAACCAGATGCTCATGTCGTCGCTGGCCGGCTTGCCGAACGACATCGAGTAGCGCACGGACATCGGCGCCTCGAAGCCGAGCACGTGGCGGTAGCAACCCCGGCCGACGCCGATCAGCTTGCCGCCGCGAACGTTGCACTCGCTCGGCTTGGGGTCCTGCAGCGGCGCGAAGACCTCGTGGCGACCCTGGAGGTAGTCGACCTCGGGGAAGTCCTCGAGCTCTTCCGGATCGTCGAACTCGTAAGTCAGCTTCACGGTCTCGCCGCGGACGTGCTCCATCTTGCCCTTGACGAGCTGCGGCGCGCCCTCGACGTCGAACACGACCTCGAGGGCGCGGATGGCGAGGCGCCGCAGGTCGTCGCGCTTGGCCTCCACCACCGCGAGGTCACCGAACTCGTGCAGGAAGCCACGGATCCGCTCGACGAGCGCGTTCCCCGCGGCCGGCGTCGCGGGGATCTCGACTTCGGAGAGCTCGGCCAGCTCCCCCACCGCCGCGCCGACCTTCAGCCGGTCCGGATAGTCGCCCGCGGCGTCCGCCTTCAGCGCCGCGCCGTCCTCGTCCGAGTCGTCGAGGAGGCGCTTCCACTTCGCGTCGCCCGCGAGGACGTAGGGATAGATCCGCACCCACGCGGGCGCGTCGAGGTCGGCCTTGCCCATCCGCGTCGCGAGCGCGTGCGGGTCGAGCTCCTCGGCGAGGACCGCGTCGAGCTTCGCGCGGTTCCTGCCGAGCTGAACGCGTTCGCCGTCGAACGACTCGACGGGCGCGCGCACGTTCTTGCCGTCGCGCTGGAAGCGCAGCTCGCCGCCCGTCGCGGCAAGGTGCTCCAGGTAGGCCGTACGCAGCTCGTTCCACGCGGCGAGCCGCCCGCGCTCGCGCTCGATCCGTTCCCGCAGCTTCGGCTCGCTCACCGCATCCAAGAGCTCGCCGAGCGACGCGTTCGCCGCGGCGGTTCGACCGCGGCGGGCCGCGTCGAGAACCGCCGCGAAGCGCGTCGGCGTGTCGGCATCGCTCACCGCCACGCGCGCGGGCGTCCACGGCGCTTCCGCGGGCGCGACGACCTTGCCGGCGCCCTCCGCGATCGCGGCCTCGTCCGCCACCGCCTCGCGCGCGACGATCGCCGCGATCGCGCCGTCGTCGAGCGGAGCCGCGGGGAAAGCTTCGCGGTACTGGCCGTAGAGATGGAGCAGGAAGGCGCGGTCGAACTCCGCCGCGTCGGCCGTGCCCGCGACTTCGGTGAACGCGATCGGCTCGCCGGCGAGCTCGGCCGCGAGGTAGCGCAGAAAGCGCTCGCGATAGGGCGCGCCGTGCAGGAAGTGCGCGAGCAACGCGGACTGGCGAACGTAGGTGTAGTACGCGCCCGAGTAGTCGATCTTGTCCAGCGGATCGCCGCGCTTCCGCGCCGCGAGGTCGAGCCGCGACGCGACGTGGCTGTACGTCGGCGTGGCGAGCAACTCCTCGACGAGCAGGTAATGGCTGAGCCGCTTCGCCGGGTCCTGCGTGGTCGCGACCAGAAGCCGCAGGACCTCCGCCGGCGTGTCGCGGCGCTGCAGGTTGCCGGTCTCGTCGACGCGGAGGGCCGCCAGGTAGTCCGCCGTCCCCTCGAAGAGCCAGCTCTGCTGGACGCGCTTCGACGTGGCGCGGTCGTGCGCGCCGAGGAGCAGGTGCGCGAGCGCGTGCCGCGTCGACTGCAGAACCTGCACCGGGGTGCGCTTGGCGGCGAACGGGTCCTCCATCAGGACGCCGATGCGCAGCTTGTGGTCGTAGTAGGACTGGCTGCGGTAATGCCAGCTCGCGCTCGCGATCCGGGCGTAGTTCTGCATGTCGCCCTGGCTCGCGAGCACGACGAGGACGTACGCGCCGTGGTCCTCGCGCCGCTCCAGGCCGAGGGGCCGCGCGTACTCCTCTTCGAAGTGGCGCAGCAGCGGCGCCACCATCGTGCCGCGCTCCTTGGCGACCCGCGCCTTGTACGCCGGATCGTCCTTGGCGGGCTTCTGCACGTAGAAGACGACCCCGTCGCCGTCGACGCGTTCGAGCGTGATGCGCGAAAAGTAGCCGTGCTTCGCGAACCGGCGCTCGAGTCGGAAGAGAAAGAACTCGCGCGGATCGGCCTCGAGACCCTCGAGGAAGGCGCGGACGCGCGCGACCTCGTTCACCCACTTCGTCTGGATCGCGCGGAGCTCCTCGGCGCTGACGCGCTTGCCCTCCAGCGCGTCGAACTCCGCCGTCCGGTAGAGGTCGCTCCACTCGGAGAAGAAGACCTCCTCGTAACCGTCGAGGTGCGCGCGCTTGTCGAAGCGGACGTCGGACTGCGCCGCGGGCGTACCGGCGGCGCCGAGCGCGGCGGCGAACACGAGCAGGACGCGAGCGATCACGGGCGCCTCCACGCCAACAGCTTAGCAGGCGCCTGTTTTTGGCCCTTCGCTGACCCCCTTCCCCCCCGGGTGGGGTTTCCTCGTGGAGGCAGACGATGAACCACGACGAGCTCCTGCGGCATCAGGCCTTTCTCCGGCGTCTCTCCGAGAGCCTGGTCGTCGACCCCAACCGCGCGGACGACCTGGTGCAGCAGACGTGGGTGGCCGCGCTGGAGAACCCGCCGCGCTCGGACGCTTCGCCGCGCGGATGGCTGGCCCGCGTCGCCCGCAACTTCGCGATCAAGACCGCGACCGGCGAGGCGCGGCGCAGGCGGCGCGAGGAGCGGGCGGCGCGTCCAGAGGGGTCGCCCTCGGACGAGGACATGGACGAGCGGCTCGAGCTGCAGGGTCGCGTGGTCGCCGCCGTGCACGGCCTGCGCGAGCCGTACAAGGCGGCGATCTTCCTGCGCTATTACGAGGGCCTGAAGCCCGCGCAGATCGCGGCGCGGCAGGGCGTGCCGGTCGCGACCGTGAAGACGCGACTCCGCCGCAGGTTGGAGCTTCTGCGGGAGGAGCTGGACCGAACCTTCGGCGACCGGGGCGCGTGGTGCCTGGGGCTCGTCGCGGCGCTGCACGCGGCGGACGCCTCGGGAGCGGCGGCCTGGCTCGGCGGCAACCTGTTGGGCGCCAAGGCGCTCGCCACGGCGGCGGTCGCGGCGGCGATCGCGGGGTTCGTCTGGTACCGCTCGCTCGACGGCGAATCGACCGGCGCGGAGGCGTCGGTGGTCCCGACCGTCGTCCGTCCGGAGCCGTCCGGGTCCGAACCGCCGCTGCGGCGGCCGAACGTCGCGGCGGTGGCCGCCGCGGAGCGCGAGCAGGTCGCGGTGCCCGAGGGCGTGCTCGGTGCGGACGCGAGCGCCGCGGGGGCGCCGTCGCCGCAACCGGCCGGCGTGGAACCGGAACAGGAGGAAGAGCCCCTCGCCGTCGTCGAGGGCCGGGTCTTTCACGAGAACGGCGCGCCCGCCGTCGAGGCCATCGTGGTGCTCGGACCGGCGCGCGCGACGACCGACGCCGGCGGGCGGTTCACCATGCCGCTGGACGCGGAGGACCTCTACGGTCGCGGAGGGTTCTCGAGCCTCGAAGGCATCCAGCGCGAGTCGGCGCTCGTCGCCGCGAAGCCGGGCTTCGCGGCCGCGGTGCTCGCGAACTTCGGCATGCGCGTGCTCGACACCGACGAGCCGCTGGAGCCGGTCGAGCTCTTCCTCGGCGGCGCGGCGCTCGAGATCTCGGGCTACCTGGTCGACGGCGGCGGGCTGCCGGCCGCCGGCTGGCGCGTCAAGGTCCTCGGCGGCACCGTCGTGACGCGCGGCCCGTTCTATCCGATCACGGCCGAGGACGTCGCCGCGCAGACCGGCGCATCGAGCGTCGTGGCGTTTCAGGAGACCGGCGACGACGGCGCCTTCCGCTTCGGCGGCTTGAAGGAGGAGCGCGAGTACCGCATTCGCGCCTGGAACTCTTCGACGCTAGAGATCGCCGAGAGCGAGCCGCTTCCCGCGGGCACGAGCGGCTACGTGCTCTACGTCTCCAGCGACCCGCCGCGCCCCGTCGTCAACGGCGTGGTCGTCGGGCTGGACGGGACGCCGCTCGAGAACGTCCGCTGCCGGCTCACCATGGTCGAGCACGAACACGACGGCGGCACGTGGATGACGACCGGCCAGACGGTGCACACCGGCCCCGACGGCGCCTTCGTGTTCACCGACGTGCCGCACACCGACCTCTTCATCCGCTTCAACGGCCACGGGACCGGCGGGCGCGTCGACCTGCCCCCCGAGGAGCCGGGCCGCGACCTCTACGTACCGTTGGTGCGCGAGGGCGCGTTCCGCTTCGAGGCCTCCGATCCGGAAGAGGCGCCGGACACGCTCTCGGTGCTCGACGAGGAGGGCGAGCGGCTGCGCATGAGCTTCGAGATCGACGGCAAGCGTCGCCGCGGTCGCGAGCTCCCCGTCGTGGGCGGCCGTTCGCCGCGGGCCGAGGTCAGCGAGCTCGCGCAGTGGCTGGTCTGCTACCGCGACGGGCGCGAGACCTCGCGCGTTCGGCTGCGGGTCGTGCCCGGCGAAGTGGCCGTCGTTCGTTGGTAGAAGCAAGCTGCGCGCGGGCTTCCCTGTTCAGGCATCCGAGCAGTCCACTGTGAAGCTGGTCGGCGGTCAGCAGAGCATGCTATGCTCCAGAGATGTCAATGCGCCTCAGTCGGAAGCCAAGACCGGCTTCGAGTCAATTCGCCCTCTGACCGTCCGCCTCGTAGGCGAGGAGACCGGTCGTCCTGGCTGAGATCAAGAGCGCATTGACGCCGAAGCGGAGGTCGGTCGCCACCTGCTTGGACCGTGTGTCTTTGGACCGAGGTATCCGCTCATGGTATACACGTGTTCTCCTACCAGAACTTGCGCTCCGTTAAGGAGCTAGTCCTCCTGAGCGCTTCTCCGCAGCCCCAGCAACTGGGCCATCCAACCAGAATCGCAGTAGTTCTCCGATGAGAGACTGGGAAAGACCAGGAACAGCGGTTCACCTCGATAAGCCGTCACTCGACTGGGCCTTAGAGCATGCCACTCGCTTTGGTGACACGGTCTTCTTGCCCAGGGCGATTGAGTACGAAGCCATCAGACATGATTGGAATCGCGTGTCTTCATGGCTCTTGGAGCAAGATATGCGCGAGTGGGGACCTCGGCCTTATCGACGATTTCTCGCACCGAAGCGTCCGGTCTCCTTTCGCCACATCACTCAGCTAGACCCGCTTGAAAACCTGGCATTCTCCTCACTAATCCGCCGAATCGGACCGGCACTCGAGGCGATACGTGTCCCCCGGGAAGAGCAGGTCGTCTTTAGCTGGCGGTTCGAGCCCACCAGCGATGGGCAGATGTTCGATCCAGCTTACACCTGGTCGGCCTTCAACGGTCAATGTCGCGCGAAAGCCTCCTCTGGTAAGTTCGGCTGGGTAGTAGTCACAGACATCGCCGACTTTTTTCCGCGGTTGTATTTCCATCCATTGGAGCAAGCCGTGGCTGCTGCGACGAACAAATCCGACGAGGCCTGGTGCGTCCTTAGGATGGTCAAGAACTGGAACTCTCTTGTCTCCTACGGACTGCCCGTCGGCGTAGCCGCATCCCGCATCTTGGCCGAGGCCACCATTGCCGATGTCGACCGCATGTTGCTTGGCGCAGGCGAATCATTCTGTCGGTATTCGGATGACTACCGCATCTTCTCCGGTAGCGAAGTTGACGCCAGAAACATCCTTGAGGAGCTAGCGGCCTGCCTCTTTGATAAGCATGGCCTGACGCTTCAACCAGAGAAAACGCTGATCCTCTCAGCGCAAGAGTACCTTGAGCGCTTTGATGTCTCGCCAGAGCGAGCCGAAGTAGAGAGCCTTTCGGCCAAGTTCCGCGAGTTACTCGAGGAAGCGGGTATTGAAGACTACGCCGAGGAGATTGAGTACGACGATCTTCCGGAACACATCCAGGCGGAGATCGATCAACTCAATCTGTCGGCCCTCCTGAGAGAACAACTGCGCGACGAACGCTGTGACTCGATGATTGTGAGCTTTTTGCTGAGACGACTAGGCTCGAGTTTGGCCGTTTTCATGCGGCGAGGCCAAGGGCGGTGACGGCCTGTCGGGTTTCTTGGAGAGTGCGCGTAGGAAGAGGTCTCTTCCAAAGTCT
>JANQEJ010000347.1 GCA_028278425.1 Planctomycetota bacterium | reverse complement strand
GTGTTCAGGTTGCGGGCGGGCTCGCGCTCGCGCAGCTCGGCCGGCAGCTCTCGTTCGTGCATCGTCCCGGCGTTCACGCCGGGGTGGAAGGCCGTCATCTTACGGTCTCCGGCGTCGAGCGCGCGGCGCACGGCGGGGAGGCAGCGGGTGTGGTAGACGCCGTAGCAGGGCTCCAGGCCGCCGTCGGTCTCCAGGACGCACAGGTCCAGCCCCCGCTCTTCCGCCCGCGAGCGAAGCCGGCGGAGCACCTCGGCGTCCGCGCGCGGCATGTCGCAGGCGAGGACGGCCAGCCAACCGCCCCCGGCGCGCTCGAGCCGGTCTAGGACCGCCTCGAGGCCGGACAGCGGCCCCCCGTCCGGGCACGCGTCAAGCACCAGCTCGTGTCCGAGCCCGCCGTAGCGGGGCGTGCTGCCACAGGCCAGCACGACCTGCGGGGCCACCTCGCCCAGGACGGTGGCGGTCCGCTCCAACAGCGTGGTCTCGCCGAGGACGAGGCCCGCCTTGTCCGAGCCCATTCGCCGGCTGCGGCCGCCGCAGAGAACCGCCGCCGCGTCGGTTTCGATGCGCCTCGCGGCCACGGGGATCACAGCTCGTCCTTCTCGTCCCCCTTGTCCTCGGGGGACTTGTCGAGGAGGTTGGGATCGTCCTTCAGACCCTTCTTGAACTGGGTGACGCTGCTCCCCATCGAGCGCGCGAGCTCCGGCAGCTTCCTGGCCCCAAAGATCAGGAGCAGGGCCGCGAAGATGATGATGAGCTCCGGGATTCCCGGCACCCAGGCGAGGTGTTGCATGGTGGTCAGATCCCCGGAAAGGGGTTTTGAGCCCAAAGATTCTAGGCAAATCCCGGGGCCCGTTCGCGGCCCTCGGAGCGAATTTCGCCTCCCAGACGCCGCCGGAGCCGGCGGGCGAGGTCGGCGTCCCCCGGGCCGGGGACGAGGCCCCTCCCCGCGAGCGTGCCCTCGCGCTTCGCTCCGACCCGGGGACCGCGCGCGACGCGAAGCCCGGCCCGCGCCAGGCCGACGCGGACCGCGGTCGCGGCGCTGTAGGTCGAGAGCACCGCATGCGGCGACATGCGGCGCGCGATCGCAACGAGAAACGCGTCTCCCCACAACTCAGGCTCCACCGCGGGAGAGAAGGGATCGAGAAACACCGCGTCGAACCTGGACGCATCGGGCAAAGCCGCCAACGTGTCGCGCGCGTCGCCCAGCCAGAGCTGAAGCCGGTGGCCGCCGTCGAGCGCGACCTCCCCACCGCCGTCGAGCGCCCGCGTGAGCGCGTCGCGCGCTCTCCCGATCCAGGGCTCACCCGCGGCTCCGGTCGGAAGGCGGGTCTCGATCGCGGCGCGGTCGCGCTCGAGCGTCACGACGCTGAGCCGCGCGCCGGTGCCGGCCACCGCGGAGAGCGCCGCCGCGAGGTTCCACCCCGGGCCCGTCCCGACGTCGAGCAGCGCCACCGCGTCGCGGTCGCGCGCGAGCGCCGCGAGCCGGCACGGCCCCGCGTAGCGCTCGCGCGCCTCGGTCCACGCGCCGGTCGACGAATGGCACGCCTCGCCGTGCACCGGATGCGCGAGCGTCCAGCTCCCGTCGTCGGTGCGGACCGTCCGCCAGCTCAACCCCACCTCCGCTCGAGCACGAGCGGCTCGCCGAAGGGCGCGCTGCACGGCGGGCCGTCCGCGTAGCGAAACGTGATCGACGACGCGCCGACGAACACGTGCGAGGAGCTGACCGTGCCCGCCCCGTCGGCGTGCATGCACACAGAGTGCGGACCGCGCTCCGGCTCGTGGCTCGCGTGCAGCTCCAGGAGCGTCGCCTCGTCGGGCGCGCGTCCTCCCAGGCGGCGCTCGAAGGTCCGCCTGCGCGCGCGCCCGACCTCGCCGTCCTCGATCGGCGACGAGAAGAGCGGCGCTTCGACGGGGCTCTCGCGACGGAGCGCTTCGCCGTCCCAGCGCCAGAGCCGCGGCCGGCGTCCCGGCTCGAAGGCCGCCAGGCGGAAACCGCGGAAGCGCTCCAGGTCCTGGTCGGAGAGCCGCGCCCCCACCTCGTCGACGCCGCCGGCGTCGAGCATCCCGCGCACCAACGTCCCGCGGCTCGCGTAGGCGTCGTCGGGACGCTCGGGCCCCGCCAGGCGCGCGTTGAGGAGATCGACCGCCACGCCGAGCTCGTTGACCCCGATCCAGGTCCCTCCCGCGTCGCCGTCCGCCGGCGCCGCGTAGCGGATCCCGCGTCCGGTCTGGACGCGGGGCGGGGAGGCGGGCAGGCGGGACTTGAGCTCGTCCCGGTTCGCCAGGAGCAAATATCCGTGTTCCACGAAAACCCAGCTCAGCGTGCACAAACCGGCCCCAGGATACCCCCCTGCCGGACCCCTAAGGGAATCCGGGCTTCCCGCCGATGAGAAGCTGTGGATGGGAACGACCCCCCACAGCGGACGGGAATCCGGGGTGAACTCGCTCACGGCGACCCTCCCGGACGGATGCGGCGGCTACGCCGAGGGCGAGGTTCTGCGCCTGGAGCGCACGCGGGCCCGGGTGGCCTTCGCCCGGGACGGCTCCCCGCAGCTTCCGCTGGCCCGCTCCGTCGTCCTGAGCTTCTGCGACCGCCCGCACGAGCGCTGCCTCGACGTGCCGGCCCATCTCGTGGGCCACCGCGAGGGTCACAGCGTCTCGATCTACGAGTTCCGCCTCCCGGCGGCCCGCGGCGAGGAGCTCACGAGCGTCTACAAGACGCGTCGTTACGACCGCGTCTCCCCCGCCGAGGACGACCCGCCGATCGAGGTCAACCTGGTCGACGAGTTCACCGGCGAGGCGGTGCGCGCCAGCCTGCGCGACATCTCGCCCCTCGGCATCGGCGTGTTCGTGCCGAGCGTCGAGGAGGAACGGGTCTTCCGGGCGCGGCGCCTGCGGCTCGCCTTCTACCTCCCCGGATTCGCGAGTCCCTTCCGCTTCTCGGGCGAGGTGAAGCACCGCACCGTGCTGGGCTCGGCCCTCGTCTACGGCATCGCTTTCGACACGTTCGACGACCCCGAGACGCGCCGGCAGATGGAGCTCATCGCGAGCTATTGCCGCGAGCGCATCGGCACGACCCGCCCGGCGGACCGGAAACCGCCCGGCCGGAGGTCCAGCTAGTTCCTACCGGAAGCCACTGGAGCAAGGAGAGAGATGAAACCCGAGGACACCACGGCCCCGACGCAGGGCGCGAGCGCCGTCCTGACGCACGAGCTGCCGCCGGCGAGCTTCTCGACGTTGACCGCCACCTGGACCGGCCCCGAGGGCACGGCCCACCGCGGACAGATCGTCGGCCTCGCGGGCGACGTCGTGCGCCTCGCCTTCCAGGGCGACGAGACGCTGTGTCTTCCGATCGGCACGGAGGTGGAGCTCCTCTTCTCCGACTCGGAGCTGGAACGGGACATCAAGGTCCGGGCGCGCGCCGTGGCCCGCAAGGACGGCGCCGAGCTGAGCTATTACGAGTTCCACGGCGGTCAGGAGGCGCGCGCCGACCTCGCCCGGCTCCAGAACCACAGGAACGACTTCCGCGTCTTCCCCCACGCCGCCGCTCCGATCGAGGTGCGCGCGACCACCGAGGAAGGCGAGTCCTACCGCGCGATGCTGCGCGACATCTCCGCCACGGGGGCCGGCCTCTTCTTCCCCGTCGCGGACGAGGAGAAGCTGCACTCCGCCCGCACGCTTACGATCGAGTTCACGCTGCCGGGCGAGCTCCAGCCGCTGAAGCTCGGCGCGCGCATCTGTCACCGCACCCTCGCCGGACAGGCGGTCGCCTACGGCATGCAGTTCGACCCGAACGCCACGACGAACTTCTTCAAGCAGCAGCGCCGCGTGCGCGCGTACTGCCAGCGCCGGCAGTTCGAAGTGCGCCGGCACGCCCTGGAGCGGAACACGCGCCAGACGGGGTAGCCGCGGCGTAACGGAGCTACGCGGTCGCGGCCTCGAGGAGACCCGCGCTCCGGAGCGCCGCCTCCATGAACTCGCCGATGCGCGCGGGGCTCGGGCTGACCGCGACGCCCGCCTGCTCGAGCGCCTCGATCTTGTCCTTCGCGGTCCCCTTCCCGCCGGAGATGATCGCGCCGGCGTGCCCCATGCGGCGCCCGGGGGGCGCGGTGACGCCGGCGATGAAGCCGGCGACGGGCTTCTGGACGTGGGCCGCGATGTACTCGGCCGCCTGCTCCTCGGCGGTGCCGCCGATCTCGCCGATCATCACGATGCCGTCGGTGTCGGGGTCGGCGTTGAAGGCCTCGAGGCAATCGATGAAGTCCGTCCCGTTCACCGGGTCGCCGCCGATGCCGATGCAGGTCGACTGGCCGATGCCGCGCGTCGAGAGCTGCCAGACCGCCTCGTAGGTCAGCGTGCCCGAGCGCGACACGACGCCGACGCGCCCCGGCTTGTGGATGTAGCCCGGCATGATGCCGATCTTGCACTGCTCGGGGGTGATGATGCCCGGGCAGTTGGGCCCGATCAGGCGCGCGGACCCGCCCTTCAGGTGCGCGTGCACCTTGACCATGTCGAGTACCGGGATGCCCTCGGTGATCGCGCAGATGAGCTCGATCCCGGCGTCCGCCGCCTCGATGATCGCCGCCGCGGCGAAGGGCGGCGGCACGTAGATCACGCTCGCGTTGGCGCCGGTGGCCTCGCGCGCCTCGGCCACGGTGTTGAAAACCGGAAGGCTCAGGTGGACCTGGCCGCCCTTCTTCGGCGTGACGCCGCCGACCATCTTCGTGCCGTATTCGATCGCCTGCTCGGAGTGGAACGTGCCCGTCTTGCCGGTGAAGCCCTGGCAGAGGACCCTGGTTTCGCCGTCGACCCAAATGCTCATCTTCGTTCCCCCTAGCCGGCGACCGCGGCGCAGACCTTGTTGGCGGCGTCGTCGAGGTCGCCGGCGGTGATGATGGGAAGCCCCGATCCCTCGAGGATCGCGCGGCCCTTCTCGACGTTGGTTCCCTCGAGGCGCACGACCAGCGGCACGTGCAGGTCGACGTCCTTCACCGCGGCGCAGATGCCCTCGGCGATCACGTCGCAGCGCATGATGCCGCCGAAGATGTTCACGAGGACGCCCTCGACCTTCTCGTCCGAGAGCAGGATCTTGAAGGCCGCGGTGACGTTCTCCTTGCTCGCGCCGCCGCCGACGTCGAGGAAGTTCGCCGGCTCGCCGCCGCTGAGCTTGATCACGTCCATGGTCGACATCGCGAGCCCGGCGCCGTTGACCATGCAGCCGATGTTCCCGTCGAGGGCGATGTAGGAGAGGTCGTACTTCGACGCCTCGACCTCCTTCTCGTCCTCCTCGAAGAGGTCGCGCAGCTCCGCGACCTCCGGGTGGCGGAAGAGGCCGTTGTCGTCGAAGTTGATCTTGGCGTCGAGCGCGAGGACCTTGCCGTCCGCGGTCGTCACCAGCGGGTTGATCTCCGCCAGCGAGCAGTCGAGCTCGCCGAAGACCTTCGCGAGCCCCTGGAGGAAGACGATCGCCTGGTCGACGAGGTCGCCGCCTAGACCGATTCCCTCCGCGAGCCGGCGCGCGTCGTCCGCGGCGAGCCCGTCGGCGGGCGTGAAGGCGGCCTTCAGGATCTTCTCGGGCGTCTTGGCGGCCACCTCCTCGATGTCCATGCCGCCCTCGGAGGAGGCCATCATCACCGGGAGCTTCCGCTCGCGGTCGACGACGATGCCGACGTAGAGCTCGCTCGCGATGTCCGACCCCTCCTCGACCCAGAGGCGGCGCACCGTCTGCCCCTCCGGGCCGGTCTGGTGCGTCACGAGCTGCATCCCGAGCATGGCCTCGGCCGCCGCCCGCGCCTCGTCGGCGGAGCGCACGAGCTTGACGCCGCCGCCCTTGCCGCGCCCGCCGGCGTGGATCTGGGCCTTGACGACGGTGACGTCGGTGCCGAGCGCCTCGTGCGCCGCGGCGGCTTCCTCGGGCGTCGTGCACTCGCGGCCGTTCGGGACCGCGAGGCCGAAGCCGCGCAGGAGCTCCTTGGCCTGAAACTCGTGGATCTTCATGCTGTTCGGGAGACCGCGGCGGATGGAAAGGGCGAGGAGTCTAACCAGCGGCGCAATCCTGGTCGACCGCGACCTGCGCGCGCTTCTCGGCGGCGCGTTGCTCGCGGGCGACGGCGCGCCGGCGATCGACGACGCGCAGATCGAGCCGGCGAGCGTCGACCTGCGCCTCGGCCCCGTGGCGCACCGCGTGCGCGCCGGCTTCCCGCCGGAGCAGGTGCCGGTCGAGGACCGGCTCGCGGAGCTCTCGACGTCCACGCTCTCGCTCGAGGGGGAAGGCGCGGTGCTCGAGCGCGGCCTGATCCACCTCGTCCCGCTCGAAGAGGTGCTCGCCCTCCCCGCCGACGTGCACGGCCGCTTCAACCCGCGCAGCTCGACCGGACGCTGCGACCTCTTCACGCGCGTCCTCGTGCCGGGGCACCCGCGCTTCGACGAGACGCCGCGCGGATACGCCGGGAGGCTCTGGCTCGAGATCGCGCCGCTCTCCTTCCCGGTGCGGCTGAAGCGCGGCGACCGGCTCTGCCAGCTCAGGCTCCAGCGCGGCTCCGCTGCGCTCACGACCGAGGAGCTCCGCGGGCGCTACGCGGCGACCCCCCTCTGCTTCGACGGCGAGCGCCCGCTCGGGCTCGACGAGGTCCGCTTCGACGACGACGGGGCGCTGGAGCTGCGCATCGGCCTCGAGGGACGCGACCCGTGCGGCTGGCGCGCGGCGCAGAACACCGAGGTGCTGACCTTCGCCGCGGAGGGAGCGCACGAGACGCTCGACTTCTGGGAGCCGATCCGCGCCCAGGCCGGGCACTGCATCCTCGACCCGGGGCGCTTCCACATCTTCGCGAGCAAGGAGCGCATCCGCGTGCCGCCGGACCTCGCGGCGGAGATGCTGCCGATCGACGTCGGCATCGGCGAGCTGCGGAACAACTACGCGGGGTTCTTCGACAACGGCTTCGGGTGGGGCGCGCCGACGCCGGCGGTGCTCGAGGTGCGCGCGCACGACCTCCCGTTCCTGATCGAGGACGGCCAGGTGTTCTTTCGGCTGCGCTTCTTCCGGACGAACGGCCGGCCGGAGGAGCTCTACGGCGAGGGACGCCGCGGCGGGAGCTACCGCGGACAGGACCTGACCCTGGCGCGCCCGTTTCGCTAGGCCGGCGGCTTTTTCAGTCGCCGGTCGTCGGGTGCTCCGCGAACAGCCGCTCGACGCGCCGGACGTGCGCCTCGTACTCGTGCCGGCCCTCCCGCAGGGCGGGGTGGTCGAGCAGCTCGCGCGCGCGCCGAAGGTCCTCGCGCGCCTCGGCCGCGCGGTCCAACCGGAAGAGGGCTTCGGCCCGGTGGGCCAGGTCCAGCGGATGGGAGACCTCCGGCGCGATTCCGATTCCGGGCCGCCGTCCGTGGTTGATGTCGTCCGAGGCGGAGAGGTGCACGAGGGCCTCCTCGTAGCGGCCCGCGCGAACGCACGCGACCCCCAGGGTGTTGTGGTAGCGCCCGCGGGCGGGCGCGAGCTGGACCGCCCGCGTCACGAAGTCGATCGCACGCCGGCAGAGCTCGGGGTCGGCGTCGCTTCGCCGGCACCACTCCCACGCGATCCGGTTCAGCGCGTGCGGGTTGTCACCCCGGACCTTGATCATCTCGCGCGCGCAACGCCGCAGCTCCTCGGGCCAAGCGAGCTCCGCGCTCACGCCGGCGAGGACGGCCTCGTGGACGACGAGCTCGGCGTACATGCGGTCGATCGCGGGGCGAACGCGGCGGATGCGGTTCCGCTCGCGGAGCACGGCCTCGTGCACCTCCACCTCAAGCAGGCTCGTTCCCCCGACCCTCTCCGAAAGGAGGTTCGCGCCGGCCATGCCCTGCGCGACGAGCGAATCGCCGGGCGTGAAGCGGAGGTAGCTGACGCGCCGGAAGTCCATGTCCTGCGTGAACACCTCGAGCTCCCAGTCGAGGTCGAAGATCCGGACCAGACGCTGTCCTCCGACCGCGACGCGCAGCCCGGGACCGGGCGCGAAGGCGAGCGAGCAGGCCGGCTCGCCGGCGTTCTCGACCTCGCGGGCCAGCTCGCCGTCCTCGTCCCACAGCCGGACCCGGCCGTCCGCCCCGCCCGAGAGCAACCTTGCGTCGTCCGGGTGAAACGCGAGGGCGCTCACCGAGCCCGCGTGCGCGGGGATCCGCTCGAGCTGCTCGAAGTCGGAGAGCCGGTACAGGACGACCTCGCAGCGCGCGTCCGACCCCGCGTCGACGCCCGCACCGACGGCGAGCCGTCCCCCGCGCGCGTCGAAGGCGAGGGAGTGGATCGCGCGGTCCTCGAACGGGCGCAGCGGCGACCCGTGCGTCCCGTCCACGGCATCCCACGCGACGAGCGAGCCGTCGGCGTGCCCGCTGACGAGGATGCGGCCCTCCGGGCCGAAGGCGAGCGCCTGCACCCGCGTGCACGGCGCTTCGGCGCACCAGAGCAGGACGCCGTCGCGGTCGAGGACGAGGACCCTGTGGTCGGCCCCGTCCACGCCGCCGCGCAGTCTGCGGACGCCGGCGACGGCGATGCGCTCGCCGCGCGGCCCCACGGCGACCTGCTCGACCTGGCGGGACAGCGGCACGAGCCAGGTGTTCACCTCCCGCCCGGTGGCGACCTCGTACTCGCGCACGGACCCGTGGCCGCCGATCACCGCGCGATCGCCCGAAGGGAAGAGCGCGGCGACCGTGGTGTCGGTCGCGAGCTGGCTGTTCATCACCGGCTGCCGTCCCAGGCACGACCGCCAGAGGAGCACGCGACCGTCGCGCCCGCCGGAGGCGAGCACCTCGCCGTCGGGGCTGAACGCCACGGCGCGCGGGGGACCGCGATGCCCGCTCAGGACGGTGCGGAACCGCCCCGTCTCGAGCTCGGTCAGGCGGATCCCGAGACCCTGCGGCGTCGCGAGGAGCGTCCCCGCGCCGTCCGCGGCGGAGGGAACGAAGCCCTCGATCGGAAGGTGCCCCGCCCGCGTGCCTCCGTTCGAGAGGCTCTTGAGCTCGTACCCGCCCTCGCGGCCCTTCCAGAGGAGCGCGCCGCCGCCGGTCGCGAACGTCGGGCGGACCTCGCCGCCGAGCTCGGCCAGGCTTCGCCCGCCGGGGACGAACCGACCGTCGCCGCGGTCGAGCAGCTCGAAGTAGGTCGGCCCAGCGGCGCCTCGCAGGACCGAGCCGTCCTCGGAGAAGCAAAGCGCGTCGGCGGGACGGCGGAGGGGCGAGGCGATCGCGGACAGCTCGCCGGTCTCCGCGTCCACGAGCTGGACCTCCGAGCTGTGATCGTGGGACACCGCGAGCACCCGCTCGTCGGGTCGGAACGCGAGCGCCTTGATCGCCTTCCCGGCGAGGAGCCTCCGCGCCGGCGCGCCGTCCTCGGTGCCGTAGACCACCAGCCCGTCGACCATCCCCGCGGCGACGAAACGCCCGCTCGTGGAAACGGCCAGCGCGACGATGCGCGTCTCTTCGTCGGCCTCGAGGTGCACCCGCCGGTCGGCGACGCTCCAAGCGAGGATTCGGCCGTCGCCGTCGGCGGCGGTCACGAAGCGACCGTCGCCGGACCACGCCAGGGTGGTGACACCGGCCGCGAGTCCGAGCAGCGTCGCGTGGCTGCGGTCGACGCGGCGGTCGAGCCACTCCCACTCCCAGCCGCGCATGGCCGCCTCGGTCTCGTCCAGGTGCGCGCGCGCCCGGAGAGCGTCCCCCGTCTCGATCGCGCCGGCGGCGCCCTCGATGAGCTGCGCGTAGCGTTTCCGCTCGAGCAGGAGCGCCTTCGCCTCGGCGTCCTCCTTGGCGGTCTCCGCCCGCACCATCGAGAACAAGCTCACGCCGGTCGCCAGGACCAGCGCGACGGCGGCGGCGGCGAAGGTGGCGGCGAAGGCGCGGTTGCGCTGCGCGAACTTCCCGAGCTGGTAGCCGATCGTCGCCGGACGCGCCTGCACCGGCTCGCGCCGCAGGTAGCGCTGGACGTCGTTCGCGAGCCCCAGCGCGGACTGGTAACGCCTGCGCCGGTCCTTCGCGAGGGCCTTGTCGACGATGCGCTCGAGGTCGCCCTTCAGGCCGCGCCTCACCTGCGACAGCTTCTTCGGGACGGCGCCCCGGATCGCCTCGGCGATCTTGAGGATGGAGCCGGTCTCGACGTCGTACGGGAGCTCGTCGGTCAGGATCTCGAACAGCATGACGCCGAGCGAGTAGACGTCGGTGCGCACGTCGATGTCGTGCGGGTCGCCGGCGCACTGCTCCGGGCTCATGTAGCGCAGCGTCCCGACGAGCTGCCCGAAGCCGGTCTCCATCGCGGTGATCGCGAGATCGGTTCCCGTGCTGCGCGCGACGCCGAAGTCGATGATCTTCGGCTGTCCCTCGGCGTCGACCATGACGTTGCCGGGCTTCAGGTCCCGGTGGATGAAGCCCCGCTGGTGGCCGTGGTGGACGGCGAGACAGACCCGGTGGAAGAGCTCGAGGCGGTCCTCCAATTCGACGTCGTTCTCGCGGAAGAACTCGGTCAGCGACTTCGCCCCGACGATGAACTCCATCGCGAAGTACGGGAGCCTTCCCAGCTCGCTCTCCTGCGTCCCCGCCGCGTAGACCTGCGCGATCCCGGGGTGGTGCAGCCTGGCCAGCACCTGCGACTCGTACTCGAAGCGCCGGAGGACCGCCGGCGACGCGAGCCCCGCCTTGATCACCTTGAGCGCGACGACGCGCCGGGGATGCTCCTGCATCGCCTCGTAGACCGTCCCCATGCCGCCGGAGGCGATCGTGCGGATCACCCGGAAGGGCCCGTAGACGCGCGGCAGCTCGCCGGGCCGGCTGGCCTTCAGGTGGACGCTGGCGTCGGCCTTGGGGACCGCGCTCCACACGGTCTCCTCGCTCTCCGAGTCCGGCGTCGAATCAAGCCGCGGCGGCGGTTGGGAGGGGACGGTCGGGTCGTCGTCCGAGCGGGAATCGGGCTCTTCGGTCAAGGCGCGAGCGATCAAAAGCGATCCCCCGGATTCTCGCCCGGCGGGCCGCGGACCGCAAACCCGCCCTATCCGCAGGGATCGAGGTCCAGGCGCGCCTTCTCCCGGCGCTTCGCCCCGCCCGCGAGCCGCCGGAAGCGCGGCAGGAGATCCTCGCGCCCCGCTTCGCGCAGCGCCTCCTCGACGAGCGCGCGCGACTCCGGCGCCTTCCAGCGCACGAGCGCCTTCTGCAACCGCCGCTCGCGTCCGCCGCGCGGGACGTAGAGCTCCTCGCCGGTGATCGGGTCGCGGCCGGTGACGTACTGCACGCACGCGCGCGTCATCGGCAACGGGATGAACTCCTGCGCCTGCTCGGGCGAGTAGTTGCGGTCGAGGAGCTTCTCGAAGAGCAGCACCGCGTCCGCGAGCGTCGTCCCCGGATGCCCGACGATGAAGTAGTTGACGAGGTGCTGGTCCTTGCCCAGCTCCCGGCACTCCGCCTTGTAATCGCGCTCGTACGCCTCGTAGACCTCGAAGCCGGGCTTGTTCATCGCGCGCAGCGTGTCGGGCGACGCGTGCTCGGGCGCGAGCTTCATGCGGCCGGGAACGTGGTGGCGCACGAGGTCGCGGTGGAGCGGCAGGAGCTCGCCGTCGCGTCCCCGCAGCATGTCGTAGCGGATGCCCGAGCTGACGAAGGCGTGCTTGACGCCCTTGGCGTTGCGCACGAGCGCGAGCAGGCGCCGGTAGCCCTCCGACGCCTTGTCGATGCGCAGCGCGGGACATACGTCGGGCGTCAGGCAGTCGCGGTCGAGGCACGGGTCGCCCTTCTCCAGGAGCTTGCACCCGAGCCCGTACATGTTCGCCGTCGGGCCGCCGACGTCGGTGATCGTGCCGCGGAAGTCGTGGTGCTCGGCGAGGCGCGCCGCCTCGCGCAGGATGCTCTCCTCGCTCCGCCCCTGGATCGCGCGCCCCTGGTGGAAGGTGATCGAGCAGAACGTGCAGTCGGCCATGCAGCCGCGGTGGGTGTTCACGCTCCAGCGCACCGGCTCCAGCGCGGGGATCCCGCCGGCGGCGTCGTGGTCGGGATGCCACGCGAGGCGGTACGGCAGGTCGTAGTAGGAGTCCACCTCCGCCTGGGTCGACGGCGGGAGCGGCGGGTGCTGCACGACCCAGCGGTTCCCGTGGCGCTGCGCGAGCGGCCGCGCGCCGGGGTGGTTCTCCTCGCGCACGGCGCGGAAGAGCTCGATCAGGCGGTCGGGGTCCGCCTTTAGTTCCTCGAAGGCCGGGACGACGCGCGCGTGTTCGGGCACCTCCCCCGCGCGAACGACCTCGCACGTCGACGCCAGCCCGCCGAGCGGCTCCCCCGCCGCGCGGCGCCGCGCGAGCTCGAGGACCTGGCGCTCCGCCATGCCCCACACGAGCAGGTCCGCCTTGGCGTCGACGAGGATCGAGCGGCGCAGCGCGTCCTGCCAGTAGTCGTAGTACGCCAGCCGTCGCGGGCCCGCCTCGAGTCCGCCGACGACGACCGGCACGCCGGGAAAGCGGTGGCGCGCCTGCGAGGTGTAGGCGATCGTCGCGCGGTTCGGGCGGCCGGGCCGGCCGCCGGGCCGGTACACGTCGACGCGCCGGCGCCGCTTCGACGCGGTGTAGTTGGTCACCATCGAGTCGATGGTGCCGGCGGTCACGCCGACGAAGAGCCGCGGGGCGGGCAGCCGCTCCCACCCGGAGCCGTCCGGCTCCAGCTCGGGGCAGTCGAGCATCCCCACGCGCCAGCCGTGGGACTCGAGCAGCCGCCCGATCGCCGCGGCGCCGAAGGACGGGTGGTCGACGTACCCGTCGCCGGTGATCAGCAGGACGTCGAGGGCGTCCCAACCCCGGCGGGCCATCTCGGCCCGCGTGCGCGGCAAGAAAGGAATCGGTTCCATGGCGCGAGGGCGCCCCGCCGACGGCGAGGGAGCCGTTGCGAAGAGACGCTAGATGCTGCCGTGGCGCGCCCGCTGACGCTTGTTCGTCTTGCGGCCGCCCTTGGTCTTCTGGCGCGCGCGGAACCCGCCCTTGCGGGCGCGCTTGGTCTTGCTGTTCCGAGTCTTGATCTTCATGTTCGCCGCTGCCGGGCGGGCTACGCCCGAAAACGAGCCGAGCAGTCTAGGCCCGGCCCCACCCGGCGGCAACGGGAAGCCGGGAAACCGGCCGGTTCCGCGGGTGTAGAGGCTGGCGACCGGGGCCCGGCGGCCCGCGCTTGCCCGCGTCCCCGGCTGCCCTACAATCCCCGCCCCCGAGCCCCCCACGCCCATCGGCCTGCCACCCGAGGAACCATGACGCCCATCTCCCCCGCCAGCCTCTGCGCCCTGCTCGTCCTCGCCGGCTCCGCGACGGCGCAGGACGCGGACGAGTTCGGTCCCTGGTACCTCGACTTCAGCGTGGGCATCACGAACATGGAGGACTCGCAGGGGCTGGTCGGCGACGTCGGCTTCGATTCGGGCATCGGGGCGAGCCTCCTCTTCGGGTACGAGCTCGAGGACGCGCTGGGCGACGACTTCGGGCTCGCCATCGAGTTCGAGGGGTTCTTCAGCGAGCAGTCGGTCGACACGCGCGTGCTCGCCCCCGGATCGGCCACGCCCGAGCAGTTCTCGAACAACGCGTTCCTGATCAACGGCGTGATCGACTACCAGCTCACCGACAAGATCTCGCTCTACGGCGGCGCGGGGGCCGGCATCGCCGGCGCGCTCGACCTCGACTCCAAGGGCGACTCGCCCGCGGACTTCGACATCGACGACGACTTCGCCTTCGCGTACCAGGGCAAGGCGGGCGCGCGCTACCTCCTCGGCGGGAACTACTCCTGGTTCCTCCAGTACCGCTACTTCGCCACCGAGGATCTGGAGGCGCTGGACAGCTCGGTGCCGGTGAGCTTCGACCTCGAGAACCGCCAGAGCGTGTTCGAGGTCGGCGTGCACTACGGCCTTTAGGCCGTAGGGGCGCTATCGCTTGACGTAGGTCTCCAGCGTCCCCACCCACTTCTCCGGGGTGATGAAGGCGAAGCCGCCCCAGCGCTCGTTGTAGTCCGCGACGAGGTCGGGACCGACCGGCTTGCCCTCGCCGACCGCCTTGCGCACCCGGGCGAGGCAGTCCTCGATCATCTCGACGTAGGCGGTCAGACCGGCCGGGTCGGTCACCTCGCCGTGCCCGGGGATGACCTTCGCGTCGTCCGGAACGAGATCCAACACGGTCCGCACCGAGTCGATCATCCCCTCGACGTCGCCGCCGCTGTTCAGGTCGATGAAGGGGTAGCCCACGTTGAAGAACAGGTCGCCCATGTGGACGACGTTCGAGCCGGTGAACCACACCACCGTGTCGCCGTCGGTGTGGCCGGGGCCGAAGTGGAGCAGGACGACCTCCTCGCCGTTCACGTGGATCGACATCCCGGCCTCGTGGGTGATCACCGGCAGCGCCCCCGGCTTGCCCGGATCGAGGCGCTTGCGGACGTTGGTGTGCGACACCAGCGTCGCCTTCTGGCCGAAGTGCTCGTTGCCGCCGGTGTGGTCCCCGTGGTGGTGGGTGTTGACCAGGTAGCTGTAGCCCTCGCCGCCGAGCGCGGCGACCGCCTTCTCGATGTTCTCGGCGTGCTGCGCGAAGAGGTCGTCGACCAGGAGCACGCCGTCCTCCCCCACCATGACGCCGACGTTGCCCCCGCCCCCCACGAGGTACGCGATCTTGTCGGTGACCGGGTGCGTCTCGACGGTGTCGGTGCCCCACTGCGGACCCGAGGCGAAGACGCCCGCGCCGAGCAGGAGGCCGAAGAAGGGAAGGACCAGGAGGCGGAGCTTGGCGGTTCTCATGGGGACGACGTTTTCGGAGTTGCGGTGAAGCGCAGGCCGAGCGCGACGATCGTAGCCCCGGCGATCAGCGCGCGCGAACGTCTCCTCCGTCATCAGGTCCCAGCGCTCACCGGCGGAGGATAGCGGTTAGGCTCTTGCCATGAATCCCAGCGTGCGCCAGCTCTTCGACCGGACGCCGATCAACGAGTATCTCGGGTTCCGGCTCGTCTCGAGCGAGGCGGAGGGATCCGAGCTCACGATGGAGCTCCGCCCCGAGCTCAAGCAGGAGGGCGGCAAGGTCCACGGCGGGATGATCTCGACCTTCGCGGACACGACCGCGGTCTACGCGATCGCGCCGACGCTCCCGGACGGAAAGACGATGACGAGCATCGAGTTCAAGCTCAACTTCGTGCGCTCGGCCGACCTCGAAGGCCCCGAGCTCGTCGGCCGCGGCAAGCCGGTCCGCGTCGGGCGCAAGGTCGCGCTGGCAGAGGTGGAAGTCTCCCAGGACGAGCGACTCGTCGCGAAGGGGCTCTTCACCTACCTGGTGTTCGACCTGTAGTCCGCGTACGGTGCCGGAGTGAAGTCCGCGCGAGCCTGCGCCTGGGATCGCGGAGAGGAACGGAGGGCACGGAGCCCGGAGTTTAACACGGAGATGAACGGAGTTATCGGAGAGCACGGAGATCGGAATTTTGCGGAGAACGACCCCGCGTGCTCTTCGATCCGGACCGTTCCACGCAACTGCGTCCTGACACGGCGGCTGTCTCCGCGGTCGCATCACGCCGCGACCGGGCGACGGTCAGAGACGGACAACACGCGGAGACGGACATCGTAAATTCCGATCTCCGTGCTCTCCGATAACTCCGTTCATCTCCGTGTTAAACTCCGGGCTCCGTGCCCTCCGTTCCTCTCCGCGCTCCCAGGCGCAGGGCCGCGCGGGCACCGTACGCGGACTACGCCTCGCGCGGCCCGACCATGTCGCCGGGGACGACCGCCGCGTCGAAGTCCTCGCCGCTCATCAAACCGAGCGCGACGATCGCCTCGCGGAGGGTCGTGCCCTCGGTGTAGGCCTTCTTCGCCACCTTGGCGGCGTTGTCGTAGCCGATGTGGCGGTTCAAGGCCGTCACGAGCATCAGCGACTTCTTCATCAGCTCGTCGACGCGCTCGGCGTCGAGCTCCAGGCCGTCGATGCACTTCTCGCGGAAGGAGTCGCAGGCGTCCGCGAGCAGCGTCGCCGACTGGAGCACGTTGTGGATCATCACAGGCTTGTAGACGTTGAGCTCGAAGTTGCCCTGCGAGCCGGCGATCCCCACGGCGGCGTCGTTGCCCATCACCTGCGCGCAGACCATCGTCATCGCCTCGCACTGGGTCGGGTTGACCTTGCCGGGCATGATCGAGCTGCCGGGCTCGTTCGCGGGGAGCTTCAGCTCGCCGAACCCGCAGCGCGGACCGGAGCCGAGCCAGCGGACGTCGTTCGCGATCTTCATCAAGGCGGCCGCCGCCGTCTTGTACGCGCCGTGGAGCCACACGAGCGCGTCGTGCCCCGCCATCACCGCGAACTTGTTCGGCGCGCTGACGAAGGGCATCTGCGTCTCCTCGGCGATCTTCGAGGCCGCGAGGTCCGCGTAGTGCGGGTGCGTGTTGAGCCCCGTGCCGACCGCCGTGCCGCCGAGCGCGAGCTCGTACACCGCGGTCAGCGCCGCAACGATCGCGCGGCGCGCGTCCTTGAGCTGCTGCGCGTAGCCGGAGAACTCCTGCCCTACCGTGAGCGGCGTCGCGTCCTGGAGGTGCGTGCGGCCGATCTTGACCACGTCGCCCCAGGTCTCGCCCTTCGTGGCGAGCGCCTTCTCCAGCGCCTCGATCGCCGGCAGCAGCCGGTGCACGCTCTCCGACGCGGCCGCCACGTGCATCGCGGTCGGGAAGACGTCGTTGGACGACTGCGAGCGGTTGACGTGGTCGTTCGGGTGGATCGGCGCCTTCGAGCCCACGTCGCCGCCGAGGATCTGGATCGCGCGGTTCGAGATCACCTCGTTGGCGTTCATGTTCGACTGCGTGCCCGAGCCGGTCTGCCACACGACGAGCGGGAAGTGCGCGTCGTGCTCGCCGGCGATGACCTCGTCGGCGGCCGCGACCAGGGCGTCGCGCTCCTCCTGCGACAGCGCGTCGAGCTCGCCCAGCTCCGCGTTGGCGAGCGCCGCGCACTTCTTCACGACGCCGAGCGCGCGGATCATCGCGCGCGGGAAGGTATGGCCGCCGATCTTGAAGTTCTGCCGCGAGCGCTGGGTCTGCGCGCCCCAGAGCGCGTCGTCCGGCACTTCGATCGGGCCCATCGAGTCGGTTTCGGTGCGGGTGCTCATGTCTCTCTCACAGGAGGCCGAGGTCGCGCAGGCTCTCGAGGTCGCCCTGCACGGCGCCGGCGGTCTTCTGCATCTGGATCCGGGCCTCGGTGTCGAGCGAGAGCTCGACGATGTCCTCGACGCCGCCGGCGCCGAGGACCGCCGGCACGCCCATGTAGATCCCCTCGAAGCCGTACTGGCCGTTGAGGAAGCACGCGCAGGGCAGCACGCGCCGCTCGTCGTTCAGGATCGACGCCGCCATCGCCACCGAGCCGGCGGCGGGCGCGTAGTAGGCGCTGCCGGTCTTGAGGAGCTTGACGATCTCCGCTCCGCCGTGCCGCGTGCGGTCGGCGAGCGCGTCCATCGTCGCGCCGTCGATCAGGTCGAGCGCCGCGACGCCGTTGACCGTGCAGGCGCGCGGCATCGGGACCATCGAGTCGCCGTGCGCGCCGAGCACCATCGCGTCGACGTCCTTGACCGACGTGCCGGTCGCCTCGGCGAGGAAGAGCGAGAAGCGCGCGGAGTCCAGCACGCCCGCCATCCCGACCACGCGCCGGCCCGGGAAGCCCAGCTTGGCGCGCATCAGGTGCACCATCGTGTCGAGCGGGTTCGTCACGACGATCACGATCGCCTCGGGCGAGCCGTCGCGGATCGTCTCGGCCACGCTCGCGATCACCTTCCCGTTGACCTCGAGCAGGTCCGAGCGGCTCATCCCGGGCTTGCGCGGCTTGCCGGCGGTCACGATGAAGAGGTCGGAGTCGCGCGTGTCGGCCGGGTCGTTCGTGCCGGTGACGTGCGTCGTCCAGCCCTCGACCGCCGCCGACTGGTTCAGGTCGAGGGCGATGCCCTGCGGCCGGCCCTCGACGATGTCGGTCAGTACCACCTCGGCCGCCAGGTTCCGCTCGGCGCACTTCGCCGCCGTGGTCATGCCGACGAAGCCGGCTCCGACGACGGTGATCTTGCGCTGCTGGATCTTCATGCCCGGGAGGGGCGGAGAAGGTAGCGCTTCAGGGGCAGAGCGTCGAGGCCAGCGCGACGTACTCCGCCAGCGTCGGGAGGCCCACCGACGCGCGCAGCTCGTCGACCCGCTCGGGATCCTCGAGCTCGAAGGGCTCCCAGCGACCCTCTCCGGTGCACCGGCCCTGCGTGCCGTAGCGCTGGGGACGCTTCTCGGCGACCGCGACGCGGTCGTAGAGGTAGGCGTAGTTGGACGGCTTCGTCTCGCCGGACGCCACGCGCTCCTCGAGCACGGCCAGGACCGCGCGCTGGAAGTCGCGGTCCGCGTCCGCGTGCTGCGCGATGAGGAAGGCGTCCCCGTCCGCCTCGGCGCCGAAGGTGGAGACGTCGATCCAGCCGTGCCGCTCGAGCAGGAGCTTGAGCGCCGCCGTGTTGGCCGCGTCGACCGCGCTCAGGCGCGAGGTCACCGCGAACGTCGTCGCCATCTCGTCGCCGGTGAGCGAAGCGCCCCGAAGCCCGGCGAGCGGCATCATGAGCTCGGAGCGGCCGAGCTGATCGATCGCGACCATGTGCGCGAGGTTCTGCCGCACCCACTCGACGTCGTCGGGATCGGCGGGCAGCGCGCGGAAGGCGGCGCGCTCCTCGGCCACCCTCGCGTCGAAGGCCGCGAGGCGCTCCTTCAGGAACTCGACGAGCTCGGCCCGGTCCATGTCCCGCCATTCGGCGAGCTTCGCCCGCGCTTCGCCGACCTCGCCGAAGGACGGCGACTCCCCGGCGTCGGGCGCGGCGCAGGCGGAAACGAGAAGGAGCGCGAGCGCCCGCCGGGTCATTCCGCCGCCTCCAGCCAGTCGCGCGGCTTCAGGAACTCCTCCACCAGCCGCGCCTCCGGGCTGCCGGGCTCCGGCCGGCGGTCGTAGCGCCAGCTCGCCTCCGGCGGCATCGAGGCGAGGATCGACTCGATGCGCCCGCCGGACTGCAGGCCGAAGAGCGTCCCGCGGTCGTACACGAGGTTGAACTCGACGTAGCGGCCGCGCCGGACGAGCTGGTGCGCGCGCTCGTCGTCGCCGTAGGGCGTGTCCTTGCGGCGCCGCAGGATCGGCAGGTACGCCGGCAGGTAGTGCTCGGCGATGCTCCTCCAGAGCGCGTGCGCGTCCGGCCCGTCGAGGTCGTCGAAGAAGAGCCCCCCGACGCCGCGCGCCTCGCCGCGGTGTTTCAGGAAGAAGTACTCGTCGCACCAGGCCTTGAAGCGCGCGTAGACGTCGGCGCCGAAGGGCGCGCACGCGTCGCGCGCCGTCGCGTGCCAGTGGCGCGCGTCCTCCTCGAAGCCGTAGTAGGGCGTCAGGTCGAAGCCGCCGCCGAACCACCAGATCGGGTCGGCGCCGTCCTTGGAGGCGCGGAACAGCCGGAAGTTCGCGTGGCTCGTCGGCGCGTACGGGTTGCGCGGGTGCACGATGAGGGACACCGAGACCGCCTCGTAGCCGCGGCCGCCGAGCTCGGGTCGCCGCGCCGTCGCCGCCGCCGGAAGGCTCTTGCCCAGCGTGTGGGAGTAGTTCACCGCGCAGCGCTCGATCACGTCGCCGCCCTCGAGCACGCGCGGGCGCGCGAGACCGCCGCGTTCGCCCTCGAAGACGTCGGCGCGGAACTCCGCCTCGGGCTCCTCGGCCGCGAGCGCCGCGCAGATCTCGTCTTGAAGGTCCTGCAGGAACCCGGCGACCTCGTTCGTGTCCGGTGCGGTCATCGCCGCAGTCTGGCCTTTTTCTCGGGAATTGCCGAGGGGGACCCTAGAGTATCGGCGCACTGCGTTCCGGACCCCGATCCAGAGGAACACATGAAGAAAGTCCTGATTGGCTGCGGCGGCCTCGTCGTCGTCGGAATCCTCGCGATCTTCGCGCTCGGTTACATGATCCTTGGCACCGAGTGGTCCGTCGAGCACAGCATCGTCGTCAACGCGCCGCCGGAGGACGTGCACGCCGTTCTAACGGACCTGCGCACGTGGGAAGAGTGGTCCTGGTGGAACAAGGAGCGCGACCCCTCGTGCGACTGGGACTACACGGGCGAGCCGGGGACCGGCATGAAGATGGAGTGGATCGGCGACACGTTCGGGCACGGGACGCTCACCATCACCCAGGCGGATCCCGCGAAGGGATTCTCCTACGCCATGGAGTTCCTGGACTACGATTCCACGGCCGCGGGGGAGTTCGACTATGCCGCGGAAGGCGGCGGCACCAGGATCACTTGGTCTTCCAACGGGACGACCGAGGGCATGTTCCTCCCGGGACTCATGGCGTTCGCCATGCCGAAGATGCTCGCGCCCGCCTTCACCGAGGGGCTCGACGGCCTGAAGGCGCGCGTCGAGGGCGGAAGCTGACCCCACGCCGGTGAGCCCGCGGTCCACCCTCCTCGTCGGAGGCGGCGTTCTCGCGCTGGCGCTGGCGGTCCTCCTCTTCACGCACGAGCTGGGCCTCGGCCGGCGGGACGACGGGTCGCCGCGGTTCCCGTACGTCCTCGAGGACGTGTACGACCGGATGGCCTACCAGCAGCGCGGGCGCTGGATCGCATCCGGCGGAACGCCTTACCTCGACGAGTTTTCGGAGTATCCGCAGCTCTCCACGTGGCTGATGGCGCTGCCCTATCTCTTCTATGAGGAAGGGGTCGAACGCGGGGAGCCCTTCACCTCGATCGAGGCCGCGCGCGCGGTGTTGCGCGAGGGCAACGTTCCCGAGGAGGTGGCCGAGCGCGCCTGCCCGCTGCCGCCCAAGCGCTTTCCGGACGTGGCCAAGGTCGCGGTCGAGCTCGCGCGGTACCCGGGCCTCGACCGCGACACCGCGCGCACGGCGCTGCTGCGCGCGCAGGCGGCCCACGCCGCGCGCGAGGCGGAGCTGCTCGAGCACCGCGAGGCGTACGGCGACGCGCACCACGTCCTGATGGCGGGCTGGTTCCTCCTGCTCCTCTTTCTCGCGACGCGCAACCTGCGCGCGCTCGGCCACGGTCCGGCCTGGGCGCTCCTGCTCCTGCTTCCCGCCAGCCTCTACTTCGGCTTCAACCGCTTCGACCTGGTCGTCACCTGCGCCGTCGCGTGCGCGATCTGGCTCCAGCTCACCGGCCGTCGCAACCTGGCGGGGCTCGCGCTCGGCGTCGCGATCATGGTCAAGTGGTACCCGCTGGTCCTGGTGCCGCTCTTCCTGTCGCACGGCGTGCGCGCGTCGCGCGCGCCGCCGGGCGAAGTCGGCTGGGGAACCGCTCTCGTCCGCGGCGCACTGGTGCCCGGAGCGCTCGCCGCCGCGGTGATCTTCGCGCTCCTCGGCGTCACCTTCGTCTGGGACGGCGGCGGCATGGAGGCGGTGCGGTTCGTCTTCGACTGGCACGCGAACGAGCGCCAGCCCAACCACTCGTCCTTTCTCGCGCTCCTGACCCACCCCGACCGCTGGGGCTGGTTCGACCGCCAAGCCCGCGGGGGGCTCGAGGTCGTCTTCAAGCTCTGCCAGCTCGCGCCGGGGTTCCTCCTCGCCCTGGCGCCGGTGCGCTCGGCGCGCGCCCTACTCCTCGGCTGCCTCGCCGCCACGCTCTCGTCGGTCGTCTTCTCCGAGTTCTTCTCGCCGCAGTGGGTGCTGTGGGTCACCGCGCTGTCGGTCCTCTTGGCACCGACAGCGCGAGGCGTCCTCGCGCTGGCCGTCGCCCTCGAGATCGTCATGTACCTACAGCTTCCGCTCTTCTGGTACTCCGCTCAGGCGTCCGGCGACACCGGCGCCTTCTGGTCGGTGACCAACGTGCGGATGGTGCTGCTCCTCGCCTTCCTCGCGGCGGCCCTCGCGCTCTTCGCGCGCGAGGTCCTCAAAGGTAGCCGAGGTCCTCTAACAGCTTCCGCTCCTCCGGCGTGAGCTCGTCGAGGTTCTGCCCCGCCTTCGGCAGCGCGCGGAACGCCTGGAAGCGCTCGGTCAGCCGCCGCCGGTCGTCCGCGTACGCCGGATCGCGCGCCACGTCGCGCTCTTCCCCGGGATCGCGCTCGAGGTCGTAGAGCGACGTCCGCCCCGTCGCGAGGTCGACGACGAGCTTGCGGCGGCCGTCCGAGACCGCCTGGCGGTGCTCGACCCAGCCGTCGGGGCTCGCCTTCGCCTCGCCCCCGATCTCCTTCGGCGCCTTCGCCTGGGTCTGCGCGAAGAGGTAGACCTCGCCCTCCTCGCTCCCCTCGATCGCGTCGACGAGGCTGCGGCCGCGCGCGCCGGAGACCGGCAGGTCGGCCGCGTGCAGGAGCGTCGGGAGCACGTCGATTCCGCGGGCCAGCCGCTCGACCCTCCGCCCGCCGTGCTCGCCACCGGGAAACCGGATGAAGAGCGGCACGCGCAGCGTCTCTTCATAAAGGAACGGGTCGTGCGTGAACCAGCAGGCGTCGCGTTCCGTGAGCGACTCGCCGTGGTCGGAGGTGACGACGACCACCGTGTCGTCGAGCACGCCCCTTTCGGCGAGCGCGTCGAAGAGCTCGCCGAGCGCGCGGTCCGCGTACCAGACGCCGCCGTCGTAGCGGTTGGCGACGAACGTCCAGTCGTCGCCGTCGAGCTCGCCCAGCTCCGCGCGCCGCTCCGGGTTGACGTTGTAGTGCTTCTCCTCGCGGCCGATCGAGACGTCGTCGTGCGCTCCGAAGCGCGTCTCCTCGAAGGCGAGCGGCGCGCGCTGCACGTACTTCGCCGCCAGCGTCCAGTCGCGATAGCCGTACGGCCGGTGCACGTCCCAGAGGTGGACCCACGCCGCGAAGGGCGCGCCGCCGGCGTCCACCCAGGCGAGGAAGTCCGCCACGGTGTCGTCGGCGGGCTCGAAGTAGCGCTTCCCCACCTCGTCGAAGCCGCGCTCGAGGTCGTTGAGCTCGAGCGAGGGATGGTTGTAGAAGGCGCCGGTGCGCCAGCCGGCGTCGCCGAAGCGCTCCGCCATCGTGCGCGCCCCGGGCGCGAGCTTCATCCCCCACGAGAGCACGCCGTGCTCCTCGGTGTGCAGCGACGTGAAGAGGCTCGCGTGCGACGGCGCGGTGAAGGGCGCGTGGCTGTAGGCGTTCTCGAAGAGCACGCTCTCCTGCGCGAAGGCGTCGAGCCGCGGCGAGGTGTCGCGCTCGTAGCCATAACACCCGAGCCGGTCCGCCCGCAGCGTGTCCACCGTGATCAGGAGCACGTTCGGGCCGTCGGGCGCCGGGCCGCCGCAGCCCGCGGCCGCGACGGCGAGCGCGAGGAGGGCGAGCCGGCGCCTCACTCCCACTCCTCTCTCGGGTCGCGCCCCGGCGGTCCCCCGCGCGTGTCGTAGAGCCACACCGCGTGCCCGAGCTTCGCGAAGGGCTCGTACGGGCGCAGCCAGGCGAACTCGTCCGCCTCGCGGTGGTAGTCGACCGCGTGCACCGCGACGATGCCCTCGACCGGGCCTGTGTGCGGCCGGCAGTCCTGAAGTCCGAGCGCCGCGGGATCCGCCATCGTGTACGGACGGTAGACCAAGCCCCCGGCGGCGTCGATCTCGTCGCGGTAACGGGCGAGGAACCGTCCGGCCGCGCGCGCGTCCTGGCCCCAGTCGTCGCCGACGCAGGTGATCGCGGGACCGCCCGACGGGCCGCCGGCGAGGACGTTGTAGTACATGAGCTGGTGCGGGTGGATCCAGATCGCCTCGAGCGCGGCGACGGCCGCGAGCGCCAGCGCGGCGCGCGGGAAGCGAACCGCCGCACAGCCGACGGCGAGGCACAGGAACGGGTAGAGCGGCAGCAGGTAGCGCACGCCGAGCAGCGCCTTCCCGTTGGAGAACGCCAGGAAGGCGAAGACGGGGAAGCCGACGAGCGCGGCGGCGCGAAGCACGGTCCAACCGCGCTCGCGGCCCCTTTTGCGATTCGGCAGGAACGCGCAGACGATCCCTCCGACCGCGAGGACGAGCCACGCCAGCGGGTTCTTCACCGCCATCACCACCGCGTAGTACTCCGGATGCGGGTTGCCCTCGGCGAAGTCGCGCCCGGGCAGCAGGGTCTTGCCGCGGAAGTAGCTCCCGTGACCGAGCTTCCCGTGAGCCAGCGTCTGGTCGAGCCCCTTGAGCGCGGTGAGCAGCGGAATCGGCCGGTCGTCGCCGAAGAGCCCCGACGTCAGCGCGCGCATCCACCCGTGGTAGAAGATCACGCGGTCCCAGCTCTCGGCCCCGTGCTCCGCCCAGAAGCGGCGCCAGCCCGCGTCGTCGGGAAAGCGGCGGTCCGCGAGCGCGGCCAGCGTGTCGTCCCGCACCTCCGCGGACAGGTGCTCGGCCTCGAGCACGGCGGCGAAGGCGAGCTTGCGCAGCTCGCCCGGCCCGCCTGCGAGCCCGCGCAGCGTGCGCGCGGCGAGCTCCGCGGTCGCCTCCTCGCCCGCATAGTCGATCAGCGTGCGCGCCGCGAAGTCGACGCTCGGCGCGCGCTCGATCTGCTGAGCCTGCGCCTCCGCGCCGCCGGCGTCGCGCAGCGCCGCGGCGAGGTCCGCCAGCTCGACCTTGCCCGGCGGAACGTCGCGCGCGAAGAACTCCGAGCCCCAGGCGGCGTTGATGCTCTTCGCCTCGAAGCCGTAACCCAAGGCGAAGACGCCGAGCCCGCCGAGGAACGTCAGCGCGAGCGAGCCGAGCGGCCGCGCGCTGCGCGTTCGCGCGCACCGAACCACCGCGAGAAAGCCGAGGAACGGGATGAGGAGCAGCGCCGTGAACTTCGCGAGGTTGGCGAGGCCGAAGAGGAGCGCCGCGACGAGCGTGCGCCGCCAGGTCGGCTCCTCGAGCAGCGCGAGGAACGCCAGCACCGCGAAGAAGAGAAACGGCATGACGCCCGCGTCGAGCGAGACCAGCCGGCCGTGCGCGAGCACGCTCGGCTGGAACGCGAAGGCGACGAGCCCGCAGAGGGCCGCCTTCCCGCCGAAGAACCGCCGGCCGGCGAGGAAGACGCCGAGCGCGGTCGCGACGGTCAGCAGGCACACCGGCAGCCGCGCGAGGAAGAGGTTGCGGTCCAGGTCGGCCGCGTTGTGCTGGTAGAAGAACGCGACGGGGAAGTTCACCGTCTCCAGCGCGTGCTCCGGGTACGCGACGCCCGGCGCGACGAGCAGCGGCGCCGCCGCCAGGAGCTTGACCAGCGGCGGGTGCTCGCGGTTGATCGCGAAGTCGCCCTCGTGCCAGTAGGCCGCCCCGCTGGCGGCGTAGAAGTGCTCGTCGAAGGTCGGCCCCACCTTCCACGCCCCGTGGAGGAGCAGGACGAGCTGCAGCAAGAGGACCAGCGCCGCCGCGCGGTCCGTCCGCTCCGCGGGCAACCTCACGCCGGCTTGGCGCGGCCCGCGAGGAAGCTCCCGACGCCGACGACCGTAAGACCCAAAGCGCCGACGATTCCCCAGAGCAGGTTGTTCTTGTCGGAGGAACCGGACGGCTTGAAGACGGCGGTCATCTCGGTGGGCTCGGTTGCCAGCCTACCCATGTCGAAGCGCCACTCGACCGCCGTCCCGTCGTCGACGAGCTCGCCATCGTGCTCCACGAAGCTGCCGCCGCGCAGGCGGACGACGTATTCCATGCCCGCGAACAAGGAAGCGAAGGCACTCGGCGTACCCGCCGAACCCCCGGTCACGCGGGTCGCCCGGTGGAACCGGAACCCATCGCCTTCCGGTTGGATCGAGAGCTCGACCTCTCGGGCGTCGTCGGAGCCGCAAAAAAAAGCAGCGACGTCATCCCCGGTCAGCTTCGCGACGTCACCGACCTCGACCGACATCGTGACGAACCAATCCCGCCCTTCGTTGCGATGCGTCAGCTCGAAGGCAGAGAGATTCGACCGGGCTGCGACCCGGGGCTCGACCTTGCTGCGGAGCTCGCCCGGATAATCCGACATCGAGGCGCCGGACTGCTCGAGCGTCTGCACGAACTGCGGTCCAAAGTGGTACTCCACCGCCAGCGAGCCCGACCCGTCGCTGCGAACGGACAGCTCCTCGGTCACCTCGAAGCACGAGGCGCCGGTCACGGCGAGGACCAGGGCGGCCAGGCGAAGTCGCATCGCGCTCCGCACCCTATCAACCGCCACGCCCCGGAAGTACCTTCTCCATCCCCGCGCGATGTCCGCTTCCGACGCCGAGTCCGAGCCCGCCCGCCGGGTGGTCTGCACCGTCCCCACGTACAACGAGGCGGAGAACGTGGTGGACCTCTCCCGGGAGCTGCTCGCCCTCGGGCCCGAATACGAGGTCCTGGTCGTGGACGACGACTCGCCGGACGGCACGTGGAAGCTCGTCCGCGACGCGGGCGAGCGCGAGCCGCGCCTGCACCTCCTCCACCGCACGCGCGACCGCGGACGCGGCGCGGCCGGGCGGGCGGGTTTCCTGCGCGCGCTCGAAATGGGCGCGGACGTCGTGGTCGAGATGGACGCGGACTTCTCCCACCAGCCGGTCTTCGTACCGTCGATGATCGAGCGCCTCGACGGCGCCGACGGACCCGGCCTCGTGCTGGGGTCGCGCGGGGTGAGCGGCGGCTCCGACGCCGACCGCAGCTACGTCCGCCAGGTGATCACGCTCGCCGCGAACGCGTACATCCGCGTCCTGCTCGGGATCCGCGTGCGCGACTGCAACTCGGGCTTCCGCTGCTGGCGCGCGGAGACGCTGCGGAAGATCCGCGTCGAGGACACCTTCTCCACCGGACCCGCGATCGTGCAGGAGCTGCTCTTCAAGACCGCGCGCGCCGGCATCCCGATCGCCGAGGTGCCGATCGACTTCGTCGACCGCAAGCGCGGCGAGTCGACGCTCAACATGCGCATCCTGATGCAGGGCTACACCACCGTGCTGAAGTTGCGCTGGATGGCGCTCCGCGGCACGCTCTGATCGATGGCGGAGAAGCACGCGCGCCTGGCGGTCCTCGCCCTCGTCCTGGCCGCGCCGCTGGTCTACCTGCCGCGCGTGCTCTTCGGCTCGGCGCCGGAGGCCCCGCTGGACATGCCGCCGGTCTGGATGCACCTCGTCGTCGTCACCGTCGGCGAGTGGCCGGACGTGGACGGCGCCCTGAAGCGCTCGGCCCTCGGGCGCTTCGACCGCCGCGCGAGCCGCGTCGCCGCCGCGTTCGCGCCGTCGCCCTCGCGCGCCGCCACCGCGGCGAGCCTCTGGACCGGCCGCTGGCCGCGGCACCACGGCGTGCTCGCGAACGACCTCGCCCTCGCGGAGGGAAGCTGGACCCTCGCCGCGGCGGCGCGGACGAGCGGCGCGCGCACGGCGGCCTACCTCCAGGAGCCGTTCGCGAGCGCGACGGGGATCGGCGGCTTCGACGAAGTCGAGGAGGGCGCGGCCTTCACCGCATCCGACCTCGCGCGGCGCGGCGCCGCGTTTCTGGAAGGCCGCGCGGGCGAGCGCGCCGTACTTTGGCTGCACCTCGCCGACGCCGGGCCGGGGGGCGAGGCGGTCGACGCGCTCCTCGCCGGACTCGAGCCCGCGCTGGAGCCGATCCAGCCCGAGACCGCGCTCGCGCTCGCGGTGTTCCGGCGCGGCGACTTCGCCGGCGACGTCGAGCCGCTCGGCGCGCCGCTCTGGGTCGCGCTCCCCGGCGCGCTGAACGCCGGCCGCCGCGGCGACGCGCGGGTGAGCCTCGTCGACCTCGCCGGCATGCTGCGCATCGCGATGCGCCTTCCCCCGCCCCGCGCCGACCGCGGCCAGCGCGCGCCGCAGTCCCGCGCCGAGCTCCTCGTCAACGCGCTCCGCGGAGGCGGCCCGCGGCCGTGGGTCCTCGTGCAAGGCCCGCCCGACGGCGAGGACGTCTGGCAGACCGGCGACCGGCGCGTCGTCGCGCGCTGGGCCACCGGCGAGGCCCGCGCCGAGGCGCGCGCCGGCTCCGGATGGCATGCGCTCGACGACGAAACGGCGGCGCCGCTTTTGGGCCAGGCGCGCCGACTCGCGCAGGAGCTCGCGGCCGGGCTCACGTCCGCCCGGACGGCCGTCGTTCCCGCGGGCGAGTGGCCCGCAAGCTGGCGCTAGTCGCCTTCGCGCGGCTCTTCTTCGGGGAGCGGCACGTCTTCGCCGTAGACCCAGGTCTCGAAGAACGCGTCGAGCTCCTGCCCGCTCGCCTCCTCGGCGACCGCGACGAAGTCGGCGGTGTTCGCCACGCCGTCGTGGTAGCGCTCGGCCCAGGTTCGCAGCGTTTCGAAGAAGGCCTCGTCGCCGAGCAGCTCGCGCAGGGCGTGGAGCACGTAGGCGCCGCGCACGTAGACCGACATGGAGAAGATCACCTCGCCGGTGTCGCCCGGCGGGCCCATCTCCATCTGCCGGATCATCCGCGTCGCGCGTCCGGTGCGGCGGACGTAAGCCCGCTCGCCGCCGACGTGCTCGGCCCAGAGCCACGTCGCGTAGGTGGCGAAGCCCTCGTTCAGCCAGAGGTGGTCCCAGCTCGCGGGGCTGACGCTGTTGCCGAACCACTGGTGCGCGAGCTCGTGGGCGACCGTGTCCTCGTCGGCGCCCGCCGAGTAGACGGGGAGCGTCTGCGTCTCGAGCGCGCCGCCGATCTGGAAGTGGGCCACGAGCCCGCCGTAGCACTCGAAGGGGTACGGCCCGAAGCGCTCGGCGAAGAACTCGATCATCTCGCCGGTGCGGGCGAACGCCTCGCGCGCCTTGGCCGGGTACTCCGGCGGGAAGTAGTGCGTCAGCGGCAGGCCGTCGGGGCCCTCCGACCGCTCCACCTCGAACTTCCCGACGTTGACCGTGGTGAGGTAGCTCGCCATCGGGTCGCTCGCGCGGAAGCGGAAGGTGCGGCGGTCCTCGCTCTCGGTCGTCTCGACGAGGATGCCGTTGGCGGCGGCGGTGTACGGCTTCGCCACGGTGATCGCGAAGGACCAGGTCGCCTTGTCGCTCGGGTGGTCGTTGCACGGGACCCAGCCGCGCGTTCCGGACGGCTCGCTCAGCGTGTAGATCGCGCCGTCCTTGAACATCCAGCCGACCCCGGGCACGAACGGGACGCCCGGGTCCTTCACCACGCCGGGAACGCCGTGGTAGTCGACCTCGACGGTGAACTCCCCGCCCTCGGCGAGCGCCTTCGCGGGCGTGACGACGAGCTCGTCGCCCTCGCGCGCGAAGGTCGCATCGGCGCCGTCGACGCGCACCTCGTCGACCTCGAGGCCGACGAGGTCGAGGTTGAACGACGAGAGCGCGTGGAGCGCGACGGCCCGCAGGGCGACGCCGGCCTTCACCGAGCCGTCCTCCATCTCCACGTCGAGCCGCACGTCGTAGTGGCGCGCGTCGTAGCCGCCGTTGCCGAGCGTCGGGTAGTAGCGGTCGCCGAGCCCCGCGTCGCCCGGGCGCGGGTCGGAACCGGCGTCCTGGGCCGGCAACGAGGTCAGGACGAGGACGGAAACGAGGTGCAGCGCTTGCATGGCGCGGATCCTAGCGAGCGCTCTCCCCCTTCAGGGCGCGGCCTGCCAGAATCGCCGGAGAATACGGAAAGGATGCATCCCATCGCGGCCCGGCGGGTTTCTCCCCGTGGAACGGAGACCCGCCGGCCATGAACCGACCCGTGAACGTCACGCCCGAGCTTCTGAGCGAGCACGCGAGCTCGCTCCGCGGCCTCGCGCGGCGCCTGCTCGGCGACGCGCACGCGGCCGAGGACGTCGTGCAGGAAACCTGGATCACCGCCCTCGAGCGCCCGCCGCGAACGCTCGAGCGCTTCGGAAGCTGGCTCCGCGCGGTCGCGCGCGGGCTCGCGCTCAGGCGCCTGCGCGGCGAGGACCGCCGCCGGCGTCGCGAGCAGCGCGGCGCACGCGCGGAAGCCGGGGATCCCGCGGACGAGACGGCGGAGCGGCGGCAGGCGCTCCGCCGGCTTACCGACGCCGTGCTCTCCCTCGACGAGCCGTACCAGACGGCGATCCTCCTGCGCTTCTTCGACGACCTCCCGCCGCGCGCGATCGCGGAGCGTCTCGGCGTCCCCGTCGCGACGGTGAAGAGCCGCCTCGCGCGCGGGCTGGAGCGGCTCCGCGCGCGGCTCGCGGCGGAGTGCGAGGAGGACGGAACGACGCTCGCCCGCGCGCTCGCGTTCCTCGTCCCGCCGGCGACGCCGACCGTTCCGGGCACCGAAGCCGCGGCCGCGTCCGCGGGGGCAGGGGTGATCGTGATGGGAACGAAGCTGAAGCTCGCGGCGTCGATCGCGGTGATCGCGCTCGGCGCGATCGCCTGGCAGGAGACGCGGACCCGCGCCGTCGACCCGGCGCGACCCGACGTCGTCCCGGCGGCGGATCCGCGCGGCGTGGCCGCCGCGGTGGCGCCGCGCGGCCTCTCCGAAGACGACGACGGCCCGGCCCCCGGCTCGGAGCGTCGCGCCGTCGCTTCGCCGCTCACCACCGGGGTGCCCGACGAGTCCGGGCCGCCGCTCGCCGACGGTTACCGGTACGAGCTCGCGGGCACGGTCTTCGACCGCGACGACGTCCCGCTCGCCGGCGCGCTCGTCTACGTCGGGCCCCTGGGGCATCCGCTGAACAAGGCGGTCGAGACGGATTCCCACGGGCGCTTCCATCTCTCCTGGAACGGGCGCGCGCCGTCGATGCGCGTGGCGCTGGCCGTGAGCCACGACGGCAAGGGCTGGAGCGGGCTCCGGCGGTATCACCTGGGGGCGGGCCACAACGAGCTGGCGCTCGGCCTGCCCGCCACGGGGACGCGGACGGCTACGCTCTCGCTCCGGGAGGAGGGCGAGCCTGCGCCGGTCACCCTCGCCGCCTACGTGCGGACGAGCTTCGCGGCCGAGGGCGCCGAGCTCCGCCACCACCACTTCGGCGACGCGCCGGGCTTCGAGCACGACGAGGATGGGCACGGCTTCTTCCGCCAGGACCGCGGCGACGGCGCGTGCCCCACGATCGGGTTCGTGCACCTGCAGACCCTGCGCGGATTCGAGTACCACGAGCTCAACATCCAGAGGATCACCTCGGCGCAGCTCGCCGTGCTCCTGGAACAGCGAGCGTTCGCCGCCGAGCGTCCACCGCGGGCCGTCCTGACCGGCGTCGTGCGCGACGCCGTCGGCAAGCCCGCGGTCGGCGCGCTCGTGCGACTGAAGGAGCAGGGCGGCGACCGCGTTTACACGACGCGCTCCGACGCCACGGGCGCGTACCGGATCGAGGACGTCGCGCCCGCCGCCTACGAAGCGCGCGCCGGCGGTGGCGACCACGGGCTCGCCAACGGTTTCCTCGTCGCCGGCGACACCGGCGAGCTCGTCTGGGAGCCCTACCTGGACCGCGGGTTGGAGCTCGCCGGCCGCCTGGTCGATCGCGACGGCGCCGCGCTCGACGGCTGGCTCGTCGAGGTCGTCGGCGCCGCGGACGCCTGGCACGACGCGGCGACCGCGGACGGCGACGGCCGCTTCCGCGTGCCGAACTGCCCCAACCGCCCGCTGCGACTCCTCGTGCGCCCGCCGTCGGACTGGGGCGCCGTTCCCGCGGCGGTGATCGACGCCTGGCCGGAGGGCGAGGAGCGCGTGTACACGCTCGACCCGAGGCGGGTGGCCGACGGCGAGGTGCGCTTCGTCGTGCAGGACCACCGCGAGCGGCCGTGCGCGGAGGTGGAGGTGCGGCTCTGGCACCTGGAATCCGGCGTCGGCGCCTGGCTCACGCCGGCAGAGGACAACGACGAGTCCGGCGCCTTCGCCGCCGCGCTCCCCGCCGGCGACTACTGGGTCGAGGTGCAGGCGCCGCGGTGCTCGCCGATCGAGTTCGGGCCGGTGCGCGTGACGGCCGGCGGGGTCACGGACCTCGGCATCGCGCGCTTCGAAGAGCCCGGCGCCGCCCACTTCGTCCTCGAGGCGCGCAGCGCGCTCGACGTCGACCGCTGGCGCTTCGAGCTGTGGAACCTGCGCGACGACGTGCGGACCGCGGTCTTCCGCGAGGGCCTCTGCCCGCCGAAGCTCTCGCTTCCCGCGGGGGAGTACGAGCTCTTGGTCACGCCCAACCCCGATCACGAGGACGTCGCGCGCCGGATCGAAGCGGGCGCTCCCCCGCCGACGCGCGCCTACCGCTTCCACTCGCGATCCGGCGAGCGCGTGCGCTCGTTGATCCAGTTCGGCGCGGGCGCGCCGGTGATCGCGGAGATCTTCCCGAAGCCCGCGCCCGAAGGACCCGAGCCACCGGCCGCCCAGGTGAAGAAGTCCGTCGAAGAGTCGGCCCGCGCGGTGATCGAGCTGCGCTTCGGAAGGAACTGCGCGGCCTGCCACGGCGGCGCGCGGGAGAACGGTCCCCGTCCCCTCGGGACCGCGCAGGAGGCGTTTACCTTCAGGCGTTAGGGACTAGGAGCCTGTCCGAGTATTCGCCGTGCCCGCACGCTCGCATCTCTCGCGGCGGATCAAGAAGCGACGACGGCCGCGTATCCACTGCGATACGCTGAGGAGGAGCGACGCAGGGTCGTGTTCGAGAGGGCGCCGTGCGGGTGCGGCGAATACTCGGACAGGCTCCTAGGGAGGGGTTCGAGCGGCGGCTAGAATCCGCCGGATGTCCGCCCCCCTCCGCCCGACCGACACCTTCGTCCGCCGCCACGTCGGACCCGACGCCGCCGAGATCGACGCGATGCTCGGCGTCCTGGGGCTGGATTCGCTCGACGCGTTGATCGAGCGGACGATCCCCGCCTCGATCCGGCGCGGGGAGAAGCTCGCCCCGTTCACGCCGAACGAGCCGCGGGGCGAGCACGAGTTCCTTCAGGAGCTCCGCGAAGTGGCCGGCAGGAACCAGGTGTTCCGCTCGTTCCTCGGCATGGGCTACCACGGCACGATCGTGCCGCCGGTGATCCAGCGCAACGTGCTCGAGAGCCCCGGCTGGTACACGCAGTACACGCCCTATCAGGCCGAGATCTCCCAGGGCCGGCTGGAAGCGCTGCTCAACTTCCAGACGATGGTGTCCGACCTCTGCGGGCTGCCGCTGGCGGGAGCGTCGCTCCTCGACGAGGCGACCGCGGCCGCCGAGGCGATGACGATGTGCCACCGGGTGCTGCGGGGGCGGCGGAACACGTTCCTCGTCTCGACCGCCTGTCACCCGCAGACCGTCGCGGTCGTGCACACGCGCGCCGAAGCGCTCGGCATCGAGGTCGTCGTCGCGGACGACGCCGACTTCGACTTCAGCTCGGGCGACGTCTTCGGCTGCCTCCTCCAGTACCCGACGGGCGAGGGCGCGGTGCGCGACTACGCGCCGCTGGTCGAGCGCGCGCACGAAGCCGGAGCGCTCGTCGTCTGCGCGACGGACCTGCTCGCTCTCACGCTGCTGCGCCCGCCGGGCGAGTTCGGCTGCGACATCGCGGTGGGCTCCGCGCAGCGCTTCGGCGTCCCGCTCGGCTTCGGCGGTCCGCACGCCGCGTTCCTCGCGACGCGCGAGGAGCACAAGCGCCAGATGCCCGGCCGCCTGATCGGCGTCTCGCGCGACGCGCGCGGCCGGCCGGCGCTGCGCATGGCGATGCAGACGCGCGAGCAGCACATCCGCCGCGACAAGGCGACGAGCAACATCTGCACGGCGCAGGTGCTCCTCGCGATCATGGCGGGGATGTACGCGGTGTACCACGGGCCCGACGGCCTGCGCGCGATCGCGCGGCGCGTGCACGCGCTCACCGCGACGCTCGCCGCCGGGCTGCGCGAGCTGGGCTTCGCGCCCACCGCGGACGCCTACTTCGACACGCTGCGCGTCGAGCTCGGCGGCGAGAGCGCCGACGAGGTCCTCGCCGCCGCGCGCGCGGAAGGCGTCAACCTGCGCAAGCTGGGCGAGTCGGCGGTCGGCGTCGCGCTGGACGAGACCGCCACCGGGGAAGACCTGACGAAGATCTGGCGCGCGTTCGGCGGGTCGCGGGCCGACCAGCTTTCGATCGCGGCGCTCTCCGACGCCGCCGAGCTCGGCTACGACGCCCCTCACGCGCGCGAGAGCACCTTCCTGACGCACCCGGTCTTCAACACGCACCACTCCGAGCACGAGATGCTGCGCTACCTGCAAAGGCTCCAGGCGCGCGACCTCTCGCTCACGACGTCGATGATCCCGCTCGGCTCGTGCACCATGAAGCTGAACGCCACGTCGGAGATGCTGCCGGTCACGTGGTCCGAGTTCGGCGACCTGCACCCCTTCGCGCCGGCGGACCAGACCGAGGGCTACCGCGAGCTCTTCGACGTGCTCGAGCGCGCCCTCTGCGAGATCACCGGCTTCGCCGCGATCTCCTTCCAGCCCAACGCCGGCTCGCAGGGTGAGTACGCCGGCCTGCTCGCGATCCGCGCCTGGCAGCGCGCGCGCGGCGAGGCGCACCGCGACGTCTGCCTCATCCCGGTGTCGGCGCACGGCACGAACCCCGCGAGCGCGGTGCTCGCCGGCATGCGCGTCGTCGTCGTCGCGTGCGACGCCGACGGCAACATCGACGTCGAGGACCTGCGCGCCAAGGCCGAGGCGCACGGCGAGAACCTGTCCGCGCTCATGGTCACCTACCCGTCCACGCACGGCGTCTTCGAGGAGGCGATCCGCGAGATCTGCGGCATCGTCCACGAGCACGGCGGGCAGGTGTACATGGACGGCGCGAACATGAACGCGCAGGTCGGCCTGTGCCGGCCCGGCGACATCGGCGCGGACGTCGCCCACCTCAACCTGCACAAGACCTTCTGCATCCCCCACGGCGGCGGCGGGCCGGGGATGGGGCCGATCGGCGTGGCGAAGCACCTGGCGCCTTACCTTCCGAGTCATCCGTTTGGCGACGGCGGCGACGGCGCCGACGGCGAACGGGTCGGCGCGATCGCCGCGGCGCCGTGGGGCAGCCCGAGCATCCTTCCGATTTCCTGGGTCTACATCGCGCTGATGGGCTCGGCCGGCCTCGAGCACGCGACCAAGGTCGCGATCCTGAACGCCAACTACATGGCGAAGCGCCTGTCCGGGCACTACGACGTGCTCTACACGGGAGCGCACGGCTGCGTGGCGCACGAGTTCATCCTCGACCTGCGTCCCTTCGAGCACTCGGCCGGCGTGACCGGCGAGGACGTGGCGAAGCGCTTGATGGACTTCGGCTTCCACGCGCCGACGATGTCGTTCCCGGTCGCCGGCACGCTGATGTGCGAGCCGACCGAGTCCGAGACGAAGGAAGAGCTCGACCGCCTGTGCGACGCCCTGATCCGGATCCGCGAAGAGATCCGCGCGGTCGAGGAGGGGCGCATGGACCGCGCGGACAACCCGCTGAAGAACGCGCCGCACCCCGCCGACGTCGTGGTCGCCGACGCCTGGACGCACCCCTACTCGCGCGAGGAGGCCGCCTTCCCCGCGCCATGGGTGCGCGACAACAAGTTCTGGCCCGCCGTCGCGCGCGTCGACAACGGCTACGGCGACCGGAACCTGGTCTGCACCTGCCCGCCGGTCGAGCTCTACGCGGACGACGACTCGCCGGCGCCGAGCGGCGCGTCGGACCCGGCGCTCAGCCCGGCCTAGGACGGGCGAGCCGCGTGCGCCGAACGCTCCCGGCCCTACTTCTCGCGGCCGCGGCGTCCTGCACTCCGGAGATCGACCCGCCGCCGGAGACCGCGCGCATCGAGGCCGAGCTCGCGCGCAGCGTGCGGGCGTGGCTCGCGGACGACCGCGGCACGGCGCGCGCGGACGGCTACACGTACGCGGTCGACGTCGCGCAGCTTCTCCTGTGGTCGGCGCGGGCCGGCGACGAGGAGCTCTACGACGAGCTGCGCGCGCACGCCCTGCGCCACCTCCTGGTCGACGACCCCGACGACCCGTTCACGCGCGGCTTCGTCTTGTGGCGCCACCGTCCCGGCGAGCCGCGCGACGCGTCGGGCACGACCGAGGCGTTGCGACTGGCCGAGGGGCTCTGGCGCGGCGCCGAGGCCTTCGGGCGCACAGAGGACCGCCGGCTCGCGCGGCTCATCCTGGACGGCTACGCGCGGCACGCCTACGTCGACGGCGGCGTGTGGCTGATCCGCAACTACTTCAAGCTCGAGACGCGCGCGTTTGCCACGAACTCGTACCTCGTCGACTACGCGCCGGACTTCGTCGCCGAGGTCGCGGCGGAGACCGGCGATCCTACGCTCGCCGACGTCGCCGAGCGCTCCTACGACCTGCTCGTCCGCGCGCAGACGGAGGGCGGGCTCGTGTACGACCTCGTGCAGCCGGAGGTCGCGACGCTGATGGGCCCGGGCCTCGTCATCTTCTCCCCGAACGACGTCGTCCAGCTCTCCAACGCGGCCACCGCCGCGGAGCAGGGCGTGCGCGGCAGGCCGCACGTCGCCCTCGCGGTGCTCGGCCTCGCGAAGGAGAAGCTGCCGCGCCTCGACGTCTCGTACCTTGGCCGCACCGGCGATGTCGCGGTGCGCCGCCGCCCGGGCATGGAAACGTACGCGAGCCTCACCCGCATCGCCGTACACCTGCGCGACGACGAGGCGCTGGCCGAGCTGCTGCCCGAGCTCCTCGCCGCGTCCGAGACGACGGCGCGCCACCCGCCGGAGCCGCGGCTGTACGTCGCGAGCGAGCTCCTGCTCGCGCTTCGCGCCGTGCTCGAGGGCTAGGTGTCCGGTCTAGAGACGCATCGAGTCCCGGCTGGCGAGTGATTCCGAGCTCTCAGCGAAGGCCGGATGGAAACTCGGCCATGCCAGCGGCCCCACCGCTCTGGATCTCGCTTCTGGTTTCCACTTTGTTCCACATTGGCGTCGGAGGAGCATCATGCGGCGGCATCGGAGCATCCCCACGAAAGAGCCGGGCGGACATCGCTATCTTGCGGCGCGAGTTCTGGCCGACGCCTTGGGGCCACTCTTCAAAGACGGAAAATGACCGGCGTGCGACTGACCGCCGCGGTCGGACTGCGCCGAAGACACGCTCTCGGCAACGAAGTCAATTCCTTACCGCACTGTGCTCCGAACTCAGGTGCGAACCGAGACCCGCAACCCGTTGGCTCTCGGAAGCCACTTCTCGAAACGGGTCGAGCGGCCCCAAGGGCGGCAACCTGCTAGACCTCGTCAGCGATCGCAACGGCAAGCAGGTCGGGGGCTGCCTGAACGCGGCATCAGGCGCCGTGGCCTCGACCAGGGCGATCTTGTGGCCCCCGACGCTATCCCTCCGCCGGGTCTTCCAGGGCACTCAGCAGCCGCTCCCTTCTCGCGCGATCGGGGTGGTCGGCAGGCGTGAGCCGCAACAACTCCCGGCAGAACTCCAGCGCCTCACCATGCCGACGCTGCTCGCGCAGATGTTCAACCAGCGAGGCCAAGGCTCTCTCGTGCGCTAACGGGTCTGCATCCGCGCTCGTTCGAACGAGCGCAAGGAGTCGCGCCTCTCCCGCCTTCACCTCGCCAACCTTCACCTCGGCGATCGCGAGGTTGTGGAGAATGCGATTTCGCTCCTCGGGCGAGAGCGGAAGTCCCCATTCGAGAAGAGAACCGAGCTCGCGCTTGGTGTCCCCGAACCTTCCGTCGGCATAGTACGCGGAGCCGAGCATGTCCATCGCAGTCGCAAGCTCTCGACGTGCGCTCAGTGCCAGACGATCGACGCGTTCCGTCCAGTCGAGCAAAGCATAAGCCAGTCGAGGCTGGTTGGCTGCGCCCACCTGCTGAGCGAAGCGTGTGACGTTCACAAGGAGGTCGTTCTCAGAAGTCTGGCGTTCACGCTCATACTCGACCGCCGCTCGAATGGTGCGCTCTCCCTCGCGGTTGGACCCGGCGATCTGGCAGTAGCCAAGCAGCAGGCGCGCCGAGAACGCGTGTGGCTCGTGAGTCGAAAACCTCTCAAGTGATGCTGCGATCCACTCGGTTGCCCTCGCGAGATTGCCTCCACCGACGATCGCGCGCGCGACACGGTTCGACTCCGCAAAACTTCCGGCGGCGTCGACACTCACCCCCCCGGTATCCACGAGTGCTCGGTACAACTCGTCAGCCCGATCCGTTCTTCCCAATCCGTCAAACGATGCGGCGATGCGCATCAGCGAGTCCACAACGGACTCGCCGTCATCGCGGAGACGTCTCGTCAGACCCTCCACCGAACGATCGAACAAGTTGACTGCCTCCTCTTCCTTACCCAGCTCGAGCAGGATCTGACCGAGGTTGACGGCCGCCGCCATCGTATTGGGTTCGGTCTCGCCGAAGAGTTCCCCGGACACTTCCAACGCATACCGGAAGACACGCTCAACATCGACGTCGTACTGGGCGAGCACACGCGCGTGCGGCAGGGCATTCTGCATTCGACTTGAGTCCGCAGGATTCGCGAGTGCCGCGAGGAGCATCGGAACCGACACGGGGACCTCCGTCTCACCACCCTCCTCGGATTCCGCTCTCCGTATGGCTCGTCGCTTGGTCTGGCTGGGCGCGAGTGCCATTTCTCCGACACCACCTCGGGCAAGCTTTCTCATCTCCTCGAGCGTACTCCCAAGCCTAAGAGCTTCTGCCGCGAGGGCGTCCGGCGCTGCCCCCCACAGAACACGTCTGATCGACCGAAGCACCCGCGTACCCTCGTCCACGTCGGCGGCCCGGCGTGCTTGCCACTTCGACGGCGCCTGGATGAGCTCATCGAGCCCATGATGCACATCGCCAAACGCCCACAGAGTCCGCGCGAAGAAGTGCCAGATAGCTCCCCGAAGAAGGGGGTGGAGCTGCGGACTCTCGACAAGGTCGTTCAGTTCGTCGGCGAAATGAGCGAGCCCCACCAACCCCTCGAGCGCTAGGCCTGTCGGCGAACCCAGGAGTTCGAGCGTACTGTGTGGATCCGAGAGAGCCGCACGCAGGTGCGGCGCGGGGCCCTCCTGGCGACTCGACCGTCCTCTTAGCGACGATGCAAGAGCGTGGATGGAAGCATCGGCATGAAGCGTAGCGGCAAGGAGCATGAGACTGGCCAGTGCCGATTCCCCAGCCTCTAACCTCGGCCCCCCTCGCAGCGCCAGCGACTCACCGCCTCTCAGCCGCCGTTCAAGAAGGCTGAGCAACACGAGCGGCCTCTTGCCGTCGAGAAGCTCACGGAACCGCTCCGTGCCCAGTGCGCGGAGGGCGAACGCCTGCGTCGTCTGGGGTAACGGGTTCGGCAGGAACCCCCAGAGACTGCCAATCTCGAGGAAGCACAGGTAGCACCCTAGGCGGGCCAAAGCTCCTTCCTGTCTTGGTGATTCGTGGTCAAGGCGGTGTTTCTCGATCACCGAAGTGAGGTCTTTGGCCTGGGGCTCTTGGAGGCTGTTCAGCACTCGCTCCACCTCCCCATCACGCCAGTAGGCTTCAAGATCCGCGAGGAGCTGGTGTTGATCCAAGGTCACGGCTGGAGCGAGATGAGCGGATAGGGAGGGTCGTTGAGATCCCGTGGCTTGCAGATCGACTGATGTCCGCGCCCGTGGATGTTCTCCGGAATCGGATCCGCGCAGAAGCGGTCGGTCTTGACGACGAGCTCGTCCGAACCGAAGACGACACGGGCTGCCTGCAAGCAGCAAACGGGTTCTTCGGCGAGGATCACCTCTGTGTCCTGAACAAGGCTTGGAATGGCTTCGCCACTGGGGTCGAGCTCCTCCAGCAACGGGAGGAAGTACTTGACCGCTCCATCGAAGGAGTCCGGCAGCCGAAACAAGCGGAAGGCGCTCGAAAGAAGGCGGGCAGCTCGTGCCCCCCGATGCGCCGGGGCATAGAGGATCAGGCGAACGCGCTCCTTCCATTCATCCTCCTGACGGAACGCGTTCAAGAGCGCCTTTCGCGCGACTACGGCTCCGAGCGAGTGTGCCACCAGGGTGATTTCATCGAGACGCGGCCTCTTGTGCTCTTTGCGAGGGGAGAGTCGGGTTGCTTGCTGGAACGGTCGGGGATCCTGACTGAGGAGCCTTATGCACCTATACAGATCAGCCGAGAGCAACTCGCACTTGCCGCGAATGCCGTCATACCCGTAGAAGAGAAAATCTACATTGGCGAACGTGCCGTCTTTCGACAGAAGCCTCGGGAACTGGTTCCAAGTGCCAGTACAGTGACCGCCGAACCCATGGACGAAAACGATCGCGCGTCCCGACGGGTTCTTCGACCAATACAATAGACAGGAGTTCTTGCCGGGACTGATCGCCCCCCGAGGTCGAGCGCCGTCCCAAAGAAATGCTCGTGGCAAGTAGTGGTTCTCCATCGCAGGTCAAGTTGCGCCAGGGTAGCATCTAGGCGGTTTTGTGTCCGTTGTTGGATTCTCGACTACTAGAGGAGAATGTCGATGGATGAAATCAAGCCTGACAAGATTGGTCTTCGCCTCGCCTGCTCGGCAGACAAACGTGGCCTCTTCGACTTGCTCTGCGATCGGTTCGCACACGCTGGATTTCACCTCTCGTCGGGCCGCCGCGTCTCCATACAGCTCTTGGAGATCGACGAGGCCGCCCCCCTGTCCTCCATCCGGGCAACCAATCCGGATGTCGTGTGTCCCGATTCGACGATCGTCCTTGAGTGCCTGGATCGATCAGAGAGCGACCGGGGCGTCGCCGAGTACTCTATCTTCACGCTGAGCCCCCTGTTGTTCGCACTCTCCCCGTCGTTCGCTGAGCGGCTGGGATACCCTAGACGGCATCCGTCCTGGGATGACATCCGAGCGCAAGTGCAGGAAGGCGTCGATCTCGAGTGGGCGTACCCTCACCCGAGTACCTCCGCTGGCATGCTTAGCCTCTTCGCTCGGTTCGGAAGAGCCGGCGATGACCCGATTCGGCGCATTGCCGACGAGCCTGTCCTCTTGGAGCGAGAACGCGACCTGGAGAGTAAGGCCCGCGAGTATGGCCCCTCGGAACGAGAGCTGATCCGGCGAACGATCCGGGGCGGCGAGTGGGCCTCGGATGTTCTCGTCGCCCAGGAATCCCTCCTCCTCGAAGCGATCGCCGAGCTGCCTGTTCGGGCACGCCCCATCCTGGTCGAGCAAACCTCGGCTACGGTGTGGCTGGACCATCCGCTCGCACTCCTCGCCGGTCCGTACGAGGACGACGATATCCCCGAGGCATATCAACTCTTGCGAGACTTCCTACATTCGCCGGAAGGTCAGGCCCTCTTGCTTCGGGCGGGCTATCGCCCCGCTGCTGCGTCGATGCAAGCCTACTTTGAGCAACGGCCGGGCGGAGATCGGCTCCGGGCGGCATTCCAGGTACCTCCCGTTGGAGCGCCCGTCTCGCCCACGCCGACCCAGATCCAGGCGATGAGCGGTGTTTGGTTCGACTTCAAGAAGGGCGGCGCTGTTTACCTCTTAGCTGATACATCGAGCTCGATGAGTGTGGGCAAGCTCCACGCGGCAAAGAGAGCACTGGCCTCCTTCGTCCAACGATTCCAAGGACGAGACGACACGATCGGGCTGATCTCGTTCGCCAGCACCGCGGAGATAGTCGTGCCCCTCCAGTCCCTCGAGAACGGAGGCCAGAACCTCCTGGAGAGCATCGCGGGTCTCAGCGCACGCGGCAATACCGCGCTAGGTGATGCCGTACTGCTCGCGCTCCGAGAGCTGAGCGTCCTGAACACGGATTCCATCCGAGCCGTTGTCCTCTTTACCGACGGGTGCGAGAACGCATCATCGATCAGGCCGGGTACTAGTGTTCTCAACGACGCCCACCAGTCGACGGTGCCAATCTTCTGCCTCGCGTATGGGGACGATGCTCAGCTGGCCTTCCTCGAGATGCTTTCAGTGGCAAGTGGGGGCCGGTCTTGGATCGGCGACGCCAGCAGCATCGAGGCCATCTTTGACACCATTCTCTACGCGGGGTGAGCGCTTCCCACTCCCGCGCCACGCCCATCTCTTGCATCACTTCATTGGCTAATGAGCTAAGGAGATCGAAGGTTGTGCTCGAATGAGATCCCGAGTCGATGCGTGACCTACTCGGACTCTGATCCGGCAGCGGGTCTAGTCATTCTAGGCCACCGCGCGAAGCGGCGGCGGCGACGCGATGTTCGCCACGGATGCCTCGTCCTCCGAGAACCACGGCTCGCGCGCGTAGGCCAGGCTCGCCGCGAGCTGCACGGCGATCTCCGCGACGCGCCCGAGCTCGTCCACGCGGCCGCAGAGCTGGTCGACGTCGGTCGGCAGGAGCTCGCCCATCGCGCAGGCCTCGTGCATGCGGAGGCGTACGCCGGTCAGGTGCCCCTCGATCGCCTGGAGCTCCGCGCGACAGCGGACGAGCGAGAAGTCCTTCGCGAACGGGTCCGCGTCGTCGATCAGGTGCAGCACCGCGAGCTGAAGCTGGCGCAGGCGCGTGCGCAGCCGCGGGCCGAGGCACGCGTCCGCGCCGGGCGTCGCCCGCGCGCGGAAGCGGGCGACGGCCTCGCACAGCTCGAGCGCGCGCGCGTTCGCGCGCGGGACCTGCACGAGGACGTCGCCGAGCTCGGCC
>JANQEJ010000003.1 GCA_028278425.1 Planctomycetota bacterium | reverse complement strand
CCGCGGTCTGCCGCGACTTCCTCGAGCCGGCGACCGCGTCGGTCGTGCACCGCGCGCTCGAGCTGCCGGCGGAGTGCGCGGTGTTCGACCTCTCCAACGCCTGCCTCGGAGTGGCGAACGCGATGCTCGTCGTCGCCAACATGATCGAGCACGGCCAGATCGAGGCCGGGCTCGTCGTCGCCGGCGAGTGCGGCCGCGCGCTCGTCGACGAGACGATCCGCGCCGCGAACGACGACCCGGACCTCACGCGCGAGTCGTTCAAGCAGGCCTTCGCGTCGCTGACGATCGGCGCCGGCGGCGCGGCGGTGCTCCTGCAGCGCGCGAACGGCGCCGAAGACGATCACCGCCTCGTGGGCGGCGTCGTGCGCGCGGACAGCGAGCACCTCGAGCTCTGCCAGGGCGACCGCGACGAGGGCTTCGCCGGCCCCTTGATGGCGACCGACTCCGAGGCGCTGCTCCAGGCGGGCAACGCGCTCGCGGCGCGCACCTTCGCGGACTTCCTCGACGAGCTCGGCTGGTCGCGGGAGGACGTCGACCGCGTCGTGACGCACCAGGTCGGCGCGGCGCACCGGCGGCTCCTGCTCGAAACGCTCGCGCTCGACGGCGAGCGCGACTTCCCGACGGTCGAGACGCTCGGCAACATCGGCTCGGTGTCGCTCCCGCTCTCGCTCTCGATGGCGGCCGAGGCGGGCTTCGTGCAGCCCGGCCACCGCGTCGCGATGCTCGGCATCGGCAGCGGGCTCCACTGCCAGATGCTCGGGGTCCGGTGGTAACGAAGCCCTGGTGGGCGCGGGCGACGGACGCCGAGCTCTTCCGCCTCGAGTTCCGCGAGCTCGAGCTCGACGTGGCGGGCTCGAAGATGCAAGCGCGCGTCGAGCGGCTCTATGAAGAGCTCGAGGGGCGGGGCCTCTCCTTCCGGCCGCACGTGTGGCTCTCCCACAACTGGTTCGCCGCCGAGGGCGTGCCGGGTATCGCCATCCCGTTCTACCTGGCGCACCCGCGCCTGGAGCGGCTCGAACGACGCCTGATGAAAGAAGCGGAGGGCGGGAGCGAAGCCCAGAGCATGCAGCTCCTGCGCCACGAGTGCGGGCACGCGATCGACTTCGCCTACCGGATCCACCACCGGAAGGACTGGCGCGCCACCTTCGGGCCGTTCTCGACGCCGTACCGGATGCGCTACCGCGCGCGGCCCGGCGATCCGGACTTCGTGACGCACCTCCCCCGCTGGTACGCCCAGAGCCACCCGTCGGAGGACTGGGCGGAGACGTTCGCGGTCTGGCTGAGCCCGCCGCGCCGGCGGTTCCGCGGACGGGCGCGGGAGAAGCTCGCCTACGTGGACGAGCGGATGCGGGCCGTTGCGAAGCGCCGGCCGGCGGTGCGCAACAAGGAGCGCACCGAGGCCCTCGGGCAGCTCCCGGGCACGCTGGGCGAGCACTACAAGCGGAAGAAGCGGCGGTACGCCTCCGACGTCGCGCCCTTCCGGCGCGAGCTCGTCCGGCTGCTCCCGCGCGACGGGAAGCGGGGCGCCGTCGCCGCGCTCCGCGCGCTGCGCCCCGAGCTGCGCCGGCTCGTCGACGCCGATCCCTACTCGCTCGATCAGGTCCTGGGGGGCATGATCCATCTCGCGCGCGATCTCGACCTCGGGTTGCCGCCGCGCCGGAAGCCGCGCGCGACGGACTTCGCGCCCCTGATGCAACGCACCCTGGACCGAATCCGACGCGGGCCTACCCTGCTCCATCGATGAAGAAGCTGCGCGTGCTCGTTCTCTGCCACGAGGAGCTCGTCCCGCCGGACACGATCGCGGGGATGAGCGACGAGGACATCTCCGACTTCCGCGCCGAGTACGACGTGGTGTCCGGCTGCCGCGACCTCGGCCACCAGTGCGAGCCCGCGGGCATCCCCGACGACGTCGAGGTCCTGCACGCCGCGATCGAGGAGTTCCGCCCCGACGTCTGCTTCAACCTGCTGGTCGAGTTCCACCGGGCGGCTCACTACGACGCCAACGTGGTCGGCTACCTCGAGCTCCTGCGGCGGGACTACACCGGCTGCAACCCGCGCGGCCTGACGCTCGCGCGCGACAAGGCGCTCTCCAAGACGGTCGCGGCCGCCGCGGGCGTCCGCGTGCCCGCCTTCCAGGTGTTCCCGAAGGGGAAGCGGGTGCGCCGCCGGCCCGCGCTCGAGTTCCCGCTCTTCGTGAAGTCGCTCGACGAGGAGGCCTCACTCGGCATCTCCCGCCGCTCGATCGTCAAGACCGACGACGCGCTCGCGGAGCGCGTGGCCTTCTTCCACGACGACGTGGGGAGCGCCGCGATCGCCGAGGAGTACGTCGACGGCCGCGAGTTCTACGTCGGCGTCCTGGGCCACGACCGCCCGGCGACCCTGCCGCCCTGGGAGCTCACGATCCCAAACCTCGCCAAGGGGGCCCCGAACATCGCCACCCGGCGGGTGAAGTGGAACATCGCCCACCAGAAGAAGATCGGGGTCAAGAACCGCCGGGCCCGGGATCTCCCCGACGGCGTCGAGCGGGAGCTGGACGACTTCGCCAAGAAGACCTACCGGGCCCTGGGCCTCTCGGGCTACGCCCGCCTGGACTTCCGCATGCGCCCGGACGGCCGCACCTACCTGCTCGAGGCCAACCCGAACCCCGACATCACCTACGGGGAGGACTTCGCGGAGTCCGCCGAGGCGGCCGGTGTGGGCTACGAGGCGCTCCTCCAGCGGATCCTGCGCCTCGCGCGGCGTTATCCGGCGGGTTGGAAGGCCGCCTCGCGCGTCTAGGCGCCCCCTTTTTCGGTTTAGGAAGTGGACCCGGGCCGGGGGGTATGGCACAAGGCCGGCTCCCGCCCCGGATTTCAGGAATTTCAGATATCCGCCAGCGAACGGCCCCGCCATGCGTGACGCGACCGAAGGAGGAGCCACCCAGGCCATTGCGCCCGTGGACGTCCCGCTCCTCGACGAGCTCCCCACCTTTGAGCTGTTCTTCAAGACCTTCGGCTTCAAGCGCGTCCACGGCCGCGTCTGGGGGCTCCTCGTGCTGGCGGGGAAGCCGCTGGCGAGCCGCGAGATCTCCGCGCAGCTCTCCCTCTCCCAGGGGGCGGTCTCGACGACGCTGAACGAGCTCTCGGACTGGGGGGCGGTCTCCTCCTGCTTCGACAGCTCGCGGCGCTGCCACCTGCACTCCCCCACCGGGAACGCCCTCTCGATCGTCGCCACGGTCTTCCGCCGGCGCGAGCAGGTCGTCTTCCAGCAGTTCCGCCAGACCGCGCAGCGCTCGCTGAAGTTCATCACGGAGCACCACGGCGAGCGCGACCCGCGCGTGCTCACGCTGCGGTCGATCATCGCGGCCTGCGACATCGCGGAGGCCTTGATGCAGCTCGTCTTCAACGCCGTGCAGGGCGCGATGAGCGATCCCGAGAGCGTGCTCTCCAAGGCGATCCACACCGCGCTCAAGGTCGGCGTCGGCCTGCCGGTGAAGTGGCTCGCGCTCAACGGCGTCGAGGACGGCGAGGCGCAGCCGAAGGAGCTCGCCGAAGCGGGGGCGAGCGCGGAGAAGGCGGATGCCTGACCTGCCGCGGGTCGCGATCACCGGCGCTGGGCTGACCAGCCCGAACGGCAACTCGCTGGACGAGTACCGGGCGGCCCTCCTCGCGGGGCGCTCGGGCGTGCAGGACTACGAGATCCGCTACGTCGGCAAGACCCACGCCGGGATCTGCGACTTCGACGCCCTGCGCCACCAGAAGCGCAAGGACGTCCGCCGCGGCACGCGCGCCGGCTCGATCGCCATCTACTGCGCGCACGAGGCGATCACCGACGCTGGCGTCGAGCTCGACCGCTACGACCCGGCGCGCGTCGGCGTCTACACCGGCGTCACCGAGCACGGGAACGTCGAGACCGAGAACGAGATCCACGAGGTCTCGCAGTACGACTTCGACCTGCGCTACTGGTCGCACCACCACAACCCGCGCACGGTGGCGAACAACCCGGCGGGCGAGGTCACGGTGAACATGGGCCTGCGCGGGCCCGCCTACAGTCTCGGCGGCGCCTGCGCCGCGGGAAACCTGGGCCTGATCCAGGGGATGCAGATGCTGCAGCTCGGCGCGGTGGACTTCGCGCTCGCCGGCGGCGTGTCCGAGGCGATCCGCACCTTCGGCATCTTCGCGAGCTTCCGCGCGCAGGGCGCGCTGGCCGAGCACGAGGTCTCCGCGAAGGCGTCTCGGCCGTTCGACCAGGCGCGCAACGGCATCGTCATCGCCGAAGGCGGCTGCCTCTTCGCGCTCGAGCGCCTCGAGGACGCCGAGAAGCGCGGCGCGCGCGTCCTCGGCGAGGTCGTCGGCCATTGCGTGAACTCCGACGGCACCGACTTCGTCCTGCCCGACACCGACGGGCAGAACGCCTGCATCCGCGGCGCCCTGGCGAGCGCCGGCATCGAGCCGGCCGGGGTCGACGTCGTGTCGACGCACGCCACCTCGACCGAGTCGGGCGATTCCGCCGAGGCCGCCGCCGTGCGCCAGGTCTTCGGCGACCACGAGGGCGTCTGGATCAACAACACGAAGAGCTTCATCGGCCACGCGATGGGCGCCGCCGCGGCGCTCGAGCTGGCCGGCAACCTCCCGTCGTTCCGGGACGGCGTCGTCCATCCCACGATCAACGTCGAACAACTCGATCCGGCCTGCAAGCTCGGCGGCCTCGTCGTCAACGAGCCGCGCGAAGTCGGCCGGGTCGAGACCATCCTCAACATGTCGTTCGGCATGTTGGGCATCAACTCCGCGGTCCTCGTCCGCAGCCACGCGGGCTGACCGCTCCACACCCCTCCCAAACCCACTTCACATCACCCGATGACCCGCGAAGAAATCGTCGTCGCGATCAAGGACATCATCGCGACGATCAACCCGGACGAGGACCTGTCGAACCTGACCACGGACGAGCCGCTGCGCGAGCAGATCGACCTCGACTCGATGGACTTCCTCGACATCGTGATGGAGCTGCGCAAGCTCTACTCGGTCCAGGTGCCCGAGGAGGACTACAAGGAGCTCGCGACGCTCGACGGCTGCGTGGCGTACCTGCACCCGCTGCTCGAAGACAAGCCGCTCCACTGCGCCGCGAAGGCCTGAGGGACGCCGCGAAGAGGTGAAGCGCTACGACACGATCGTGATCGGCGCGGGCATGAGCGGGCTCGCGGCGGGGATCCGCCTCGCCCAGTTCGACCGTTCCGTCGTGATCCTCGAGCGCCATTACCTCTGGGGCGGGCTCAACTCCTTCTACAAGCTGGCGGGCCGGCGCTTCGACGTCGGGCTTCACGCGCTGACCAACTACGTCCCGCCGCGGGCCAAAGGCGCTCCCCTCACGCGACTCCTGAAGCAGCTTCGACTGCGGCACGCCGACCTCAAGCTTGGCGAACAGCGCTTCTCCGCGATCGCCTTCCCCGGCGCGCGGCTCTCCTTCTCGAACGACCCGACGCGGCTCGAGGAAGAGGTCGCCGGCGCCTTCCCGAACGACCGCGACAACTTCCGCCGGCTCGTCGAGCGCGTGCGCGCCTTCGACCTCGACGGAGTCCACGCTCCCGAGAGCGCGCGCGCGGTCCTGGCGGAGGAGCTCTCCGAGCCGCTGCTCGTCGAGATGCTGCTCCTCCCCGTCCTTTACTACGGAAGCCCGAGCGAGGACGACGTGCCGTGGGACCAGTTCGCGGTCCTCTTCCGCAGCATCTTCCTCGAGGGCCTGGCGCGGCCCGAGGGCGGCATCCGCACGCTGCTCGATCTTCTCATCCAGCGCTACCGTGAAGCCGGCGGCGAGCTGCGCATGCGCACCGGCGTGCGCTCGATCCGCGTCGAGAACGGCGCCGCGCGCGGAGTCGTGCTCGACGACGGAACCGAGCTCGAGGCGGAGCGCGTGCTCTCCTCGGCCGGCTGGGTCGAGACGATGCGGCTCTGCGGCCGCGAGGCGCCGGCGGCCGACGTGGGACGGCTCTCCTTCCTCGAATCGATCGCGGTGCTCGACACGCCGCCCGCGGAGCTCGGGCACGACGCCGCGACGTTCTTCTTCTCGACGGAAGACCGCTGCCGCTACCGCCGGCCGGACGCGCTCGTCGACGTCGGCTCGGGCGTGATCTCCGCGCCGACGAACTTCGCCTCGGAGACGCCGCTCCCCGAGGGCTTGATGCGCCTCACCGTGCTCGCCAACCACGGGCGCTGGTGCGCGCTGCCGGAGGAGGAGTACCGCGCCGAGAAGGAGCGCGCCGCCGACGCCGCGGTCGCCTCCGCTTCGCGCTTCGTCCCGGACTGGCGCCCGCACACGGTGTTCCGCGACGTGTTCACGCCGCGCACGATCCAGCACTTCACCGGCCACGCCGGCGGCGCCGTCTACGGCAGCCCGAGAAAGCACAAGGACGGCGAGACCGGGATCGACGGCGTCTATCTCTGCGGCACCGACCAGGGCTACCTCGGCGTGATCGGCGCGCTCATCTCCGGCATCGCGATGGCGAACAAGCACGGTCTGGCGGGAGCTCTGGCCCGATGAACGCGAAGAAGAACGGCGGAGACCGGCGCAAGTACTTCAAGGGCAGCTCGGACGGCCGCCGCCCGCTGCGCTTCGATCCGCTCGCGAAGGTCAAGCCCGCCTACGACGTCATCGTCGTCGGGAGCGGTCTCGGCGGCCTGACCGCGGCGAACATCCTCGGGCGCGCGGGGCACCGGGTGTGCCTGCTCGAGCAGCACTACAACTTCGGCGGTCTCGCCACCTGGTTCAAGCGGCGCGGCGGGCACACGTTCGACATCTCGCTGCACGGCTTCCCGATCGGGATGAAGAAGACGTGCCGCAAGTACTGGAACGTCGACATCGCGAGCCGGATCGTCCAGCTCGAGTCGATCCGCTTCGACAACCCGCAGTTCTCCTTCGAGACCACCTTCACGCGCGAGGACTTCACAGAGAAGCTCGAGACGGTCTTCAAGGTGCCGCGCGCTCGAATCGAGGAGTTCTTCGATCACGTGCGGCGGATGGACTTCTTCGATGCGTCCGACGAGACGGCGGGCGAGCTCTTCGAGCGCTTCTTCCCCGGCCGCAACGACGTCCACCGGCTCCTGATGGAGCCGATCACCTACGCCAACGGCTCGTCGCTCGAGGACCCGGCGATCACCTACGGGATCGTGTTCTCGAACTTCATGTCGAAGGGCGTCTACACCTTCAGCGGCGGCACGGACAACCTGATCGCCGAGATGCGCGCCGAGCTCGCTCGCAACAGGGTCGAGCTCTACAACAACTGCCAGGTCGACCGCATCGTCGTCGAGGACGGCCGGACCCGCGGCGTCGAGGCCCACGGGCGCTTCCTCGCGGCGCCGGTCGTCGTCTCGAACGCCAACGTCAAGACGACGATCGACAGGCTGGTCGGCCGCGAGCACTTCGACGACGCGTTCCGCGACGAGGTCGAGGCGGTGCGGCTCAACAACTCGTCCTGCCAGGTCTTCCTCGGCGTCGCGAAGGGCGAGGAGATCCCTTGGGTGTGCGACCTGATGTTCACGTCGCGGCGCCCGACCTTCGACTCGCCGTCGCTGTGCGAGATGGAGACGCAGAGCCGGACCTTCTCCTTCTACTACCCGAAGACGCGGCCGGGCTCCGACCGCTTCACGATCGTGAGCTCGACGAACGCCTGGTGGGAGGACTGGGCGCACCTCTCGGACGAGGAGTACGTCGCCGCGAAGGAGCGGCTGATCGCGACCACGCTCGACGACCTCGAGCGCTACGTCCCCGGCGTGCGCGCGAAGCTCGACCACGTCGAGGCGGCGACCCCGCGCACCTTCCGCTTCTACACGCAGCACCCGCAGGGCACGTCCTTCGGTACCAAGTTCGAGGGCCTGAAGGTCAGCATGGGCCTCCCCGACGAGGTCGAGGGCCTGTTCCACGCCGGCAGCGTCGGCATCATCATGTCCGGCTGGCTGGGCGCCGCGAACTACGGCGCGATCACGGCCAACAAGGTGGACGCGTGGCTGCACGACCGCGCGGCGCAGCCGAGCGGGGCGCGCGCGTGAACCGCGAAGCGATCGAGGCGGCGATCCCCCACCGCGCGCCGTTCCTCTTCCTCGATCGCGTCGTCGACCGCACCGAGAGCTCGATCGTCTGCGAGTGGACCGTGCCCGCGGACGCCGACTGGTTCCGCGGGCATTTCCCGGGCACGCCGGTGACGCCGGGGGTGCTGCTCTCGGAGCACACGTTCCAGGCGGCGGCCGTCCTGATCTCGCTCGCGCTGGGCGGCTTCGCCGACGAGGACGGCGTCCCCGTCCTGACGAAGGTCGCCGACGCGCGCTTCCGCCGCCGGGTGTCGCCCGGCGAGCGGCTGACGACGCGCGTCGAGGTGGAGGAGCGCGTCGGCCCCGCCTGGTACTGCAAGGCCCGCACGACCTGCGGCGACGAGACGGTGCTCCGGATCCGCTTCGCGCTGTCCGCCACCGGCGCGATGGCGAGGATCGCGAAGTGATCGACTTCTCGGGCAAGACCGTGCTGGTCTGCGGCGTGGCCAACCGGAGAAGCGTCGGCTTCCACGTCGGCAAGCGCCTCCAGGACGCCGGAGCGGAGGTCGTCTGGACGGTTCACACCGAGGCGCGGCGCGGCGAGCTGGTCGACAGGCTCGACGGCGACGTCCTGGTCTGCGACGTCGAGAAGGAGGAGGAGATCGAGCGGCTGCGCGCGGACCTGGCCGAGCGCCACCCGCGCCTGCACGGGATGGTGCACGCCATCGCCTTCGCGAACTACGCGGAGGGGATGCAGCCGTTCCACGCGACCGGGAAGGCCGACTTCCTCCAGGCCGTCGACGTGTCCGCCTTCTCGCTCGTCAACCTGTCCAACGCCCTGCGCGAGCTCCTCGACCCGAAGGCGTCGGTCGTGACGATCTCGATCTCGACGACGCGCATGGCCGCGGAGAACTACGGCTACATGGCGCCCGCCAAGGCCGCACTCGACTCCGCGGTCGTCTTCCTCGCCAAGAGCTTCAGCGCGTTCAGCGAGGTGCGCTTCAACGCGGTGTCCGCGGGTCTCCTCAAGACCGCCTCGTCGGCTGGCATCCCGGGCTACGTCGACAGCTACCTCTTCGCCGAGCACGCGACGCTGCGCAAGCGCGCGCTCGAGACCCGCGAGGTGGCCGACGCGGCGCTGTTCCTCCTCTCCGACCTCGCCTCCGGCGTCAACGCGCAGCGGCTCGTCGTCGACGCGGGGATGGAGGTGAACTACTTCGACGCGGAGCTCGTCCGGCGCGCAACGCGGCCCGAGCCTTCCCCCGGGGACGAGCGATGACCCTCGTCGTCGTCCAGGCCGGGGTCGACGGCGACCTGCGCGGGCGCCAGGGCGTCGCCCGGACGCGCTCGCGCGGCCGCGAGGCCCTCCGGCACGCCGCCGAGCTCGCGAGCCACGGCCCGCTCCCCTTCCGCGTGAGCGGCGCGGGCGCGCCGCTCGCCGTCGAGACGCCCGACGGCCGCTGGTACTGGTCGCTGGCCAACACGCGCGGCCGCGTGGTCGCGGCGGTGTCGTCGGCCCCGGTCGGCGTCGACGTCGAGAGCCTCGACCGCCCGCGGATCGCGCCGGCGCGCGCGTTCTGCGACGAGGCGGAGCTGCGTCTGATCGGAAACGCCGATCCGGCGCGCACGCTCGCCCTCTGGACCGCGAAGGAAGCCGTCCTCAAGAAGGCGGGGTGCGGCATCGCCGAGCTGCGCGAGTGCCGCGTGGCGCGCCGGCCGCGGCCCGCGCGGGTCGTGCTCGAGCACCGCGGCCGCCTGCACCGCGTCACGCTCCTGCGCGTGGAGCGGCACGTGGTCGCCGTCGCCAGCGACCTGGACCCGCGCGCGGTCGAGATCGCCGAGGTGCCGCGGTGACCGTCGCGGCCGCGGCTCCCGTCCTCGGCGACCTCTATCCCTTCGAGCCGCACTTCCGCGACCACGGCGGCATCCGGCAGCACTACGTCGACGAGGGCGAGCCCGATGCTCCGCCGCTCCTGATGCTGCACGGCAACCCGACGTGGTCGTTCTGCTGGCGCCGGCTGATCAAGGCCTTTCGCGGCGGCAACCGCGTCGTCGCGCCGGACCACGTCGGATGCGGGTTGTCGGACAAGCCGCAGGACTACGACTACACGCTCACGCAGCACATCGAGAACCTCGAGCGACTCGTTCTCGAGCTGGATCTTCGCCGCATCACGCTCGTGCTCCACGACTGGGGCGGCGCGATCGGCATGGGCTTCGCGCGGCGCCATCCCGAGCGCATCGCGCGGCTGTTCCTGCTGAACACGGCCGCCTTCCTGTCCAAGGACATCCCGCTGCGCATCTCGATCTGCCGCGTGCCGGTCTTCGGCGCGCTGGCGGTTCGCGGCCTCAACGGCTTCGCCCGCGCGGCGACGCGGATGGCCGTCACGCACCCGCTGCCGCCCGAGGTCAAGCGCGGCTATCTCCTCCCCTACGACAGCTACGCGAACCGCATCGCCACGCTGCGGTTCGTCCAGGACATTCCGCTCTCGCCGGAGCACCCCTCCTTCCCCGAGCTCGAGGCGATCGACCGTTCGCTCGCGGACTTCCGCGATCACCCCGCCGCGATCGCCTGGGGAATGCGCGACTGGTGCTTCACGCCGGCGTTCCTCGAGGAGTGGCAGCGGCGCCTGACGGCGAAGGCGCTCGTCATCGAGGACGCCTCGCACTACGTCTTCGAGGACGCTCCGGACGAGGTCGAGGAGGTGCTGCACGCCTTCCTCAAGCAAAACCCGGTGCCATGACCGTCGCGGCGGAGTCCGCCAACGTCTCGCGCCACCTCGCGGCGCGCGCGGAAGAGCATCCCGAGCGGTGCGCGGTGCGCGCCGCGGACGGCCGGGCGCTGACCTTTGCCGAGATGGAGGCGCGCGTGCGCCGGATCGGCGGCGGCCTGCGTCGCCTCGGGCTCGAGCGGGGCGAGCGCGCCTGCCTCTTCGTGCCGCCGGGCCCGGACCTGATCGCGATCACGTACGCGCTCCAGCGGATCGGCGCCGTTCCGGTGCTGATCGACCCCGGCATGGGGCGGCGCAACCTGCTCGCGAGCGTCGAGCGCATCCGGCCGCGCGCCCTGATCGCCGTGCCGCGCGCACACGTGGCGCGGCGCCTCTTCCCGCGCTCGTTCCGCTCGGTCGAGCTCCTGGTCACCGTCGGCCGCCGCCTCGCCTGGGGCGGGACGACGCTGGCCGACCTGGAGCGCTCGGGCGGCGACGCGCTCCCCGGCGAGACCGCCCCCGACGACGAGGCCGCCGTGCTCTTCACCTCGGGCAGCACCGGCCCGCCGAAGGGCGTCGCCTACACGCACGGGAACTTCGAGGCGCAGCTCGCCGCGCTGCGCGAGCTCTACGACCTGCGGCCCGGCGAGACCGACGTCGCGTGCTTCCCGCTCTTCGCGCTCTTCGACAACGCGCTCGGCATGACGTCGGTGTTTCCCGAGCTCGATCCGTCGCGGCCGGGACGCTGCGATCCCGCCAAGGTGTTCGGCGCCGTCGAAGCGAGCGGTGCCACGTTCACCTTCGGCTCGCCCGCGATCTGGCGCCGCGTTCTCCCCTGGGCGCGGGCGAACGGACGCCGCTTCGCGACGCTGCGCCGGATCACGATCGCCGGCGCCCCCGTGCCGCCGCCGCTGGTCGCCGGGTTGCGCGAGCTGCTCCCCGCGGGCGGCGACGTGCACACGCCGTACGGCGCCACGGAGGCGCTCCCCGTCGCCAACGTGTCGGGAGCCGAGCTCGCCGACGGCCTCGCCGCGCGGACGCTTGCCGGCGAAGGGACGTGCGTGGGCTTCCCCGCGCCCGGCGTCGACGTGCGCGCGATCCGGATCACCGACGACGCGATCGCGCGGTGGAGCGACGACCTCGAGGTCCCGCGCGGCGAGCTCGGCGAGCTCTGCGTGCGCAGCCCCGTGGTCACGCGCGAGTACAAGTTCGAGCCGGGCCCCACCGCCGCCGCGAAGATCGCGGGCGACGCCGGCCTCTGGCACCGCATGGGCGACGTCGGCTACGTCGACGGCGACGGGCGGATCTGGTTCTGCGGCCGCAAGGCGCACCGGCTCGAGACCGAGGACGGGCTCCTGATGCCGGTGCCGGTCGAGAACGTCTACAACCCGACCCCCGGCGTCCACCGGACCGCCCTCGTCGGCGTCGGGCCCCGCGGGAGCGAACGGCCCGTCCTCGTCGTCGAGCCCGAGCCGCGCAGCTCCCGCCGCGAGCTTCCGCCGCGGCTGCGCGAGCCGCGTCCGCACTCGGACCGCGTGACCGACTTCCTCTTCCACCCCGCCTTTCCGGTCGACGTCCGCCACAACGCGAAGATCCACCGCGAGGAGCTCAAACGCTGGGCGGAGAGAAAACTCCGATGAAAGCGGTAACCGACCCCCCGTCCGGCCGGTCCCCTTCGGGCGAGCCGCAAAGCCCCCCGGGGTGGGTGGGGGCTAGGGATGGGTTTCTCGTCACCGGCGGCGCCGGCTTCGTCGGCCGCGCCGTCGTCGAGGCGCTCCGCGCCGAGGGGCTGGGCGTCACCTCCGCGAGCCGCGGCGAGCACGCCGAGCTCCGGGCCCTCGGCGCGCGCACCGTCGCGATGGACCTGGGCGACCCCGACTCCGTGGACGCGGCCGTCGCGGGACACCACACGGTGTTCCACGTGGCCGCCTTGACCGGCGTGTGGGGCAAGGTCGCCGACTACGAGCGCACGAACGTGGCCGGAACGCGCAACCTCCTCGCCGCCTGCCGCAAACACGGCGTGAAGCGCCTCGTCTACACCAGCTCGCCCAGCGTCTGCTTCGACGGCGCCGACCACCGGCGGGCGAAGAACGACCTGCCCTACGCGCGCGAATTCCTCTGCGCCTATCCGCGCACCAAGGCCGAGGCCGAGCGGCTGGTGCTCGCGGCCAACGGCGACGGCGGCCTCGCCACGTGCGCGCTGCGCCCGCACCTCGTCTTCGGACCGCGCGACCCGCACCTCGTCCCGCGCCTGCTCGATCGAGCGCGCAAGGGCCGCCTCGCGATCGTCGGCGGCGGCGCGAACGAGGTCAGCCTGACCTACGTCGACAACGCGGCCGCGGCGCACCTCGACGCGGCGCGGACGCTCGCGCCCGACGCGCCGCACGCGGGCCGCGCCTACTTCGTCGCGCAGGAGGAGCCCGTCCAGCTTTGGGAGTGGATCGACGAGCTCCTCCGCGCGGCGGGAGTGCCGCCGGTCAAACGCCGCGTCCCGGCGGGGGCGGCCTACGGCGCGGGCGCGGTGCTCGAGCTCGTCTGGCGCTCGCTCAGGCTCCGCGGCGAGCCGCCGATGACGCGTTTCGTCGCGCGGCAGCTCGCCACGTCCCACTCCTACGACCTGGAGCCCGCCCGGCGCGACTTCGGATATCGCGAGCGCGTGGACATGAACGAGGCCACCCGCAGGCTCGTGGCGAGCCTCCCCCGTTGATCCCGCGCGGGCGGTGAGCCAAACTCTCCGCCCCCCGCATTCCCCTGGCAGATCAACCACGAGGAGAACACCGTCATGCGTCCGTCCCTACGCCTTTCCCTCTGGACCCTCGCGGGCGGCGCCGCGCTGGTGGCCGCCGCGACGTCGTGCGTCGCGGTGTTCGGCGACGGCCACTCGTCCCACCACGACCACCACGACCACAAGGGCCGGCAGGCGACCGCCGTCGTCGAGGGCAAGAGCGGGTCCGACCTCTCCGGCTTCGCCACCTTCACCGAGAAGGAGGGCGGCGTGCTCGTCGAGCTGACCGTGCACAACACGCCGCCGGGCTGGCACGCGGTGCACATCCACGAGACGGGCGACTGCTCGTCCGAGGACGGCAAGTCCGCCGGCGGGCACTTCAACCCCGACGGCCACGACCACGGCTCGCCCCACGCCCCGGTGCACCACGCCGGCGACCTCGGCAACATGTGGGTCGGCGACGACGGCGACGGCTTTCATTCGCTCTTCATGCCGCGGCTTACCGTGGACAAGGGGACGTACGGCGTGATCGGCCGCGCGATCATCGTCCACGCCGGCATCGACGACCTGGTCAGCCAGCCCACCGGCAACGCCGGCGGCCGCATCGGCTGCGGGGAGATCCGCTAGAGAAACGCGCCTTGGACGACCTCCCCGCCTGGGTCGAGGTCCATCGTTCCCCGCGGCGGGCCGAGTGCAACGAGCACGCTCTCGTCCTGCGCGCGGTCGGCATCCCGTTCCGCATCGAGAACGTACCCGGCGGCGAGTTCGTCCTGTTCGTCGCCGCGCGCGATCACGGGCGCGCGATCGCCGAGCTCGCCACGTACCAGGACGAGAACGTCGACTGGCCGCCGGCGAAGGACGACCTGCCGCCGATCCCGAAGAGCGCGACGCCGTCCGCGCTCGTCTACGCAGCGGTCCTGATCGCGGCGTTCGTCTGCGAACGCAACGGCGCCTTCGGCCTCGACTGGTGGACGCCGGGCGTGGCCCACGCGGGGAGCATCACCGGCGGTGAATGGTGGCGCGCGATCACCGCCCTGACGCTCCACACCGACTTCCCCCACCTCGCCGGCAACCTGGTCTTCGGCGCGGTCTTCGGCGTGCTCTTGGCGCAGCTCGTCGGCAGCGGGATCGCGTGGAGCGCGACGACCGTCGCCGGCGTTCTCGGGAACCTGCTCAACGCGTGGCTGCGCGACGCGGCCGGTCGATCCGTGGGCGCCTCGACGGCCGTGTTCGGCGCGCTCGGCTGCCTCGTCGCGTTCGAGTGGCGCCGCCGGGCGGAGCTCCGCGTGCGCCCGATCCGCCGGTGGACGCCGCCCCTGATGGGACTCGTCCTGCTCGGCTGGCTCGGCACGGGGGGCGAGCGCACCGACGTGCTCGCGCACGTCACCGGCATGGCGGCGGGTTGCGCGATCGGCGCGCTCCTCGGCTCGCGCCGCGCGCGGGACCCGGCCGGCCCGCGCGTTCAGCTCGTCGCCGGCGCGGCCGCTCTTCTGTTCCTCGCCGCCGGCTGGTGGCTCGCGCTGGGAAGCTAAGGAACGAGGACCCGCGCCTCGGCGTTGCTCACGAAGGATGCGGTCAGGGACGGAAGCTCGATCACGGCGAACGCGTGCCACACCGTCGTCCCCACGAGCACGATGTCCGAGCCCGACGGCATGAAGAACTTGGCCAGGCCCCGCCCCTGCAGGTCGAGCGCGCCGAAGGAGTCGACCAGCGGCGGCATGTTCGGCTGCGCCAACGTCAGGTTGAAGTACGCGTCGAAGTTGAGCGGGATCACGGATCCGCCCGGCAGCGGCGTGCCGGGCTTCGTCCCGCTGATCGATCCCAGGACCACGTAGACCTTGCCCGCGTTCCCCGCGCCGGCGTCGAGGTGCAGGGAGAGCTCGCCGCCCTGCGTGACCGAGACGTTCCCCCCGCAGGCGACGAGCGGAAAGGCGGTCAGGTCGATCCAGCCGGCCGCGACCGGGTCGAAGCCCGTCGCGCCGAAGTCGGTGCACGCGTCGTAGTAAGGCGTGCCGGCCGCGAAGCCCGGATTCGTCGCGCCGAGGTCGGCGCCCAGGAGAAAGGCCTGGTCGATGTTCGTCAGAAACAGGCTCGCGCCGGAGAGATCGACGCCGGTCAGGTTCGCGCCGACCAGCGTCGCGCCCGAGAGATCGACGCCCGTCAGGCGCGTCGTGCGCAGGTCGGCCCCGGTCAGGTTGACGGAGCCGAGCACCGCGTTCCGGAGGTCGGTGAACGCGAGCCCGGCCGTCGACAGGTTGCACAGGTTGAAGTCGGCCCCGCGCGCGTCGGCGCCGGTCAGGTCGACGCCGACCGTGAAGGCCGAGCTCAAGTCGGCGTTCGTCAGGTCCGCGCCGGAGAAATCGGCTCCCGCCAGGCTCCCGAACGCGAGCGTCGCGTCCGCGAGGTCGGCGTCGACGAGCGACGTCCCCACCAGATTGGCTCCGGCCAGGATCGCGCAGGAGAGGTCGATTCCATCCAGCACCTGACCGGAGTGGTTGTGCAACGAGTGGTCCTCGCAGGAATGGTCGGCGCCGGCCACCAGGGGATCGATCGGCGGATCCGAACAGCCGCACTGGGCCGCCGCGGTTCCGCCGGCCGCCCACGCCGACGCGGCGGCAACACATAGGAAGGTTCTTCGCAACATGGCATGGTTCCTCCGTCCTTAGTGCGTAGGCCGGGGGCTTCCACTCGATCCTACCCGAGGATGACGGACCGGGCGGGGTATCCTGATCGCTCCCCATGCGCGCCCTGGAACCCGCCTTCTCGGGCCTCTTGCCCCATCCTCCCATCGTCGTCCCGGAAGTCGGCGGCGCGCGCCTCGACCAATGTCGCGCGACCTACGAGGCCTGCCGCGAGTTCGCCGCACGTCTGGTCGCGCGAAAGCCCGAGCGGTGCTTCCTGATCTCGCCGCACTCGCCGCGGCGGCACGGCGCCTTCGGCGTCTGGGGCGGCGCGCGCCTCGCCGGCGACTTCCACCAGTTCGGCGCGCCGGAAACGAAGGTGAACCTGCCGAACGATCGCGATCTCGCCACGCGCCTCGAGCGCGAGGATGCGCCGCTCTGGACGATCCCGCCGGACGACCTCGACCACGGCGCGGCGGTGCCGCTGCGCTTTCTCGCCGCGGCCGGTTGGGACGGTCCGACCTGCGTCGTCTCGCTGCCGTGGTCGGCGTCGGCGGAGGAGCTCGCGTCGTTCGGAGCGTGCGTCGCCCGCGCCATCGACGGCGCCGGCAAGCGCGCCGCGCTCGTGGCGAGCGGCGACATGACGCACCGCGCGCTCCGCGGAGCGCCCGCCGGCTTCCATCCGCGCGCCGTCGAGTTCGACCGCACCCTGACCGAGCTGATCGCGCACGGACAGCTCGACGCGATCGCCGGCATCGATCCCGAGCTGCGCGCGCTCGCCGCCGAGGACGCCGTCGAGTCGTCCGCCGTCGTCGCCGCGGCGCTCGGCTTCCGGCCGCGTGGCGAGGAGGTCCTCTCCTACGAGCACCCCTTCGGCGTGGGCTACCTCGTCGCCGTCTTCCACGACGCCTGCGGCGCGCTGGGCGCGCTCCCGGCGGTCGCGCGCGAGTCGATCCGCGCGAGCCTCGAGGGGCGCGCGCCGGCCGAGCGCGCGAAGCCGCGCGGCGCGCTCGCGCGGCGCGCACCCGTGTTCGTCACCCTGCGCGCGGCGGACGGGTCGCTGCGCGGCTGCATCGGCTCCTACCGTCCGCTGACCGACAACCTCGTGGCCGAGACCGCGGACCGCGCCCGCGCCGCGGCCTTCGAAGACCCCCGCTTCCCCCCCGTCGAGCGCGACGAGCTCGACGAGCTCGCGATCGAGGTCAGCGTGCTGGGCGAGCTCGAGGACGTCGACGGTCTGGACTCGCTCGACCCCGCGCGCTACGGCGTCCTCGTCAAGGGATCGGGCGGCCGCTCCGGCGTGCTCCTGCCCGGCATCGCGGAGGTACACACCGCCGAGGAGCAGGTGGCCATCGCGCGGCGCAAGGCGGGGATCGAGGAAGGCGCCCCGGTGCAGCTCGTGCGCTTCCCGGTCGAAAAGGTGGAGGAGGCGCGTTGCAGGCGCTGAAGGACGGCGAGGCGCCCGGGCGGTTCTGGCACGCGCTGGACGACGGGCGCATCGCGTGCGACCTCTGCCCGCGCCGCTGCAAGCTGCACGAGGGCCAGCGCGCGTTCTGCTTCGTCCGGCGCCGTAGAGGCGACGCGATGGTGCTCGCGACCTACGGCCGCAGCACGGGGTTTTGCATCGATCCGATCGAGAAGAAGCCGCTCAACCACTTCCTGCCGGGAACCGCGGTGCTCTCGTTCGGCACGGCGGGCTGCAACCTCGGCTGCAAGTTCTGCCAGAACTGGACGACGTCGAAGAGCCGCGAGGTCGCGTCGCTGTCGGATTCGGCTTCGCCGGAAGCGATCGCCCGCGCCGCGCGCGAGAACGGGTGCGATTCGGTCGCGTTCACCTACAACGACCCGGTGATCTGGGCGGAGTACGCGATCGATACGGCGGAAGCGTGCCGGCGGGAAGGCGTGCGCTCGGTGGCGGTCACGGCGGGCTTCGTGACGCCGGAGGCTCGCGCGGAGTTCTTCGCGCCGCTCGACGCCGCCAACGTCGACCTGAAGGCGTTCACGGACGAGTTCTACCGGAAGGAGTGCTTGAGCGGCTTGGGCGGCCTGCGCGACGTGCTCGACACGCTGGTCTGGTTGAAGCACGAGAGCAGGGTGTGGTTCGAGATCACGACTCTGCTCATCCCGGGCCTGAACGACTCGGACCGGGAGCTGAAGGAGGAGTGCGAGTGGATCGCGCGGGAGCTCGGCCCGGACGTGCCGGTCCACTTCACGGCGTTTCACCCGGACTTCCGCATGCTGGATCGGCAAGCGACGCCGCCGGAGACGTGCTCGCGGGCGAGGCGGATCGGCTTGGAGGCGGGGTTGTCGTACGTCTACACGGGCAACGTCCGGGATCCGGGGGGTCAGAGCACGCTTTGTCCGGGGTGCGGAGAGGTCGTGGTCGAGCGGGACGGGTATCGAATCGGGCGGTACCGCGTGAAGGACGGGAAGTGCGCTGGGTGCGGCCACCGGATCGCCGGCGTGTTCGGGGCGCAAGCCGGGCGTTGGGGCGAACGCCGGCGGCCGGTGAGCATCGGGTAGGACTCGCCCGACCGCAATCTTGGCACTCTCGCCGGAACGCTGCGGTGCCGCCGGTGACGCTCTCGCCTAGGTCGAACAGGCGGAAGGGGCGGCGCTCGGCTCCGTTCGGGACGGAGGTGCGGGGGTGCTTGCCGGCTTCGTCGCTTCTCTCAGCGCCGCCCCGCGAGCGCGGCTGCGCGAGCCCGCGGAAAAGTGGCCCGTCCTCGGGCCGCTTTGACGCGTGAGG
>JANQEJ010000044.1 GCA_028278425.1 Planctomycetota bacterium | reverse complement strand
TCCGATCTCCGTGCTCTCCGATAACTCCGTTCATCTCCGTGTTAATCTCCGGGCTCCGTGGTCTCCGTCGGCCTCCGCGGTCGCACAGCGCCGAGACGTCCCAACACCCAGAGCCGGGCCACGCCTACAGCGCGATCTCCCTACGGGTTTGCAGACTCTCACGCTCCGCATCCAAGAGGCGCGCATGGCCCACGGCATCGTCCATGGTGGCGAGCAACGGACCCCTTCCGCTCGCGATGGCGTCGAGCAGATGGCGCACCTCGCCGTCGTAGCCTGCGAGCGGAGCGAGCTCGACCTTCGTCGCCTCGCCGTCGCGGGCGAGGAGCAGCTCGGGGTCGCGGCCGAGCTCGAAGTCGGCGGTCGCCGTCTCGAAGTTGACGGCGTAGCGCATGCGGAATGCGAAGCCGGGAGCGTGGTCCCAGCCGCCCTCGGCGACGACGTGGGTCGGGCCGCCGTCGCCGTAGCGGTAGAGCGTCGTCACGTGGTCGACCGTGCCGGTGCTGGCGACGGACTTCGGGTCGCCGAAGCAGAAGCGCACGAAGTCCGCGTCGTGGACGTGCAGGTCGACCAGGGCGCCGCCGGTCCGCTCGACGTCGCCGTAGAAGCCGGGATTCCAGGCCGGAGAGGACGCGAGGCGGTGGAAGGTCGCGGTGCGCACGGCGCCGTAGATTCCCGCGTCGATCGTGTCCTTCAGCCAGCTCCAGCCCGGCCAGAAGCGCATGCACATCGCGGGCATGCACAAGCGGTCCGAGGCGCGGGCGGCGTCGGCGAGGAGCTGCACGCGCTCGGCCGTCACGGCGATCGGTTTCTCGACCAGAACGTGCTTCCCCGCCTCGAGCGCGGCGATGCCGAGGTCGACGTGGGAGTCGGTCGGCGTGCAGACGCTGACGAGCTCGACCGCCTCGTCGGCGAGGAGGTCCTCCGGCCGTTCGTAGGCCGTCACCTCCGCGGGGTCGAAGATGCGCTCCGGCGCGCCGCCCTTTTCGAGGTTGCCCTCCGGGCCGCCCTTGCCGGCGCGGCGGTCGGCGTCCTGGTCGCACACGGCGACCAGGCGGTTCGCGTGCCCCGCGTCGTCCGCCGCGCGGTAGGCGGCGACGTGCGTGCGGCCCATGAAGCCGAGGCCGATGACTCCGACGCCGATCCCGCTCACGCCAAGGCACCCAGGACCAGGGCGCGCGCGGTGCGGATGTCCGCGGCGCGGTCGGCGCCCGCCTCGCGCTCGATCAAGAGGTCGCAGTCGAGCCCCGCCTCGCGCACGACGCGGAAGAAGGCGCCCCAGTCGACCTGGCCCGAGCCGACGGGGACCTCCTCGCCCCACGTTCCGGGCGTCGTCGTGCGGTTCGCGTCCTTGACGTGGATCTGGCGCACCCACGGCGCGAGCGCGCGCAGCGCGTCGACCGGCTCGCCCATGTCGTAGAGGATCATGTTCGCCGGGTCGAAGTTGACGCCGGCGTCGGGGCGGTCGAGCTCGGCGAGAACGTCGAGCAGCGTGTCGGCGCTCTCCTGACCGGTCTCGAAGGCGACGCGCACGCCCTCGGCGGCGAAGCGGTCGATCAGGGTGCGCAGCCGCTCGAGCATCACGCCGCGCTCGGGGTCGGCGGCGTCGTGCGGGAGGAAGCCGGCGTGGAAGGTGACGAGCCCGACCTCGAGCCTCCGCGCCAGCGCGGCGTTTCCCTCGGCGGCGGCGAGGTTCGTCTCCCAGCGCTCGTCCGGACGCACGCCGCCAGTGGCGCGGATCGTCTCCAGCGTCGAGTAGTCCTCGCCCGCCATCGCCATCATCCCGGAGACGACGGACACGTCCGCGTCCGCGAGCGCGGCGGCGGTCTCCGCCTCCGGCCACGCGCCCTCGCGCAACGGGTCGAGGTGGAGCTGCACGTGCGAGAGCCCGACGGCGCGGACCTTCTCCGCCAGGTCCGCCGGCGACGCGGGCTGGAGCGACCAGGAGCACACGCCGATCCGGTTCGTCATGCCCCCGCCTCCGCGTCGAGCAGCACGCGGACGTCGCCGTGGCCGCGCAGGAAGGTGGCGGGCACGTCGGACGAAACGTCGCCCTCGAGCATTCGCCGCACGATCGCGCGCTTCTTCGCGCCGAGCGCGAGCACGCGGATCGCGCGCGCCTCGAGGATCGTCGCGACGCCCATCGTGAGCGCGTGGGTCGGCGCCTCGGCGCCGACGCTCTCCTCGAACGAAGCCCGCGTCACCGGGTGGAGCGCCACGCGCCGCGTACGCGAGTCGACGCCCGAGCCCGGCTCGTTGAAGCCGATGTGCCCGTTCAGCCCGATGCCGAGCACCTGCAGGTCGATCCCGCCGGCGGCCAGGATGCGCTCCTCGAACTCGGCGCAGTGCGCGGGCGCTTCGTCCGACGCGACGTCGCCGCTCAGGAGGTGCGTGTTCTCCGGCGCGAGGTTCACGCCCTCGAAGAGGTGATCCTGCATGAAGCGGCGGAACGACAGCCGGTGGTCGGGCGCGAGCCCCTCGAATTCGTCGAGGTTGAAGGTGACGACCTGCGAGAAGTCGAGCCGCTCCTCGCCGTGCATCCGCACGAGCTCGCGGTACACGCCGACCGGCGTGCGGCCGGTGGCGAGGCCGAGCACCGCGTCCGGCTTCGCCCGAACCAGCGCCGCGATCTCGCCGGCGAGCGCGAGCTCGGCCTGCATCCGGTCCGCGAAGACCCGCGACCTAATCTTCGACCCGATAGACATTCGTCGCTCCCTTGAACTCCTCGCAGGCGATCTCCTGGACGCGGCGCAAGAGGTCGGGTTCGCTCGCGTCGGCGAACACGTAGAACTTCCAGAGGTCGCGGTACGAGCGCTCGAGGTCCGCCAGCCGCGGAACCCCGTCGGCGTGCTCGGACAGCGGCCGCACCGACCCGTGGCCCGGCCAGCGCACGTGCGTCTGCGCCTCCTTGAGCTGCATGTGCGCGGCGGGACAGTACACGATGATCTCGACGTCCTTCCCGGTGGCGAAGCGCACCAGGTCGGCGATCCGCGCCTCGACGTCGGCGCGCTCGCGCTGGCGGCCGGGTGAGAAGAAGCGCTCGACCAGGTCCTCCTGGGCCTTCTCGTTCGCGTAACGCGGGAAGACGGCGGCGCGCTTCGGAAGCCGGCGCAGCCGGAAGCGCGAAACCAGCGCCCGGACGCGCTCGCCGGCTTCGCGGTCCGCCTGGTCGCTGCGGTGCTCGAGCAGGTCGAGCAGCGAGGCGTCCGAGAGGTCGTAGAAGTCCTCCTCGCGCACCACGTCGGCCTCGACCGCGATCTCCACCGCGCGCGAGAGCAGCGCCCCCGCGGCCACCTTGGCGTGGTGGTAGTAGACGCGCTCGGAGAAGTAGTAGCGCGCCTCGAGCATCCGCACCACCTCGCTCAGGATGTCCTCGCGCAGGAGGTCGCGCTTGGCGAGGTCGATGTAGAGGTTCCCGCTCTCGCGGTCGACCTTGAAGTAGCTGTTGATCCGCGGATCGATCTGCAGCTTGAGCCCGGTGAAGTACGCGTCGCGCTGCAGGTAGTCGAGGATGTCCGAGCAGATCGTGTCGCTCACCACCTGCGTCCAGAAGGCGGGAATCAGCTCGCGGTCCGCGTCGTCCGCCGGCAGCAGGATGTTCAGCACGTCGCGGCGGACACCCTGGCGCTCGAGCAGCGCGCCCAGCTCGGTGTTGCCTGGATCGAGCATGCCGCGGTAGCGGTACGCCGAGTCGTGGCGGTGGAAGACGCCGGTCTGGTCTTCGATGCTGTGCCCGAAGGGGATGTGGGTGACGTCGTGGATCAGCGCGGCGATGCGGATCACGCGCTCCTCGTTCTCGCCGACGCCGAGACACCCGCGCGGGTCGAGGTCGGCGTTGAGCCGCATCGCCTCGATCATCCGCCGCGTCACGTGCAGCGTGCCGATCGAGTGGTCGAAGCGCGTGTGCACCGCGCCGGGGTACGCCAGGTACGCCGTGCCGAGCTGCTTCACGCCGCGCAGCCTCTGCATCTGCGGCGTGTCGAGGATCGCCATCTCCTCGTGCGTCAGGTACACGTCCCCGTGGACGGGGTCGCGCAGGACGCTGAATCGCTTGGGGGAGGCCAAACGACCAGTCTAACGAACCGGCGGGCGCAAGCCGATCCGGCCGCTCTCGATTGCCGGAGAGGCACGCCGTCCCGCGGGAAGAGGTAGGCCGTGCCCGTCGATGCGGATCTCGATCCGCTCCGGTGCTCCGCACCGCTTTCCTCCTCGCGAGCCAATGTCGTTCAAGCTGCGGCTCAGCGCTCGTCCGACGGCTTTGGATCCGATTGCAGCACGGCGATGCGTCCGCCGGAGCCCGCGGCCCAGACGGTGCTGTCGCCGGCGACCGAGAGCGCGTGCCAGCCCGTCGCCGAGTGCCGCCGCCACGTCCTGCCCTCGTCGACGGAGACGTCGGTGCCGTTCGTGCCCGTCGCGAGCCAACCGGACCCGGTGTGGACGACGCACGAGCGATAGCCCGACGGCGGCGACACCGCGAGCGACCACGTCGCGCCGCCGTCGTCGGTCCACGCGGCCACGTTCTCGACGCGGTCCGGTTGCGCGTAGTCGCCGCCGACGATCACGCCGACGTCGCCGGCGAAGGCAACCGAGAAGACACCGGTCGAGGGCTCGCCCGCGAGGATCGGCGTCTTCGTCGCGCTCCAGGTCGCGCCGCGGTCGGTCGTGTGGAAGAGCCGCGCGCCGGCGGTCCCGCCGAGGCCGATCCACGCGCCCTTCTCCCCCGCTACCGTCAAGCACGTTCCGCTCGCGGCGAAGCCGGCCTCGCCCTCCGGCGATTCCGGGAAGGTCTCGCGCGGCAGCTCCTCCCACGTGCGCCCGCCGTCGCGCGTGCGGATGACGACGAGCCGTCCGTCGATCGGATCGCTGAAGGCGATGCCGTTCTCCTCGTCCCAGAAGTCCATCGCGTCGAAGAACGAGCGCTCGTCCGCGTGCTCGAACGTCTTCGCCCAGGTCGCGCCACCGTCCTCCGTGCGGTAGACGCGGGCCGGCTGTCCGGCGGTGAGGAGGAGCGCGAGGTCCGCGTCGAAGGCCTCGACGTCGCGGAAGTCGAGCTCGTCGGCTCCGGGGACGGGACGCAGCTCGAAAGTGCTGCCGTCGGTCGTCCGCAGCACCGTCCCGTTCGCCCCGCTCGCCCAACACACGCGCGCGCTCACGGCCGACAACCCGCGGAGGCTGGCCTCGGAGCCCGTGTCGAGCGAACGCCACGCCGGCTTCGCGTCTTGCTGGAGCGTCATCCCCAGAAACACGGTGGCGAGAAGACCCATGCGGCCATCGTACGCGAAGGTTCGGAGGGAGCCTTCCCAGGAATGAGACGGAGAGTACGGCGCTCTACTGAATTTTCCCGTGCCGCCGCGAGAATGTGACGCGAGGGCGTCCCTTTTGCACGGGTATCGGATTTTCGCAACCGCGCCAGAATGACTCCTTCGGGTGTCCGCGCGCGGACGTCCGGCGCTGTTTCCTCTTGTCGTTTCCTTCTTAGGCGCCTGTTGGCCACGGGCATTCGTTGCCCTTCGGGAGTTACCCCTCATGAAACTCAAAGCACTCTTCGTTGCGTGCCTCGCGTTGGCGTTCGTTCCGCTCCTCATCAAGGACGCACCTCCGCCGGTGACCGTCCTACCAGACGTCGCGGTCACGACCTCGGGACTCGACCTGAGCTTCGAGCGCGACATCCCCATCGTCGGCAATCCCGATGCTCTTCGCGAGCAGTACGAGTACTGGAAGACCGGGCTCGAGGGCTACGAAAGTACGCCTCCGCTCGTCCTCGGGCTCTTCTGGTCCAAGGGACGTTCCAAAGCGCCTACCGAAGCGCACGGTCGCGTCTCCTTCGACCTCGTCGATTGGAAGGCGACGGTCGAGGTCTCCGGGCTGGACCTGGAGGGCGACCTGGACGTGTGGTTGGTGGAGAACCGTCAGCAGGACGGAGGCGTGACGCTCCGTCCGGAGGACGTCGCCGCGCGCATCGGCCGGCTCGAGCGCGAAGGCGACACCGCCGCGCTCGAGACAGACATCAAGCGCTTCGACGGCTTCGAGCTCGACTACGTCGTCGTGACGCGCTCCGGCGAGCGGCCGCAGGACGGAGGTCTCCTCTACGGCACGCCCGACCTGTTCCAGCGCCTGTACAGCATCGAGGTGAGCGGGCGGTTGGACGACGCGCGCGCGCGCGAAGGGTTCGGCCTGATGGGACTGGCCCTTGCCGCCCCGATGGCTCCCCCTGCCTCGCCTCCTCCCGGCAGTCTGGACGACTTCCTCAACGACCTCGTCCTGAAGGGCGAGAAGATCTTCTTCAACGAGACGTTCAGCGGAAACGGCCGCACCTGCGGCACGTGCCACCGGGCCGAGAACAACCTGACCATCGACCCGCCGTTCATCGCGACGCTTCCGGAGAAAGACCCGCTCTTCGTGGCCGAGTTCAACCCGAAGCTGAACTTCGAGCAGAACGGCGGGAAGCGCTTCGAGAACCCCATCCTGATGCGGAAGTTCGGCCTGATCGTCGAGAACCTCGACGGTTTCGGAGACCTGAAGAACCGCTTCACGATGCGCGGAGTTCCGCACGTCTTCTCGCAGAACCTCTCGATCCTCCCGGCCAACGAAGTCGAGCCTCCCGATCACCGGACGGGTTGGAGCGGCGACGGCGCCCCGAGCGGGACGTTCGGCGACATCGAAGCGTCGGGCAGGCTGTTCGACTTCGCCATCGGCGCGGTCATCCAGCACTTCCCGAAGAGCACGAACCGCCAGGCGGGGATCGACTTCCGCCTTCCCACCAAGGACGAGCTGACCGCCCTCGAGGCGTTCCAGCGCGCGCTGGGGCGTCAGAAGGAGCTGATCCTCGATCAGATGGATCCCGACGCGCTCAAGCTCACCGACACCGAGGCGCAACTCGGACTAGAGCTCTTCATCGAACCCGCGAACCGCTGCAACGGATGCCACAACAACGCCGGCGCAAACGTCGCCAGCGGCCTCAACCGGAACTTCGATACCGGGGTCGAGGAGTTCCTCCAGGAGCAGCTCGCCATCCTGGATCCGACCGGCGAGCCGCGCCCCTTCGACGGTGGGTTCGGGACGAACCCACAGGGCGACTTCACGTCACTCGAGGAGCAGCCCGGCTTCTACAACGAGAACTTCGGCAACGGCAACTTCAACACGGCGTCGCTCGTCGAGTTCGCCGACACGCTCCCCGGCTTCCACAACAACATCGCCGATACCGTGGAGGAGGGAATCACCTTCTACGCGAGCACGCAGTTCGCGGAGGCGCCCAACGGCGGAGCGCCCATCCTCCTGGACGACGACGAGGTCCGCCAGGTGGGCAAGTTCCTGCGCGCGATCAACGCGATGGACAACATCGATTCGGCGATCACGTTCGCGAAGCGCGCCGCCAACGCCATCGGCAGCTTCACCGCGCCGAAGGCGGGCGCGCAACACGCCGCGGTCAACGCGTTCCTGCGCCTGGCGATCGCCGACGTCGACGACTCGATCCTGGTCCTGGAGCAGGTCGGGATGAACCCCAAGGCCGTGTCGCTCCTCCGCGACGCGTTGTGCTCGTTCAACCAGGCCATGGCTCCGCAGAACTGGGGGGATCGCGCCGACCTGATCGAGGAAGGCGCCGATCGTCTGCAGAAGGCCAAGGACCAGATCGGCGAATAGAAGCCCTCTCTCTCGACCCCTGGCGGCGGGAGCCGGTCCGACGGCTCCCGCCGCGTTTGGTTCCGGTTGGCTGAAAGAGGCGCCGCGGGACTCGCTACAATCGCTCGCCTGCCTCCCTCCCGCGCCGACTCCCATCCCTACCGCCGACATGACGACCGCCTCGCTCCCGGCGACGACGTTCTTCGCGCTCGCCGCGATCACGCCCCTGCTCTCCGCGCAGCACCCCGCCAAGTGCGGCTTCCCCGACCGCGCGGAGCGAGCCGGCGCGATCGCCGCGGCGGCGCCGTCGGACTGCGGCTACTTCGTGACGAGCCCCCAGCCCGAGTACGACCCGACCTTCACGTACGACATCCCCGTCGTGTTCCACGTCATCCAGAACACGAGCGGAGTCGGGTTCCTGAGCGCCGCGCAGATCCAGAGCCAGATCGACGTGCTCAACGAGGACTTCCAGGCGATCGCCGGATCGCCGGGCGCGCCGGGCGTGAACACGATGATCCGCTTCCAGCTCGCGACGGTCGATCCTTCGGGGAGCCCGACGACGGGCATCACGTATTCGACGGACAACGTGTGGTTCCAGGACGGCGGCTCCTACTGGAACTCGCTGGCGTGGGACACGAACCGCTACCTCAACGTGTACACGAACAACGCCGGCGGTTACTTCGGCTACGTGCCCGACTGGCCGCAGGGCGGCATCGTCGGGCAGAAGCTCGACCGCGTCGTCGTGCTCTGGGAGACCGTCGGCAAGGGCGCCGCGATCGGTCCGCCCTTCGACATGGGGCGCACGCTGACGCACGAGGTGGGCCACTACTTCGGCCTCGAGCATCCCTTCTACGGCGGCTGCGGCACGGTCTCGGGGTGCTACACGACGGGAGACTTGATCTGCGACACGAACCGGCAGTCCACCGAGTCGTACGGTTGCCCCGGCTCGAAGGCCACGTGCGGGAGCCCTGACGAGATCCACAACTACATGGACTACACGAACGACCCGTGCATGTGGGAGTTCACGGTCGAGCAGACCAACCGGATGCGCTGCACGATCCAGCACTGGCGGCCGGACCTCCCGCTGGGCGGTACTCCGTTCGCCGTGACCGGCGTGACGCCGTCGACCGTCGAGGCGCTCGAGGTCGGCACCGGCCAGGTGGTCACGATCAGCGGGACCGGGTTCGGTCCGGCGAGCACGGTGGAAGTCAACGGCGTGCCGCTGACCGGGATTCCGAAGCCCTACACCGTCGTCGACGGGAGCACGATCACCTTCGACCCGCCGCTGCCGAGCGCGCTCGGCGCCGCGACGGTGACGGTGAAGGACGGCGCGGACTCCGGCTCGACGACGCTGACCTACGTCGCGAACGATCCGCCCCGGATCCAGGCGGGCGACGGCGACTCGCCGGTCAGCGTTTTCTCCACGTCCGGCCTCGACCTCGTCGGCGCGGGCAAGCCGGGCGACCTCTTCGTCGTCCTGGCGTCGCCCGACAATGTCCCGACGACCTTGCCGCTCTTCAGCGTCGACATCGGGAACGGCTTCACCTCGCTCATCCTGGTGACGAGCGGCGTGATCGGCTCGGCGGGCTCGGTGCAGTGGAACGTGCCGCTCAGCCTCTCGCCGCTGACTGTCTTCTACGTCGAAGGTCTGACGGTCGACGCGCTGTTCACGACGCCGTTGCCCGATACGAACACGCAGCAGGTGAACTTCGTGCTGTAGTCGAGCGCGAAGAAGAAGAGAAACGCAGAGGAGCGGAGGTCAGCAGAGACTCGCAGAGGCGGGGGGGGCTTCGCCGCCCCCGCGATTTGGATCTTGAGTTGTCAGGTTCGGCGCTTTGTCCGTTTGAGGTCCAGAGGTCTGGAGGCTTCGCCTCCAGACGTTCTTTGAGGGAGCCGAGGGGGCGGAGGCATCAGAACAGAGAAGGCACCGGGCACTTGCAACTCTTCGACGCCCGCAGCGTCCCGACGAGGGCCCGGGCAATGGCGTCCAACGGACCGGTGTCAGACTGTCGACGCCGCAAGGTTTGTGCATGAAGATCTCGTCAGGCGATGTGGGGTGACGTGACCATCCAGGCACGCCTCTCAAGTTCCCGGACCCTTCTCTCCCTCTTTCTCCTCTGGGTTGTTCTGCGCTCAAGATCGCGTGGAGGCGAAGCCTCCACGGCCTCTGCGGCCCACGGACACAGCGCCGAATGCTGGAACCAGGAGCTTTGAATCGCGGGGGCGGCGAAGCCGCCCTCGCCTCTGCGAGTCTCTGCTGACCTCCGCTCCTCTGCGGTTTTCTTCTTCTTCACTAGACGAGCTCACACCTCAAGCCGACGCCGCTCCGCTTCGCTCGGAGATCTTCGTCAGGCTGGAGACCCACGCGTCACCCGGCTTCTCCTTCGCCAGAATGATGAGCCCGTCCGTGCGCTGCACGGTCTCGTCCGGCGGAGGGTTGAGGCGCGGTCTCTGATCGCGGTGGAAGCCGATGAGAAGAGTGGGCCTCCCCACTTCTCCTCCCGCGCTGCTGATCGCCGCCGCGATCGCGGCGAACGGTTTGGAGCCGACCACGGTGTCCCAGGTTTCGTCCTTCTCGAACCGGTTCCTGCCTTTCGCCTCGGGGCCCCAGATCACGTAGAACTCGCTCGTGTCGCGGCTGTACTGCAGCAGGTTGTGGTAGATGTTCGACATGTGCGGCACGAGCGCGGCTTGCGCGAGGATGCCGAGCCCGAAGTGCTGGTGGCACACGACCTCGGTCGCCCCCGCCTTCTGGACGTGCCGTATCCGGTTCTGGTTCTTGACCTCCGCGCAGACGTGGGGCGTCCGGCCGCGGAAGACCTCCCGCAGGGCGGTCAGGATGACGAGGGTTTGCGCGTCCGGATCGTCGGCGGAATCGTCGGCGAGGAGGATGATGCTCTCCTTGTCGCGCACCTTGGCGTCCTCGAGGTCCGCGTGCCGGGTCGGATCGCCGACGAGGAACGTCACACCGTTCTTCTCGTACCTGGCCTTCTGCGCTGAGTCGATCTCGTCGGTGGTCAGGACGGCGATCTCGCGCTCGATCATCTGACCGCTGCCGAAGGCGTCGTACAGATGGTCGAGAACGTCTTCGGCGCCGGTATTCCAGCCGATGATGAGAAACGAGTCCGGGAGGACATGAGCTTCGCCTTTCCACCTCTGGACGCGACGTCGATCAGGATCGCGGTGAACTGTCCGGTCAACCAGGCCGCGAGCCCGATGCCCGCGCCGAGCATGAGGACCGAGACCGCCCACCCTTCGATCGTCTGCGGCGCGCGATCCTCGAGGCCGCTGAACAGGTACACGAGGATGGACGTCAGGCTTTCTTCGAGGCTGTAGAAGCTGGCGTTGCGGTCGGCCTCGAAGACGTACATGAAGGCCGCTCCGGCGAGCCAGACGAGCAGCAGCACGCAGACGATCCGGACGAGCTTCCAACTCTCGCTGTTGAGCAGGAAGCCCCGCAGCGGCGAGCCGATCCGCAGGGGCATGACGAGCACCGCGCTCGGCGCGCGCAGGGGCGCGGCGCGGGCGAGGAGTCGCCGCAGCCGGATCATGTGCGTGCTCCAGCGGACCATGAGCCGCACGCGCAGCGGCCGGAACCAGGCCGTGGCGAGAAGACAGCAGACCAGGACAGCGGTGGCGAAGAGCTTGATCCACTGGAACGGGATCGAGCCCCTCAAGCGGAGCCAGAGACTGAGCTGGCGCTCGGCGCGGATCGCCCCCTCGTGCCGCACGAGGTCGGTCGTCCGCGTCCAGCTCCCGGTGCGGGCCTCGATGTCGCCGTAGGTGAGCGCGGGGTTCACCGCGGCGAGCCTCGACTCGCTGCCGGTGACGTCCGCGAGCAACGCCGAGCAGAGCGCCTCGACCCGATCGACGGGAACGTCCCGCCGCGCCACCAGGACCGCGGTCACGGCCACCGTGCGAACGACCTCGTCCTGGTGCGGGTACGTGTCCGGCGCGATGGTCTTGGCGCGGTAGATGCCGCTGAACTCGCTCGTGATCGCGTCGATGTCCGCGCGCTCCAACGAGAGCAGGCGGTAGTTCGTCGGGCCGAGGAGCTCGTCGACGGCGGCCACGGGCATCGCCGCCACGAAGCAGGCGGCGTCGACGACGTCGTCGTTGAGGAGCTCGGCGGGATCGCCGTCGGCGGGCTCGTCGCCGTTGCTCGAGTAGCCGAACCGGGTCAGGAGCCCGTCGAGCGTGCCGCGCGTTCCGCTCCCGGGGTTTCCACGCGCCACGCGCGGATCCGCCAGCGCCCGGAGGGAGACGGTATTCCCCACGATCCCGGTGCGGTGGACGATGTGCAGCGTCTCCTCGAGCAGGACGAAGAGGTACGTCGCGTCCTCGACGAGCTGCCGTCGCTTCGGACCGGTCTGGCCCTCGAAGACGTCGGCCTGGACGAGCGCGAGGTCGGCGCGGCCGTCGAGGAGAAGCTCGATGTTCTCCAGCGAGCCTTTGGTCGTGAGCACGTCGACGGTCCAGTCGGGGGCCTCCTCCTCTCCCGCGGCGTTCTCCCGGAGGGCGTCGCGGATCGCTTCGCCGATGACGGAGTACGTGCCGTTCTCGGGCCCGGCGGCGAAGCGCAGGTCGCCCGCCTGCGCGGCGAGGCCGGCCGAAGCGGTGGCGAAGGGGAAGACCGCCGCGAGAACGCAGACCGCGCACGTCCACGTCGTCCGCATCGCGGCGGTGAGCGTTCGATCGAAAGGAGCCCTCGTGATTCGTCCCTCCGGCGGCTTGGAAGCTACCGCATCGCGCACTCCGCGTCGACGATCGGCGGCCTGCGCTAGTCGAAGTTGTGCCGCACGTCCTCGATCACCCAGTTGCTGGCGAGCCAACTGTAGGCGTTCGCGTCGACGAGAACGCAGAGGTGCTCGTGCGTGACGACGATCTCGACGTAGTGCAGGAAGCCCGGGGTGAGCTTCTCCGCGCTCGTGACCTGGAGGGTGTACAGGTTCCCCTGCCCACCGATGTTCCCGAGGTAACCGTGCGTCCAGACGTACTCGTCGATCTGAAGGTCGCCGTAGGACCAGTTCGGCTTGGACGACTGGTCCGTGGAGATCGTCTCCACCAGACCCATCAGGCTGTACTCGGGGTTGCTGAAGAAGACGTTCACCGACCAGCTCAGGCTCTTCCAGTCGTGCAGGTACGACCAACCGGGCTCGTCGTGCGTGATGTTCTGGTGCTGCGTCTGGTGCGAGCGGACGTCGATCTCCAGCTCGAGCTTCTTCTTCTGCTGCGGGTAGACCCAAAAGCCCAGAAAGCACGGCGCGATGATGAAGAAGCTCTCGGTGTCGACGACGCCGGCCTGACGCCAGAACAGGCTGTACAGCCCGATCCTCCCCTCCTCCGGGTCCGTGACCGGCTCGAACGGCGCGACGGCGCGCGGGTCCCCGAACGGCGGCGGGTTCAGCTCGTAGTGCAGCTCCGTTCCGGGCCGCGTTTCACGCGAGACTTCACGCCGCCGGTGCGGACGCTTCCTGCGCTTGGCCATCGCTCTCCCTCCGATCGTTCGCGGCGCTCGGTCGATTATGGCCCAACGAGCGGCGACGGGGAAGACATCGGACGCCGGCGTGATTCGGCGCGCTGAGCGAAGCGGAAACCTGGTATATATCCTGCCGAGGCCCGTCATCTCAAAGACCAACCTAGGGAGGGAGCGATGATCATCGGTGACGATCGTGCTGAACTGGACGCCGCGCTGGGAAAGCGGGTCAGCATCTGCGTGCTCGTTGGAGCCGAAACCGCGGACGCCGGCAAGGTGCACGCCTTTCTGGACAAGAAGGGCTGGGGCGACGAGCCGTGGAACCGCTGGTTCCTCGTGACGAACGCCGACAAGATCACCTCCGACGAGCGCACCGCTTGGTTCGGCGGCAACGCGGTGAAGGACTACGCCTTCCTGGGACGCAAGACGAAGGCGTCCGCCTCCAGCGGGCCCGCCGGCGATCTCCTCGACGGCGAGGACTGCGACTACATGGAGTGCATCAAGAAGTTCGCGGAAGCCGACAAGAAATGAGCCCGCGAGCCGGCCTCGTTCTTCTCCTCGCCCTGCTGGCGAGCTGCACGCAGCGTTCGGTCTACGTCGATCCGGCCTCCAGCACGGACCGGATGCTCTACTTCTTCGAGGTCGACCGCAACGGCGTGAAGCACCCCATCAGCTCCAAGGAGCTGGACCTCGAGAACAAGGAGACGAAGCGCGTCCCGAATCCGGCGCTGGTCGACATCGACAGCCTGCTCGAGATCAAGGTGAGAAAGCCCCCGTCGGATCCGGCGGCCGAGCTCGTCGGCGGCAACGCGCAGGACCTCCTCGACGAGAAGGACCAGATCCTGGCGCTGATGGAGCTGCTGGACGAGCTGACCGCCGCGCGCGCGAAGACCCTGGACGCCCACCGCACCGGCGTGCCGGTCGCGGAGCTCGACGCGCTGATCGAGAACCTGGCGGACCTGAAGATCAAGTTCGTCGATGCGTTCAAGGAGCTCCATCCAAAGGGCTCCGACGCCCATAAGGCGGCCAACAAGCTGGTCGGAAGCGGCGGTGGCCTGGGCGCCTTGAAGCCGTTCCTCCAGGAGGAGATCGACGCCATCCAGGCGAGGGATCAGGCGATCAAGGACGAGGTCAAGACCCGGAGCACCACGCTCCGCCTCGAGGCCTTCCTCGACAGCCCGGGGGAAGAGCTCGTGGCTCTTCACGTCGACAAATACGACAGCCTGGACGAACAGAGGCTCGCCGTGCGCGATCGCGCCGGCCTGAATCTCTCGGAAACCGAGCGCGCCGAGTTGACGAAGCAGATGGAGAAGACGGAGGCCATCGCGCAAACGCTGAACGCGGTCAAGGCCAAGGAGATCTCGATCAAGGAGGCGCTGCCGCAGACGCTCGGCATCGTCTCACCGAAGCTCGCCGCACTGGTGGAAAGAGCCCAGATCCTGGCCGAGAAGCTCACGGATCCGGAGAGGCTCGCGAAGGTCAAGGAGGACTTCGAGAAGGCGGCGCAGGCTGCGAAGACGGCCGCGGAGGACACGGCGCAGGGGCTGAGCGCGGACTTTCGCGCCAAGGCCGAAGCGTTGCCCGACGAGCTCGTGGGACAGCTCACGACGGACGCCGACGCCGCCAAGCTGGCGCTCCAGGCCCTCGTCAAGGCGCAGGCGCTCGTCGACTCCTGGAAGAGCCTCAAGGAGGACCCGGACCCGACGACGATGCTGAACATCGCCACGCAGTCGAAGGAGGTCTACAACGACCTCCGCGGCAGCGAGGCCATCCTCGACCTCCCGGGCTGGATCGCGGATGCCTTCGAGAAGACGACGACCCTCATCAAGCTGGAGGCGAAGGCCGGCGCGGACGAGACCACGAAGAGGGTCGTCGCGGAGTTCGAAACGTGGCTTAACGGTCCGGAGGTCGCGGCGGCCTACGAGCACCTGCGGGGCTACTACGCGGACGTCCAGGAGGCGAGCGAGATCATCCAGGAGGTCCAGCTCATCGTGGGGCTCGGCGACACCAAGGTGGATCGAGTCGCCCCCGAGGTCCCCGAGGCCTTCGACGTCGACATCGAACAGCTTCAGGACACGTCCCTCGACCTGAAGCGCGTCGCCTCCAAGGACGGCGACACCATCCTCGTCCGCGGGACCCTGAAGGCTCCGGGCCGCGATCCCGTCGAGTCGACCGCGAATTTCAAGATCACCCACTACGGTTGGTACGCGAAGCTCGTCGCGAGCGTCGTCCTCGTCCGGCCCGACGAGGTGGCGAGCGGCGACAACGACTACCGCTTCGCGCCCGCGCTCGGGTGGATGCACCACTACCGGCCGCGGCCGGAGGACGACGGCGCGACGGCGGGCTTCTTTCGCCCGCTGAGGCCCGCGGCGGGCATCCACGCGATCTTCCTCAACTTCGACAACGAGGACGGCTTCGGCCTCGGCGGAACGGTGTCCTTCTGGGAAGACCGGCTTCAGGTCGGCTCGGGCTACAACTTCTCCGCGGACAACAGCGACGAGGGACGCATCTACTACTTCGTCGGCTCCGACCTGTTCGGCATGCTGCAAGCCGTCGGCATCGGGGACCAGTAAGACGACCCCGCTTCGTCGGGCGACGGGATTGGGAGAGCCGGCATCCCCTTTTCGCCGGCCCTCCTTATGATCCCCTTAAGTTTCCGAGCGCCGCCCGCCGGCCCGGGCTCGCTCTCCGGGTCCCCTTGCCAACGGAGCTATCCATGTCCTCGCCGTGCCCCCCGGTCGCGTTCGTTCTCTCCCTTCTTCTCGCGGCGCCCGCGGCCGCCCAGGGGCCGCCGCTCACACCGAGCTTCGACAGCCGCGTCGACGGGACCCCCGGCGGCGTCAGCCCCCCCGCCCTCGGAAGCTGCCCCGGCGGCTCTTGCAGGTACGGCGTCACCGGCAGCCTGACCATCGACGCCACCGCCACCGCCGTGACGATCGAGATCCAGCTCACGACCGACACCGGAGTGGCCGTCGGCGCGGTGGAGTCGTTCTCGGTCACCCCGAGCTCGCTGGACTTGGTTCCGGGGGACAGCAGCAGGAGAAAGGGCGCCGTCAGCCACACGTATTGCCGGACGGGGTCGTGCACGGCCGCGTCCAACTACACCCAGTGCATCAGACAAACCGTCGGCGGCGTGACCATGTCCTTCGGCAATTGCCCACCTTCGCCGCCCAGCCCCG
>JANQEJ010000271.1 GCA_028278425.1 Planctomycetota bacterium | reverse complement strand
TCGGCCGGCGGGATCTCGCCCGACGGCTGGAGCCTGCTACGCGGCTCTCCGGCGATTACCGCGGCGGGACTTGCACCCGCGAGTCCGACACAGCGTGCTACGCAACCCTCGGCTACCCACCTGGTGACCGGGGACCGCTTCGCTTCAGGACGCACCATGCGCCACAGCTTAGGTCACGCGGAGTGCGCCGTGACCTGCAGCTCGAGGTTGGCCTGGAAGATCTCCTCGAGCAGGACGCGCTTGCGCGCGGCGTCCGGCTCGTCGCGGGAGAGACCCTGGACCGTGCGGTAGATCGAGGCCACGCCCTCGTCGACGTCCTGGAGCGACTCGAGGTGGCGCAGCATCGCCTCCGACTGCTCGAGCGACTTCGACAGCTTCCGCACGCGCCGCTCGAGCAGGTCGACCTGGTGGTCGTGGTCGGCGGACAGCGCCTCGAGCAGCCGCTCGCGCTCGCTGCGGGCGGCGGAGAGCGTCAACTCACCCATGAGCTCCTGGAAGCGCTCCTGGGTGATCTCGCCGGCCTGAAGCTGCTCGAAGAGCTCCCGCAGCCTTCCGCGCAGCCGCTCCTCCTGGAAGACGGCGCCGGCCTGCACGCGACGGGCGAAGTCCTCGTGATTCTCCGCGAGGAGGTCGCGGTGGAAGTCGACTCGATCCCGCAAAGCCTGGAGCTCGGCGCGCGCCTCGTCGCGGCGCAGAAGCAGGGCGTTCTGCTCGCGCTCCAGCTTCACGAGGAAGGCGCGCTTCGACGTCCCGCGGATGGAACGGGCCTCGCTGCGCAGGAGGCGGAAGAACTCCTTCCGCAGCGCGCGGCGGATTTCCGTTTCGCGTGTTTCGTCGTGGAGATGCGTGCTCAGGGCGTGGGCGACGGCACGGTCGACGATTCCGTGCAACGCGTCCCCTCGCACGAGGTTAAGGCGTCGGTCTGCCATACGAGCCTTATCAGGCTGTCAAGGTGCGGGTTCAAGGGTGCTTGCGGCGGCCCGGGAAAGGCCAACTCTCTTTGAATCGTACACTTCGATCCCCGCCCCGTCGCGGGGTTTTGGCTGTTGGAAATGGCAAATGGCCTCCTAGGCTCCTAGGAGCGCGGGGGTCTCCCGTATCCTCTCCTCCGGCACATGGAGCACTCCGAGAAGTACAGCTTTGAGTCGGTCCAACGGGCCAAAGCGGCTTTCGACACGTTCCGGAGCAAGCGAGAGGTGGGCGAGGAGGTCGATTTCGAGACCTTCTGCAGCCAGCGCCCCGAGGAGGAACGGGCCGAGCTTCTGAGCCTCTACACGGATTGGCTGGAGGACCAGGCGACGATCGACGAGGTGCCGGCCCAGCGGCCGCCGGCGATGCCCGGCGACAGCCTCGGGACGGCGCAGCTCGAGCACGGCTCCGACGCGCAGAGCTCGCTCCAGAAGGTCGACCTCGCCGCTTCCCAGGCGTCGAAGGACACCGGCCGCGCGCCCCACGAGGCGCGCATGGAGAAGCTCAGCCGCCAGAAGATCGACACCAAGGTCCGCTACGAGGTGCGGCGCGAGCTCGGCAAGGGCGGCATGGGTGCGGTGTACGAGGTCTGGGACACCGACCTGCGGCGCTCGCTCGCGATGAAGGTGATCCTCGGCGACACCGGCGGTCTGGCGACGAACCGGGCGGCGGCGGACCAGGCGCTCTTCCGCTTCCTCGAGGAGGCGCAGATCACCGCGCAGCTCGACCACCCCGGCATCGTCCCGGTGCACGAGCTGGGCGTCGATTCCGACGGGCGCGTCTTCTTCACGATGGGGCGGGTCCGCGGGCGCGAGCTCAAGAAGGTCTTCGAGCAGGCGCGGGCCGGCGAGAAGGGCTGGACCATGACGCGCGTGCTCGGAGTGATGCTCAAGGTCTGCGAGACGATGGCCTTCGCCCACGCGAAGGGGGTCGTCCACCGCGACCTCAAGCCGGCCAACGTCATGGTGGGGCGGTACGGCGCCGTCTACGTGATGGACTGGGGGCTGGCCAGCGCGCTCGGCCACGAGAAGGAAGCGCACGACATCCGGCTGCGGCGTGACGACAGCGTGTCGCTCACGCAGATGGAGACCGACCGGAAGGCCGCCGATCGAGACTCCACAGATTCGCCGCTCATGACCATGGACGGGGCTGTGCTCGGGACGCCCGCCTACATGGCGCCGGAGCAGGCGAAGGGGATGATCGAAAAGGTCGGGCCGCTCTCCGACATCTACTCCGTCGGGGCGATGCTCTACCAGCTCCTGACGGGCCAGACGCCCTACGTCGAGACCGGAACGCGAGTCTCGCCGCACACGATCCTCGCGCTGGTGATCAGCGGTCCGCCGAAGCCCATTCACGAGCTCGCGCCCAAGATCCCCGCGGAGCTGGTGGCGATCTGCGAGAAGGCGATGGCGCGCGAAGCCGCCGACCGCTACCAGGACATGAACGACTTCGCGGAGGACCTGCACGCGTACCTCGACCAGCGCGTCGTGCGGGCCTACGAGACCGGGGCCTGGGCCGAGCTCAAGAAGTGGGTGAAGCGGAACAAGGCGCTCGCCGCGTCGGTCGCCGCCGCCGCCGTGCTGGCCGTGGTCGCGGTCGGCGTCTTCATCGTGCAGCAGCAGCGCGTCGCGGAAGAGCAGAGCCGCGTTGCGGAAGAGCAGCAACGGGTGTCGCAGGAGCAGTTCCTGGCCGCGGACGTCTTCCGCTACCAGTACTACGTGGAACAGGCCCAGACACTTTGGCCGGCGGAGCCGCACATGGTCGGCGCGATGGACGCCTGGATCGCCAGCACCGAGGAGCTCCTGTCGCGCCGCGGGCTGCACGAGGAGCGCCTGGGGCGCTTCCGCCGCGAGCAGTTCAGCGACGAGGAGTACGCGGCGGCGGCCGGTTCCGGGGAGTGGGCCTTCGACGACCCCGACGAGCAGACGAAGCACGATTCGATCGCCGGGCTGCTCGACAATCTCGCCGAGCTGGAGCTCGAGGACCCCGAGGAGAGCGTCCTCGCCGACGTGCGGAAGCGCCGCCAGGTGGCCGCGACGCTCTACGAACGCACGATCGAGGACTACGGGGAGGAGTGGGAGGAGGCGATTCTCTCCATCCAGGACATGGAGGAGAGCCCGATGTACAACGAACTCGTCATCGAGCCCCAGCTCGGCCTCGTCCCCTGTGGATGGGATCGGGACTCGGGGCTCTGGGAGTTCGCGCACGTACAGAGCGGCGAGATCCCCGAGCGCGACGACGATGGCAAGCTGATCATCACGCCCGAGTCGGCGCTCGTGCTCGTGCTCATCCCCGGAGGGAAGTTCCACATGGGCGCCGTCTCGCCCCAGGTCGACGCGTCCGGACCGAATCTGGATCCGTTCGCCCTGTCGCCGGAGTCGCCGGTTCACGAGATCGAGCTCGACGCGTTCTTCCTCTCGAAGTACGAGATGAGCCAGGCGCAGTGGCGCAGGTGTACCTACGAGAATCCGAGCCTCTACTCCTGGGACAACAAGCCGATCCGGGAGTTCCTCGATTCGACGGTCCCCATGATGCACCCGGTGGAGCTCGTAAGCTGGGAGTCCTGCGACGTCTGGCTCCGCAACTACGGCCTCACGCTCCCCACCGAGGCGCAATGGGAGTACGCGGCGCGCGCGGGCACTTCCGCGCCCTACATCTTCGGCGGCGAGCGCGACGCGCTTCGTGGGATGGCGAACGTGGCGGAGGGCACGGCGGCGAAGAAGGCGTTCTGGCCGGAAGCGGACGACTGGCTGAGCTACCAGGACGGCTATGCGGCGCACGCTCCGGTGACCAGGTTTGGCGCCAACCGTTTCGGGCTGCACAACGTGCTCGGCAACGTGTCCGAGTGGTGTCAGGACTGGCTGGTCCGGTATCTCTGGCCGGGGAGCGAGATCCTCCCCGGCACCGGCGAGCGCATCCTCCCCAGCGGCGAGCACGAACGCTACAAGATCACCCGCGGTGGACACTTTCGGTACGGCGTTAAGCGCGCGCGCGTCAGCTACCGTTACTGGCAGACGGTAAAGTGGGTAGAGAACTGGGCCGGCGTGCGGCCGGCCAGGCTGATCCAAGACTCGGAATGAATTTCCATCCCCTGATCCCGTTCGTCCTCGCGGTGGGCGGCGTCGCGCAAGCTCAGTTCTCCGTCGACACCACGCGCCTTCCGCTGGGCTCTCCCTTTAACAGCTCCTCCACGGAGAACGTGGACTTCGGCGACGTCGACCTGGACGGCGACTGGGACGTCGCCCTCGCGGACGGCGGCGACGACGGGAACGACCAGAACCGGCTCTGGATCAACCAGGGCGGTCTTCAGGCCGGGGTGATCGGCTTCTTCCAGGACGAGACGGCAGCCCAGTGTCCGGTCGTTTCGGACAACAGCCGCGACATCGAGTTCGCGGACATCGACGGCGACGGCGATCTCGACCTGTACACCTCGAACACGGCGCAGGACGTCAACCAGGGCAACCGTTGGTGGGTCAACCTCGGCGGCGAGCAGGGCGGGTCCGTCGGGTTCTATCAGGACGAGACCGCCGCGCGCTGGGTCGGGCTCGGCGGGCCTGACTCGTCGGTTCCCCCTTCGATTCTGATCGGCGGCTCGTTCACCGACTGGTCCTGCGACTGCGACTTCGGCGATCTGGACAACGACGGCGACCTCGACCTCGTCCACTCCTCGTACGGGACCGCCTTCAACGGCCTCGTGCCCTCGCGGATCTTCCTCAACGACGGCGACGGCTTCTACGAGGAGTTCAACCCGGCGGGCGTGCAGCTCTTCCTGCCCCAGATTCCCGAGGGGAGCCCCGGGATCTGGTGCGAGGGGGTCCAGCAGTCGAACACGATCGATGCGACCGGCGCCTTCTGCGACATCGCGACGACCGTGCTGGACGTCGAGATCGGCGACATCGACGGGGACTTCGACTTGGACATCCTTCAAGGTGCCCGCGACGAGGCGCCGCGGATGTTCCGCAACCGCACGGAGGAACTCGGCGGCGTGCTGGGTTTCCGCGACGTCACCGGCGCGGTGTTCCCGCCCGCGTATCAGGCCGGCACGGGACATTACGAGCAGGAGTTCGGCGACCTGGACGGGGACGGCGACCTCGACTTCTACGGCCTGAACTGGAACACGATCTTCTTCGCGTTCATGGACCAGACGTACGAGAACGACGGCGCCGGGAACTTCGTCAACACGACGATCGTCGTCGGCTCGGACGAGGACGACAACGAAGTCGACTTCCTCGACTTCGACAACGACGGTGACCTCGACGTCTACGTGGCGAACTTCTCCGGGCAGGACAAGCTGTTCCGCAACGACCCCGGGGGGGCCGGCTTCGGACTGGTGGCCGACGCGCTCCCCCCGTTCGGTGCGGCCTCGCTCGACGCGGATGCCTGCGACGTCGACGGGGACGGCGACTACGACGTGCTGGTGGCCGAGGACAACCTGGAGGCGAACACGCTGCTCCTCAACGTCACCGAGGTGCCGGACGTCACCCCGCCCTACGTTCCGAACGTGGAGAGCGTCGGCACGCCGGTCGCGCAGGCGGGAACGCTCCCGGTCCGCGCGCACGTGTACGACAACGCTCCGTACTACCTGACCTGGTACAACGAGACGAGCCTGCGCGTCATCGTCAAAGGGGTCGCCATCCCCGACCTGCCGATGACGAGCTCCCAGGGACAGGTCTTCCGCGGCGAGCTGCCGGCGAACTTCGTGGGCTCGGTCAAGTACGCGGTCGCCTCGAGGGACCCCTACGGCAACGAGGGCTTCTCGGCGACGCAGAGCTACAACGCCGCCGGCGACGACGGGACCCTGTACGGCTCGGCTTCGCCCGGCTCGACGCTGAAGATCGGGAGCATGTCCGCGGCCTTCGAGGGCTCGCCGCTCTACCTGGTGGGGTTGGGCGCGCCGCCCGGGACGACCTGCTTCTTCGGCGTCTCGCTGGCGCCGATCTTCCCTTCGCTCCCGGTCCCCGGGATCTCCGGTCTGGTGCTGAGCATCGACGTCAGCCCGGCCAACCTCGTCCTCGCGGTGATGGGCACGACCGACGCGAGCGGCAACTTCCTGCTGGTGACGCCGGAGCTCCCGCCGACTCTCGCCGGGGCGAACCTGCACGCCCAGTTCCTCGCGCTCTCCGGGGTCGGGGGAGACCTCTTCATGAGCTCCCGCGGGCTGCGGCTGATCGTCGCGCCCTGATCGAGTTGACAGGATTCGCGCGCCGGGTTGTCCTGGCGGCATGAAGCTCCCTCAAGCTCTTCTCTTCCCCTACCTCATCGCATTTGCTCCGCTCGCCTACGCCCAGGACAAGTTCATCGTCGACAACACCAAGGTCCCCAGCGGTCCGGGGATCGACTCGAGCTCGGAGAACGTCGACTTCGGCGACATCGACCTCGACGGCGACTGGGACGTCGGCATCGCCGACGGCGGCGACGACGGAAACGACCAGAACCGGATCTGGGTGAACCAGGGAGGCCTCCAGGGCGGCTTGGTCGGTTTCTTCGAGGACGAGACCGCCGCGCGCGCGCCGGCGATCAGCGATCAGAGCCGCGACATCGAGTTCGCCGACTTCGACGGCGACTCGGACCTGGACGCGGCCGTTTCGAACACGTCGTCGATCACCGTCCAGGGCGACCGGCTGTGGATCAACCTCGGCGGGAAGCAGGGCGGCACGCTCGGATTCTTCGCGGACGAGACGTCGACGCGGTTCCTCGGCCTCGGCGACCCCGGGTCTTCGATCCCGCCGTTCATGGTGCTGCCGGGCGGCAACTTCATGGACTGGGCGCACGACAACGACTTCGGCGACCTCGACAACGACGGCGACCTGGACCTGATCCACCTGAGCCAGGGCGGCGCCGCGTCCGGCAACTCTCCGTCGCGCATCTTCCTGAACGACGGCAACGGGTTCTTCACCGAGTTCAACCCGAGCGGCTTCCAGCTCAGCGGCTCGATCCTCTTCGACGGCGATCCGGGCCTCTGGTGCGACGGCTTCCAGATGAACAACACGACCGACACCACCGGCGCGTTCTGCGACATCACCGGAAACGGGGAGGACGTGGACGTCGGCGACATCGACGGCGACTTCGACCTCGACATCCTGCTCGGGAACCGGGACCAGGCCCCGCGCATGTTCGCCAACCGGTTGGACGCGAGCGGCCTCGCGCCCGCGGTGGGCGGCGGCGTGCTCGGCTTCCGCGACGTGACCGCGGCGTCGTTCCCGCCGGGTTCGGTCCAGGGCAACGGCCACTTCGAGCAGGAGATGGGCGACATGGACCGGGACGGCGACCTCGACGTCCTGGGCATCAACTGGCTCCTGACCGGTTTCGCCTACAACGACGCGACGTACCGGAACGACGGAGGCGGCCTCTTCGGCGACGTCACGATCCTTCAGAACTCGGGCTCGGACGACAACGAGGGAGACTTCCTCGACTATGACAACGACGGTGACCTCGACATCTACGTCGCCAACTTCTCGGGCCAGGACCGCCTGTACCAGAACGTGACCGGCGGCGGGGGCATCCAGTACACGTTCGAGAACGCGCTGCCCCTTTTGAACCTGACGAGCCTGGACGCCGACGCCGCCGACACCGACAACGACGGCGACCCCGACGTGCTGATCGCGGCGGACAACTTCGGCGTGAACACGCTGCTCGTGAACATCAACGACGTGCCGGACGCGCAGCCGCCGAGCATCCCGAACGTCGAGAGCGTGGGAACGGCGGCCGCCTTCCCCGGAACCCTGCCGGTTCGCGCGCAGGTCTACGACAACGCCCCCTACTACGGCACCTGGTACAACGACACGCGGCTCGCGATCACCGTCAACGGGGTCGCGGTGCCGAAGCTGCCCATGACGAGCTCGCACGGCCAGCTCTTCCGCGGGGAGATCCCCGGGAACTTCGTCGGCGCGGTGAGCTACAAGGTGGTCTCGAGCGACCGCTACGGCAACACCGGCAGCTCAGCGGCGAACGGCTACACGGCGACCGGCGACGTCGGCGTGTCCTACGGTCCCGCGGCGGCGGGCGTGTCGACGTTCGCCCTCACCGAGCTCCACGAGGGCCAGCCGGCGTACTTCGGCGGATCCTCGAACAACGCGGGCGCGCTCGCGTTCCTCGGCATCTCGCTCTTCAAGCAGGACCCGCCGCTCGCTCCGCTCCCGGGTCTGGTCATGAACATCGCGCCGCCGTTCGCCCTGACGGTCGCCGGCGTGACCGATGCCGCGGGAGACTTCGTCGCCGTCGTGCCGTCGCTGCCGCCGGGCACGTCCGGCGTGACCGTCTTCGCCCAGTTCGCCGCGTTCTCCGGCGGCCTCTTCGAGAGCGGCAACGGCGTGGACATCGACGTCCAGCCGTAATCAGAAGTCCGGCTTCCACCCGAACCGTTTGAGGTCGACGCGGCCGCGTCGGTCGAAGCGCACGCCTTCGGCCCGCAGCAGACGGCGCTGGCTCGGGTAGCCGCTTCCCGGCCGCGGGCTGATCTCGCCCTTCGCGTTGATGACGCGGTGCCAGGGGAGCGCGGTGCCCTCGGGCAGGTGCCGCATCGCGTAGCCCACCTGGCGCGCGTGGCCGGGAAGACCGGCCTCTTCGGCGATCTGCCCGTACGTGGCGACGCACCCGCGGGGGATACTGTCGACCATCGCGTAGATGCGCTGGTAGTCCGAGCGTTCGTCTCGATCGCGCGTCACTGCGGCAGGGCGGCGAGCTGGCGCAGGGCCTGCTCGTAGACTTGCGATCCGGTGGCGGCCTGATCGAGACACGTGTTGAGCGCGTCGCGCGCCGCGGCGTAGTCGCCCAGCCGGCTGCAAGCGCTCCCCAGGTTGAGCCACACCACGGCCTGGTCGTACCGGATGCGCAGGGCCTCTTCGTAGTCGGCGCGCGCGGCGGCGTACTGCTGCTGTGAGAAGAGCACCGTCCCCCGGTTGACCCACGCCCGCGGGCAGCTCGGGCGCAGCTCGATGGCGCGGTCCCAGTCGCTGAGGGCTCCCTCCCGGTCGCCCAGGTTCACGCGGACGAGGCCGCGGTTCTCGAACGCGAGATGCGACTCCGGGTCGTGTACCAGCGCCTCCTCGAAGCACTCGGCCGCCCGGTCGTTGTCGCCCTCGTTCATGAGCGTCGCGCCGAGCTGGTTCCACGCGAACGAGTTGGTCGGATCGAGCGCGAGGGAGTGCTCCCAGAACCGGATCGAGTTCTGCCAGACGATCGCGTAGCGGAAGGTGAGGACTCCGCAGACGATCACGACCGCGGCGGCGGCGACCGCTGCTTGCCGGCGCAGGTACGGAGTCGCGATCCGCCCGAACGCCGCCCCGGCGAGCAGAGCGAAGGGCATCATCGACAGGTACGAGTAGCGGTCCGCCACGAGCTGGAGTCCGCTCTGCGTGAACCCGAGCACGGGCGAGACGACGATCGCGTAGACCGCCAGCGCCGCGGTAACGGCCGGGACGCGCCGGCGGAGCAGGAAACCGATGGCGATACCGGCCGCGACGCCGGCGAAGCTCGCGAGGAAGAGCGGGCTCGCGGGGTCGAGCTGCTTGTCGAGCAGGTGGACCGGCTGGAGGTCGGTCGGCCAAAGCGACTTCAGTATGTAGTAGCAGAGCCCGAACGACGCCTGCGCGAGCTTCTGCACCGGGTTGAAGTGCACCGCGTACTCCATCGCTCCCGCGTCCTTCTGCGCGAGGAACGCGAACACCGCCGCTGGGGCCGCCACCACCGCCACGGGGATCTTCTCGAGGACGCACCGGGTCAGCTCTTTTCCCGAGAGCGGCCAGATCGTCAGCCGGCCGAACCAGACGTCGACGACGAGCAGCACGGCCGGCAGCGTGATCGCCCACGCCTTCGAAAGCAACGACAGCGCGAAGAGCGCCAGCACCGCGGCGTACCGCAACGAGAGGAGCCGCGCTTCGCGCAGCCAGCCGAAGTAGATCGTCAACGCCGGCAGCAGGAAGAACGTGGAGAGGACGTCGCGCCGCTCGGTGACCCAGGCCACCGATTCGACCCGCAACGGGTGCGCGGCGAAGAGCAGCGCGGCGAAGAGTGCAGGCCCGATCCGTTCCGCGCTCGGCGATCCCGCCGCGCGCAGGACCGCGCGGGCGAGGAAGAAGAAGAACACGGCGTTGGCGGAGTGAAGGACCAGGTTGGTCAGGTGGTAGCCGCGGGGGTTCAGCCCCCAGATCGTGTAGTCGATTCCGAACGTGACCCAGGACAGCGGCTGCCAGTGCCCCATCCGGAACGTCGTGAACATCCACTTCAGGCGCTCGCCGTCGAGGCCGCGGAAGTACTCGTTCCGCGTGATCGTGAAGTCGTCGTCCAGGGTGAGGAAACCCGCGGAGAGCGCGGGCCAGAACGCCCCGAACACGGCGGCGATCAGGAGCCCGCACACGAGGGCCAGACGAAGGCGCGGCGCTTTCTCCACGTCGCCTATCGGGGCTCTCCCACGACGTCGATGCCCGGCGGAGGCGGCACGAACCGATCGACCGCGGTCGCGTCCTCCGGTGCCGTCCCCGCGGTGTAGCCGAGCCCGCCGAGGCCGACGAGCGGCCCGTCCTCGTCGTCCTGCAACCGCGCGCCGGTGCGCTCGCGCAGGAGCTCGACGTACAGGTCGCGGAACTCCTCGAGCGCGGCGCGCGCGCGCGGATCGCTGAAGTCGGACGAGTGGTCCGCCGCGCGCTCCTCCGGATGCCGCTCGAGGTCGATCCACACCAGGCGCTCGCGCGCGTAGTCCTCGTCGCGCTTCTTCTCGATCACCGCCATCGCCGCCGGCGGGACGGGGCCGCGCACCTCGGGCCAGCTCCGCTCGCGCGTGATCTTGATCGGCCCCTTGCGGTAGGTCTCCTGCAGTTTGAGGAGCTGCCCGGGGATCCGCGTCCCGTCGTCGGCCGGCGACAAGATCGCGATCTCGGCCGCGGTCAGGATGCGTCCGAGGACGGCGCGGTCCTCGCCGTCCTCGCGCCCCTCGATCAGCCCGACCATGCTCGTCGACGTGAGCCCGGGGATGGACGGCAAGGAGAGCAGCTCGAGCACGGTGGGGACGACGTCGGTCGTCGACACGAGGCCCTCCACGCGGCGGTTCGCGTCGAGCGCGCCGGGCAGCCGCAGGATCATCGGCACCCGGACGACCTCTTCGAAGAGCGTCCGACGGTGACCGAGCGAGCCGTGCTCGAAGAACTCGTCGCCGTGGTCGGCGGTGACGATGACCAGCGTGTTCTCCGCGAGCCCGAGCTCGTCGAGCTTGTCGAGGAGCCGGCCGATCTGCGCGTCCGTCCAGGCGAGCTCGCCGGCGTAGAGCGCGCGCAGGTGCTCCATGTCGCGATCGCTGGCGCGGCGCACTCGCAAACCCGGATTGCGCGGATCGGGCTCGCTGAGCTTGGGGTTCACCCAGAAGTCGCGCCCGTCGAGCTCGCCCGCGTAGTCCGGATCGAAGGCTTCGTCGTGCGGCGCCGGCGGAACGTAGTCGTAGTGCGGGTCGAAGAAGTGCGCGAAGAGGAAGAACGGCTCGCCCGCGGCGGCGGCCGCCTCGAGCTCGGCCAGGGCCGCGTCGACGATCGAGGCCGAGCTGACGTCCTTGTGGGAGAGGGCCTCGACCCGCACGAGCGCCTGCTGCCGCGCCTGGAGTGCCGCCCGGTCGCCGGACTGCTCGACCCGCTCGTCGGCCGCGCGCAACGCGCGCGAGGCGTCGGCCAGCGCGGCGCCGTAGCCGTCTTCGTAGCGGTCGAAGCCCTCGGCGAAACCGAAGCGCGGATCGAGGTACGGACCGGAGTAGAAGCCCGCCGTGCGGTACCCGCGCGCCTTCAGCGCGCTCGCGAGGGTCGGTCGCGTCCGGTCCGGCCGCAGGTAGTCGATCTCCACCGCGTGGACGAGCTCCGGCTGACCCGTCAGCATCGACATGTGCGACGGCAGCGTCCACGACGTCGTCGCGTAGGCGTCCTCCATCAGGACGCCTTCGGCCGCCAGGCGGTCCAGGTTCGGGCTGCTCGAGAGTCCCGGCGCGTGGGCGGACTCGAAGCCGTAGGCGCCGAGGAGATCGCGCCGCGTGCTGTCGAGCGAGATGAGGAGGACGTTCGTGTCCCTGCCGCCGCCCGCGCCGCCGCAACCCGCGAGAAGCGCCAGGAGCGGCAGAAGTCGTCGGATACGGTTCACGGCCATAGCGTAGCCGAATCCTCGCGTCGATCCGCGGCCACGCCGGTTGCGCGCTAGAGCTTCGCCCGGGCTTCCGACGCCTTGGCCTCGGCGTTCGCGCGGTGCGCCCAGCCCGCGGGCGCCTCGGCGAGCGCCGCCTCGAAGTCCGCCAGCGCCGAGGCGGCGTCGCCCATGCGCAGGTACGCGACGCCCCGGTTGAGCAGGGCGGTCGGGCGCGAGCCCGGCGAGCGAAGCGCGACGGTCAGGTCGTCGACGGCGCCGGCGTAGTCTTGCCGCTGGATCAAGAGCGAACCGCGGTTGATGCGCGCGAGGACGTGGTCGGGCCGGCGCTCGATCACCGTCGTGAAGTCCGCCAGCGCCGCGTCGGGATTCGACCGAACGTGGAGTTGTGCGCGGCCCAGGTACGCGTCCGGATAGTTCGGAGCGATCTCGATCGCGCGCCCGAAGTCGGCTTCGGCGCCCGCCACGTCGCCGGCGGCGTGCCTCGCGCTCCCGCGTTTCGTGTAGGCGAGGTAGTTCTCGCCGTCGGCCTCGATCGTGTGGTCCCAGAGCGAGAGCGGACCCGTCCAAACGCCGGAGTAGGCGTACGTGCGAGCCCCGAGACCGGCGACCGCGAGCGCGGCGGCTCCGCCCGCCGCCCACGACGCGCGTCCCGGGGCCGTGCGACCGAGGGCGCCGGCGAGCAGGAGCGCGAGCGGCATCGTCGCGAGGTAGCTGTAGCGGTCGGCGACGAGTTGTACGCCGCTCTGCGTCAGGCCGAGGACCGGCGAGACGACGATGCCGTACACGACGAGCGCGGCGGTCAGCGCCGGCCGGCGGCGGCGGAGCAGGAATCCCGCGACGGCACCGGCCGCGACGCCGGCGAAGCTCGCGAGGAAAACGGGGCGGGTCGGATCCAGACCGCGGTCGAGCAGGTGGATCGGGTTCAGGCTCGACGGCCAGAAGGACTGCACGACGTAGAAGCAGAGGCCGAAGCAGGCCTGGGCGGCCTTCTGCAGCGGCGAGAAGTGCGCGGCCATCGTCATCGCTCCCGAGCGCTCCTGGGCGACGTACGCCAGGACGGCGGCGCCCAAGGCGAGGAGCGCGAAGGGGATCTTCTCGACGAGGCGGCGCACCGCGGTCTCCCGCGTGAAGCGCCGGAGCGGCCAGACGTCGAGCGCGAGCAGGACCGCCGGCAGCGTCATGCCCCAGGCCTTGCAGCAGAGGGAGAGGCCGAAAAGAAGAAGCGCGGCCGAGTAGGCGAGCACGTGTCCTTGGCGAACCCACTTCAGCCAGAGAATCACCGCCGGCAGAAGGAACAGGGTCGAGAGCACGTCGCGCCGCTCGGTCACCCAGGCGACGGACTCGACCCGGAGCGGGTGCAGCGCGAAGAACAGCGCGGCGAGGAACGCGGGGCCGAGCCGTTCCGCCGCGGCCGCGCCGGCGGCGCGGAAGACCGCCCGCGCGAGGTGGAAGAAGAGCACGGCGTTGACCGCGTGAAGCGCCACGTTGGTCAGGTGGTAGCCCTTCGGGTTCAGCTCCCAGAGCCAGTGGTCCACCGCGTAGCTCAGCCACGTCAGCGGCTGCCAGTGCCCGAGCCGGAAGCTCGTGAGCATCCAGCCCAGGTGCTCGCTTGAGAACCCGCGGAAGTGCGGGTTGTTCACGATCAGGATCGGATCGTCCCAGTTGACGAAGTCCGCTCCGAGCGCCGGCCGGAAGGCGGCGAAGACCAGCGCGAAGAGCGCCGCGTAGATCGCGCCGTGAACGAGAACGGGCCGGCCCATGCGCGCATGGTAGCCGGCCCATCTGCGGCTCAGGCCGCCGCTTCTTCGCGCGCCGGGATCGAGAGCTCGAACTCGCCGTCGCGCACGTCGACGCGCGCGGTCTGACCCCGCGCGAGCCGTCCGCCGAGGATTGCGTCGGCCAGCAGGTTCTGCACGTGGCGCTGCATCGCGCGCTTGAGCGGGCGCGCGCCGAACTCGGGGCTCCAGCCCTCTTCGGCGAGCCGGTCGAGGGCCGCGTTCGTGAGCTCGAGCTCGATCTCCTGCTCGGCGAGGTGCTTGCGCACCCGGTCGAGCTGGACTTCGACGATGGCCCGCAGGCTCTCCCGCGCGAGCGGCTGGTAGGTGATCACCTCGTCCAGCCGGTTGATGAACTCGGGCCGGAAGAAGGACCGCAGGTCCTCGTCGCTGCGCAGGTTGCTCGTCATCAGGACCAGCGTCTGCGTGAAGTCGACCACGTGTCCCTGCCCGTCGGTCAGCCGGCCGTCGTCGAGGATCTGGAGCAGAACGTTGAACACGTCCGGGTGCGCCTTCTCGATCTCGTCGAGGAGAACGACCGAGTGGGGCTTGCGCCGCACCGCCTCGGTCAGCGTCCCGCCCTCCTCGAAGCCGATGTAGCCGGGGGGCGCGCCGAGGATCCGCGCGACCGCGTGCCGCTCCATGAACTCGCTCATGTCGAGCCGCACCATCGCGTGCTCGTCGTCGAAGAGGAACTCGGCGAGCGCGCGGGCGGACTCGGTCTTGCCGACGCCCGTCGGGCCGAGGAGCAGGAACGAGCCCAGCGGACGCGTCGTCTCCTGGAGCCCGGCGCGCGCGCGGCGCACCGCCTCGGAGATCGACGTCAGGGCGTGGTCCTGGCCCACGACGCGCCGGCGGAGCCGATCCTCCATGTGGAGGAGCTTGTCGCGCTCGGTCTCGAGCAGCCGCGTGGCCGGGATGCCGGTCCAGCGGCTGACCACCTGCGCGATCATCTCCGCGTCGACCTCCTCCGGCAGGAGGGCGCCGTTCTGTTGGAGCTCGTCCAGGGCCTTCTCGTTGGCCTGGATCTCGGCTTCGGTGGACGGCATCTCGCCGTAGCGGATCGCGGCCACGCGCTCGAGGTCGCCCTCGCGCTCCTTGCGGTCGGCCTCGGCCTTCAGGCTCTCGATGAGCGCCCGGCCGGCGTGGATCTTCGTGATCAGGTCCTTCTCGGCGTTCCAGCGGGCGCGCAGGGCCTCGACGCGCTCGCGCAGGCCGGCGAGCTCGTCGTCGACCGCGGCGCGGCGTTCCTTGGCGCCCTTCTCCTTCTCGAGGGCGGAACGCTCGATCTCGAGCTGGCGGATCTTGCGCTCGAGCTCGTCCAGCTCCGGAGGCATCGAGTCGATCGAGATGCGCAATTGCGCCGCCGCCTCGTCGACCAGGTCGATCGCCTTGTCGGGCAGGAAGCGCTCGGTGATGTGCCGGTCGGAGAGCCGCGCGGCGGCGACGAGCGCCTCGTCCAGGATGCGGACGCCCCCGTGGACCTCGTAGCGCTCCTTCAGGCCGCGCAGGATCGCGACGGTGTCCTCGACCGTCGGCTCGCCGATCAGGACGGGGAGAAAGCGCCGCTCCAGCGCCTTGTCCTTTTCGACGTGCTTCCTGTACTCGTCGAGCGTCGTCGCGCCGATGCAGTGGAGGTCGCCGCGGGCGAGGGCGGGCTTCAGGAGGTTGGCCGCGTCCACGGCGCCCTCGGCGCCGCCGGCGCCGACCAGGGTGTGGAGCTCGTCGATGAAGAGGAGCACGTCCCCCCGCTGCTCGATCTCGGCCAGCACGGCCTTCATCCGCTCCTCGAACTCGCCGCGGTACTTCGCCCCGGCGAGGATGGCGCCCAGGTCGAGGGCCAGAAGCTTCTTCTTCTTCAGGCCCTCGGGCACGTCTCCGGCCACGATCCGGTTCGCGAGGCCCACGGCGATCGCCGTCTTGCCGACGCCGGGATCGCCGATGAGGACGGGGTTGTTCTTCCGCCGCCGCGACAGCACCTGCATCACGCGGCGGATCTCCACGTCGCGGCCGATGACCGGGTCCAGCTTTCCGGCCGCTGCATCGGCGGTGAGGTCGCGGGCGAAAACGGAAAGCGCTTCCGGCGGGGCTTCTTGCTCGGGCTGCGGCGCGTGGTTCATGGGGCTGGCTCCTCGGGTTGGTCCACCCCCTTGGGGCAATCGACATGCCAGGGTAAAAACCGGCCCTCGCGGGCTCAGGAGAGGGGTACGCCGCCGCGGAAGCCGCCAATTCGGCATGTACTGCCAAATGGGCGTGTGGTGGCTCGCAAACGTCCGCGATTCGGACGGAACTGGGGCCCTCGAACCCCCGTCTTACTGGACCGGGTAGCCCGATCGGCCTCGATAGTGCATTGCGACTCGGTTCTAAGTCGTTGATGCGGGCAAACTTGCTCCGCGCATCTTCTGGCCGGCTATCGTTTGGGCGCCCATTCCTCTCCCTCTCATCAGGAGTATCACTAGTGACAACTGCTACCCGCTTCCTCGGCGTCGCGAGCGCCATGGCCCTGACGGCCGGCTTCGCGGCGGCCCAGGTCAACTCGAACAACGTCACGCTCAACAATGGCGGCGACGTTGTCTTCCTGCTCTCGAGCCCGAGCTCCGGCTTTACCGCGGCCGCCAACCCCCCGGACGTCGCCGGTGACTGGTACTACAAGGTCCTCACGGGTGCCGGCACCCTCAACCACGTGACCCCCCTCGGGTCGGTCATGGAGGTCGACGGCTTCTACGAGTCGCTCTTCGACACGTTCTGGGGAACCATCGGCTCCCCGGCTTCGTCGGCCGCCGACTTCTACGAGCGGACCCTCGGCCCGGCCGTCGCCTCGACGGTCAACCCCGGGATCCTCGAGCCCGGCTTCGTCCAGAACGGTTTCACCACCGAGACGCTGGTCATCGTCGGCAACTCCGGCTTCGGCAACCCCTGCACGGTCGCCCCGTCGCTGTGCTCGCCCCCCGGCTCCACGTGCCCGCCCACGGGCTTCGTGAACGGCTACCTAGTCGAGCTCAACTTCAGCAGCACGCCGGGCACGGGCGTCGTCCTTCCGGCCGACGGCACCACGGCGTCCGACACGGCGCTGACCTACTTCGTCAACGGCGGCATGACGGCCACCGGCGGCGTCTGCGGCCTCGGTGACTACGGCCTCCAGGACGTGCACTCGACCGACGAGACGCAGGCCGACCTCGCCGGCGGTCTGAACATCGAC